>JBKPDS010000037.1:0-49750 GCA_046727995.1 Gemmatimonadota bacterium
TCTTCCGGATTGTAGATATTGGCGTCGCCGCGGAACATCGGATCGGCGCTCCCAACCAACTCGGGCTTGCCCTCGATCTGCAGTCGATACTTGCGACCGTATCCAGTATATGTGGTGGTGCCTGTTCCGAGATTCCCGTCCCAGATCAGGCGAGCTTTGTAGTCGTGGGTGTGTTTCTTCCCGGAATCAGTCGACATCGGCGCCCTCATGGCTTGGAAGTTTATTCTCGAAACTATTCTCGAAACTATTCTATGGTATGCGCTTCGACCTGGAATCGTCTAAAACATAACAGAACGGGTGCGAGCAGTGAGTAGCAAAGACGTGAGTGCTCAGTTCACGACGTCATGACGTCAGATGGCGCCATTCGGAGCACAAGCAGTGGCTATAGCGCGAGGGAGGTAAGTCACGACGTAGTGAACTGGCAACCGATACCCGCGCCTGTCATTGCTCGCACCCGTTCTGTTATTGACGTACAGGTTACACAGTCGAGACCGCACCGTCCCCCCACCGTGTCGATGCCCGGAGAACTTCCCGCTCCACTCTCTCCCGAGGAAGTTCATGCACATCTCGCATTACGCCGGGCGGCTCCTTGTCGTCGGCGCTACCGCAGTAGCTGTTGCCGCTTGTGCCGATGATGCCGTAACGACGGCTCCCAACCCGCACATGACGTCGTTCGTCGCCTCGATGGGACTCGGTGGCAACGGATTCGAGTTTACACCGCTCTCGTCGTCGTACGCGTGCACGGTCTCCGGCGGCGACCCGGTCAATCCGGTCTCTCTTCCCGCCGGATTCACCCAGTCGATCATAGTCAGCGAGCCGCAAGTCGCAGATGCGATCGACATGAATACACAGAATGAAAGTGGTCCGCAGGCAGGGCGGTACCTTTATCGGCCGGCTGAAGGAAGCGTCAGCGAGGTCAGCGTGACCGATCTGCAGAACCTTGGCCCGAACAGCACCAAGCGCTTCGCGTTCCGCAGCGATTGGGAGAGTCTCGATCCGATCGTCTGGACGCCGTGGGGAACGCTGCTCATCGGCGAAGAGACCAACGCCGCCAGCAAGCCGGATCCGGATTACCCGAGCGCCAAAGCCGGACTCGCCTATGAGCTCGTTCCGAGCGCGAGCGATCCGTCAGTGCTCGACAGAATCATTGCTCGTCCGGCAATCGGCTCCAAGTCGCACGAAGGGATGCGCTTCGACAAGCAGGGAAATCTGTACAGCATCAGCGAGCGCAATCCTGGCTACATCTATAAGTTCACGCCCGATGTGAAGGGCGATCTGTCGAGCGGACAGCTCTATGTTCTGAAGATCACTTCGCCGACCGGTGATCGCACCGGTGAAGCGGAGTGGATTCCGCTCGATCGCAATGCCGTGCAGATCGATGCAGCTGCAGCAGCGGACGCGGTAGGTGCGACTGGTTACAATCGCCCGGAGGATGTGGAGATTGCGACCTCCACCGGCAGCAATCGCGGTAGCATCAACACCCTGTACGTCGCCGTCACCAGCCCGACGGGTCCCGTCGACAACCGGGTGCTGGGAATCGATCTCCGTGAGCCGAGCGGTGGGTCAACGCACTCGACGGCGTTTGTCTACGACTATGTGAAGCCTGGCCTCAACACCACGTCCGAGTTTGAATGGCCCGACAACCTGGCGTTGGATCCCGCCGGGAATCTCTACATCGCCGAAGATCCAGGTGGAAACTTCGCGACCAAGAAAAAGGGTGACGACATCTGGGTGGCCCGTCCCAGCACCGGGCCACACTCGGCAGCCTCCAGCGTCGAAAGATTCGGGAGCCTCACCGACTGCGACGCCGAGCCAACCGGGCTTTACTGGGAGAGAGGCGACAACAATCGTCTGTTCGTGAACGTGCAGCACCGCGGCGGGGATCATCTCGACAAAGCCGTCGCTATTGGCCGTCAATAACTCCATTGCGGATCGATAACCGGTCGAGCTTCATCAGCTCGGCCGGTATGTCCGACTCGCGGGGGACGGCGAGGATTGTTTGACCGAGCCCGCCCTGCTGCAGCAACTCGAGAATTCTGGCGTTGCGTCTCGTATCGAGCTCGGCGAATGGATCATCGAGCAGCAGAATCGGCTCGGCGCCGGCGTGCTCACGAAGTGTTGCGGCTTCGAGCATTCGCAGCGCGATCGCGGCGGTTCGCTGTTGACCGGCAGAACCGAAGAGGCGTAGCTCGCGGCCATCGATCGTGAGCTCGACATCGTCCCGATGCGGACCGACGTGTGTAAGACCTCGTTTGATGTCGAGCTCGCGTTTCTCCTCGAAGGCGGCGAGTAGCACGTCGTGTCGTGCTTCTGATTCCGCGAACGGACTGATGTAGCGCATCGTCGACCGTCCCTGCTCGCCGATCATCTCGGAGAGCCTCGTGAATTCCGCCGCCGAATCCTCGACCCATTTCGCCCTGGCTTCGATGAGTACCGTCCCGTGCTCGGCGAGGGCGGGCTCCCAGACGGCGACACGTTCGTCAGCGAAACGGCCGCCGCGGCGAGCGGCATCGCGCAGCGCAGCGTTGCGGCGGACGAGATTGGCGCGGTAGTGCTGGAGAGCATTCAGGTATCGGCGATCGGTGAGGGCGAGGACGAGATCGATGTAGCGTCTTCGCTCCGTCGGCGCGCCGCTCACCAGCTCGAGATCGCGCGGCGAGAACATTACCGACGGCAGGGAGCCGAGCGCATCGCTCAAGCGGCGGGGACTGGCGCCGTCGATGGTGACTTTCTTTCGTTTTGATATCTTGTCGAAGCCGACGGCTACCTGGTGTTCGCTCGGTGACCTGGTAATCGCGCTGATGTGAAAGCCAGAGGTGTCGAAGCGAGTGAGATCCTGGTCGCGCGCATCCCGGACGGATCTCAGAAGCTGGAGATAATAAATCGCTTCCAGGAAATTGGTTTTGCCGTGGCCGTTGTCGCCGATGAGGGCAACACCTTCCGGCGGGAGCTCGAGATCTACTCGTTCCAGATTGCGGAAGTCACGGATCGCGATGCTCTCGAGCCAAACCTTCATTTCCCCTTGAAGCTACGCCCGCGCGTAACGTTCATTTCCCTTTAAAGGCTGGTGTTCGCTTCTCCAGGAACGCGCGCATTCCTTCGCGCATGTCCTCCGTGGCGGCTAGCAATCCGAAATGATTGGCCTCGAGGATGAGTCCCTCCTCGAGGGACATCTCCAGCCCGCGATCGATTGCTTCGATGCAGAGGGCGACGGCCAGCGGACCGTTGGCGAGAATGGTCTTCATCATTTCCCGGGCGGTGTTCATGAGATCCGCCGCCGGGACGACTTTGTTGACGAGGCCAATGCGAAATGCCTCGGCAGCGTCGATCATCTCGCCCGTCATGAGAAGTTGCAGGGCGCGTCCCTTGCCGACGAGGCGCGGCAGTCGCTGACTGCCGCCGTACCCCGGTAAAATCCCCAGCTTGCTCTCAGGCTGACCGAACTTGGCGGCGTCGGATGCGATGCGGATGTGACACGCCATCGCCAGCTCACAACCCCCGCCAAGCGCGAAGCCATTGACCGCCGCGATCACCGGCTTGGGGCAGGTCTCGAATCTGCGGAACACATCCTGACCCGCGCGCGCACGCGCCTTGCCGAGCACTGGAGTCTGGCCCGACAATTCCGAGATGTCGGCGCCGGCGACGAAGGCGCGTCCGGCGCCGGTGAGGATGGCGCCGCCGATCGCATCATCGACGCGGATCTCGTCGATGGCGTGTCCGAGCTCGGTGATGGTCGCATCATTCAGGGCGTTGAGCTTGTCGGGGCGGTTGATCGTCAGCGTGGCGACGCGGTCCGCGACCTCCAGCGTCAGGAATTTGAAGGGCATGGAGATGTCTTAGTTGGTAGATTTGCGGCGGCCGGCGGCCGGAGTCTTGCGCCGGCAGAAACCAAATCTACCCAGAAAGTTTCTCTCTTGGGCTGCTGTTTTTCGGGGCGGCAATCGGGGTAAATGGCGCAGAAGTGGATCGTTCGTGAAGGCTCGAAGTCACGGGGATTCCGGTACAAGGGCCCGACTGGCAGTGCGGTGAACGCAGCGCGGGAGCTGGAGCGCATCGACGCGTTGCGGATTCCGCCCGCCTGGCGAGACGTGCACATCTCGACCAATTCCCGGGCGGCGATTCAGGTGTGGGGCTTCGATGCGCGCGGTCGCAAGCAGTACAAGTACCATCCGCGCGCCGTCGAGAAGGGCGAGCTGCGGAAGTACTACCGCGTGCGGCAGATGGCGCGCGATCTACCGACGTTGCGGTCGAAGATTCAGCGGGATTTCAGAAGGAGGGATCTGACGAGGGAGAAGGTGTGCGCCGGCATCGTTCGATTAATTGCGTACGGGTTCTTTCGGGTTGGCAGCGAGAAGTACCAGAAGGAAAACAACACCTTCGGCATCACGACGATGCGGAAATCTCACGTCAGCGTGATAGGCGACACCGTTGAATTCGAGTACAAGGGCAAGAGATCGATCACGCAGCGCAACGTGGTAGTCGCTAAAGACCTCGCCCGTTTTGTCTCGGCGCTTTTGAAGACGCCGGGGCCGCGGCTCTTTCGTTATCTCGAGGGTCGGAAGTGGCGCGACGTCGACTCGCGCGACGTGAACGAGTACATCGAGCACGTGGCGCAGTTTCCGTACACGGCCAAGGATTTCCGGACCTGGGGTGGAACGCTGCGTGCAGCGACCGTGCTGGCCGAGCTGGGGAAGGGCAAGAGCGCCAACGAGCGGAAGAAGAACGTCGTCACCGCTGTTCGTCTCGTCGCCGCCGAGCTGGGCAACACGCCCGCGATCGCCAGGAAGTCGTACGTTCACCCCGTGGTCGTCATGAAGTATCTGCGCAGCGGAACCACCATTTCGCTCCCGAAAGACCTCGTCCACTCCGACAACGGAATGGGACACGCGCCGGAAGAGAGCGCGCTGATAGCATTTCTCGACGAATACTTTCCAGAGCGACGCAAGGAGCCGCGCGTCGAATGAGAGCTGGGTTAATCATTGTTACTGTCTTGGCGTCGCTCGCCTGCCAATACAGACCGACCGAACCTTCTGACACGAGGGTGCGAAGCTGACAAGGGCGGAGGAAGTGCCTTCTGGCGGCCAGGACGTATTCTTTCCGGCGCGTCGCGTCGATACCACGCTGAAGCAGGTTCTCGCCATCGATCAGGGCACGACAGGCACCACCGCGCTGATGTTGGCGTCCGACGGTCGCGTGACGGGACGCGGCTATCAGGAAATCACCCAACACTATCCACAGCCTGGGTGGGTCGAGCACGACGCGGAGGAGATTCTCGAGCGCACTTTGCTCGCGGCGCGTGATGCGATCGCGATGGCTGGTGTGCGTCCCGATGCGATCGGCATCACCAATCAGCGCGAAACGGTCGTGCTCTGGCACCGCGATACCGGAAAGCCACTGGCGCGCGCCATCGTCTGGCAGGATCGTCGCACCACCGAGCGCTGCCTGCAGCTGCGAAACAAGGCGGCGTTCATCGCGCAGCACACCGGTCTTCGCCCCGATCCCTACTTCTCGGCGAGCAAGATCGAGTGGCTGCTCAAGAAACCGGAGATCGCGTTCGTCGCCCGCAACGGTCGATTGCTCGCGGGCACCATCGATACGTGGTTGATCTGGAAGCTCACCGGCGGGAAGGTGCACGCTACCGATCCGACCAACGCGTCGCGCACTCTCCTGTTCGACATCACGCGACTCCGCTGGAGCAAAGAGCTGTGCGATCTCTTCCACGTTCCGATGGACATCCTGCCCGAGGTTCGCCCGTCGGCGGGAGATTTCGGCAAGACAGTGACTTCGTTTTTCGGTAAGGCGATTCCGATCACTGGAGTCGCCGGCGATCAACAGGCAGCACTGTTCGGTCAGGGATGCTGCGGCGCCGGTCAGGCGAAGAACACTTACGGCACCGGCGCGTTTCTGCTGCTCAACACCGGGAACAAGGTTCCGCGCCCGGGCGACGGACTGCTGGCGACGGTAGCGTGCGATGAGAAGGGCGGCGCGGCCTACGCCCTCGAGGCATCCATCTTCGTCGCCGGTGCGGCGATTCAATGGCTGCGCGATGGACTCGGGATTTTGTTCAACGCCGAAGAGAGTGAGCGCCTGGCGCGATCACTCGAATCGAACGACGGCGTCTATTTCGTACCGGCACTGGTCGGACTCGGCGCCCCGAACTGGGAACCGCGGGCGCGGGGAACGATCGTCGGACTGACGCGAGGGACGACCAGAGCACACTTCGCACGCGCTGCGCTGGAGGCGATGGCTTACGGATCCGCCGAGATGCTGGCCGCGATGGCGAGGCGCGCACGGGTGAGCTTTCAATCGTTGCGCGTCGATGGCGGCGCCGCGGCTAATAACTGGCTGCTCCAGTTCCAATCCGATGTGCTCGGCATTCCGGTGGAGCGTCCGGACATGATCGAGACGACCGCGCTCGGTGCGGCTGGTCTGGCCGGCATTGGTGGCGGGGTGTGGCGCGACGTCGCCGAGTTCATCGGCACCAGACAATTCACGCGATTCACGCCGGCGATGGAGAAGTCCGCTGCGACTGCGTTGGTGCAGGGCTGGCAGCGGGCGGTGAGGGGCGCTCTCTCGTGGGCGCGCGATAAGGGCGATGAGGTTGGGTCGGGGAAGAAACGGCGGAAGAGCGGGAGGCGGGAGGCGGTTAAGAGCGGTAGCTCGAAATCAAAGTCCGCGCGGCGACGGACGAAGTGACATCGATCATGAGTCTTTGGCTGGCGATCAATGTCGTCTATGGACAGATCGCTGCGCCGCAGCCACACCCTGACGCCTGGTTTGGCATCGACAAGATCAAGCACTTCTTCATCTCGGCGTTCATCGAGAGCCTTTCCTACAGCGCTCTGCAGGCGGCGCGGGTGCATCACCGCTCGGCGATGGCGGGCGCAATCGGAATCACTATTGGATTTGGATTGGGTCGGGAGATCCACGACCAGCGGACGCCGGGGAATATCTTCAGCGTCCGCGACCTGACCTGGGACGTAGTCGGAACCGGCGCGGGAGCCGCACTCCTATCGCATACTATAAGGTAGCCCCGCTCTCCATTCGCCAGATCCTGACGGCGATGATCGGTCTGGCGATGATGATCGTGTTGCCGGCGGTTCTGGTTTACTGGGCCCGGAAGCGCTGGCGGCCGTAATTCGATCTGACTGAAAACTGGAGGTCACGATGACCCGGCTCACTCTGGTTGCAATCGCAGTGGCCTTTGGCTGCGCATCGTCCAATACTGCGCCTGGCTCAGCGAGTACGGAGACAGCGCGGGTCATCGGCAGCACCGCCGAAGGCGCCATGCACGCGATCGAACACGGTTCCGCGCCAATCGCCGGCGAGTCGAGCATCGCTGCGCCGGTGGCGAAACTATGGGCCGCGATTCCCACCGTCTTCGATTCGTTGGGCATTGCGCCAGGTACGATCGATCCGGGGAGCCACCTCTTCGGCAATCGCGGTCTGCAGATCCGTCGTCAGCTAGGTGGCGTTCGACTGAGCAAGTACATCGATTGTGGCAGCCCACAAGCGCGGCCGAGCGCGGATTTCTACGACGTGAATTTGTCAGTAGTGACGCAGCTCGCGGCTGTCGACTCGGCCAACACGAAAGTCACGACCACAGTCGACGCGATGGCGCGGCCGGTGGCGTTTAGCGGTGAGTACATCCGCTGCGCGACGACAGGCGAAATCGAATCGCGTATCGCCAGCATGCTGCAAGCGGCGGCGACACGGTAAATCGCTCTCCCAATACGAGTTCCGTCCGTCCGAGCTTCGCACGACGGGCGGTGAACGTGTTGTTGAACACGATCGGACTCGTCCTCGGCGTCTCCGGAGTCTGGTTTGCGATCGAATTGGTACACAGCACAGTCATGCTCATCGGGTGGATACATCCAAAGCAGCCGACCGGTCCGGCGGGATTAGCGGTCGCCACCGTTTCACTGATTGGGTTGTTTGGCGTCTTTGTCTTCGGCATGCTGTCCGTAGTTTGCATCACCATCGCCTGCTGGATCCTCGAGCCGGTGCGTCGCTGGCGAGAGTGGCGAGCTCGTCCGACGCAACAATAGTCGGCCGAGCTGCCTGGGCTGAGGTCGGCTAACTATGCGGCACGGCGACCGGCACCCATGTGTCCGCTCCCAGTAGCGCTCCTATCAGTGTTCCGACTAAAGTGCCACCGATCGCGCCCAGTGCACCGCCGATGACAGCAGTTTGTCCCCGAGTAAGGTCGCCGATGGTGCACCCGTTGGAGCAGTCTGGCGGTTTGGTGGTCGCCGCTGCCAGCGCCGCGCCACCTGCCGCTCCGACCAGAAAACCGATCAAGGCGCCTTTCGCTTTTTGCTGATGGCGCCCACGCGCCACGTCGAGCTTAACGATGTTCGATGTGGTGACGGCGAAGGGAGTCAAGTTTGCGGCGGGCCGAAAAAGCACGGTATCCGCCCGCGTCGAGATCAAGGTGCCGATCTGAGATTGATCGCCGAAGACAGCGGAGAGAACTCTGATTCTGGATCCGGAGTCAAGCGGCCAGGTCGGGACTCGTGCCTGTGCGGCAGCGAACGTCGGAATCAGGACCACGATCGAGAGGAGTTTGCGCATGGTCGTTACCTCGCAGGGATTGTGACCGGGACCCAGGTATCGGTCGGATGTGAGCCGACTATCGCCCCGATCAGTGCTCCAACGCCGGCGCCGAGCACGCCGAGTATGGTGGTGCCGAACTCCGGACCGAAGTCGAAACAAAAACCGTCGCCACCACAAGTCGTGGGCGTGTAACTGGCGGCGCCGATGGCCGCGCCAGCCAGGCCGCCAATCAGCAAGCCGATCAATGCGCCCTTCGCCTTCTGCGTGTGGGTGCCGCGCGCGACCTCGAGTCTGGAAATGTCCGGCACTGTAATGGCCAGCGTGGAATCCTTCTTCGCGTGTCGGACGAAGAGCGTGTCGGCCGCGGTGGAGACCAGCATTTCTACTCGTGGAGAAAGCCCGAATGCCGGCGATGTGATTCTGACTTTGGACCCCGAGTCGAGCGGCCACTCAACACTAGGCGGATTTTGCGCTGCCGCCAGGCCGGGAACGAGCCCAACCACCATGATACAGGTTCTGAGCTTTCGCATTTTCGCCTCCTTGCGGCTTTGGGTCGATCACGGCTGACGGCAACGGGCGAACAATACGGCGCCGGTCCGGCGACCAAATACGTCAGATGACGTAGTAGCTTCGCCCGGCATTTTCGGGCCTCGTATTGCGGCGCGGAAAAGCTCAACGCATTCTTTCGCCCATCTTCACCTCCGCAAAGGCTCAATGGCTCCAATCACGCTGGAACCGAGCGATCGCCCGACCATCGATTTCCGGCCGCCGCCGAAAGCCGCGGCCAGCCCAGGCCCAGTCGCGAATCAGATCCAGGCGCTGCGCGACGAGTGGCTGCGTGACGACAATTCGCCCGATGCCGAAGTCGAAGTTCACATGCATCCGATCACGTTGCGCTTCGACGACAGGGATCTGGAGCGCGAGTTTCAGGAGGAGTACTTCGCGCGAACGCTCGGTCAGGCCCGTCTGGCACTTGTCGTCGGTGTGCTCTTGTACAGCGCCTACGGATTCGTTGATTTCTTTCTCGCGCGAGAGCAGCTGCTAAAGATCTGGTTCATCCGCTATCTGGTGGTCGCGCCGGCGGCACTCGGCGGGCTCTGGTTCAGTTATTCGAAACATTTCCGGCACTACAGAGATCTGGCGCTGACGCTGGTGATCCTGGTCGCACTGGGCGGCATCATCGGCATGACGTCGCTCATTCCGCAGCCAATCAGCGGTCTTTACGACGTCGGTCTCTTCATGGTGATCGTTTACGCATTCACGCTAGTGCGACTGAGTGTTCCGTACGGCGTGGCCATCTCTGCCTTCACCCTGGCCGTTTATCCGATCGCCGCGATCGTCGTCCATGAGACTCCGACCGTTGTCGTTGGGAGCAACGTCTTCTTCCTGCTGGGAATGGTCGTCCTCGGCTTCTTCGCCAACTATTCGATGGGGCGATACGCGCGCAGCCATTTCTTGCAGCGGCGACTGATTTCGCTCCGCACCGAGGAGCTGGAGCGAAAGAATTCCGAGCTGATTCTGAAGAACCAGCTGCTAGCCGAATCGAGAGCAGCGAATGTCAGGACGGCGAGGCGAACGGAGCAGATATTTGCCGCGCTGTCGGAAGCGCTCCCCGGACACGTTCTCGACGACAAGTATCGAATCGGATCAAAGCTCGGGTCGGGTGGATTCGGTACGGTTTATCGGGGTGAGCACATCCTTCTCCATCATCCGGTGGCGATCAAAGTCTTTCGGCCGGCGGTTGGACGAGAGGGCGCGGAGAGTCTGGAGCGCTTTCGTCTGGAAGGCATCTCGGCTTGCCGGGTGAATCATCAGAACGCCGTCAGCGTGCTCGACTTCAATGTTTCGGCGGGCAGCCTCGCCTATCTGGTGATGGAGCTGCTGGAGGGACACTCACTGTCGCAGGAGCTTCGCGCCGCCGGCAAGCTTAGTCAGCAGCGCGCCACCGAGATCGCCTGCTGCGTTTGTGACGCGCTGGCACAGGCGCACGCTGCGGGAATCGTCCACCGCGATATCAAGCCGAGCAACGTTTTTCTGCAGGGAACGAACGGGGAGCAGACGGTGAAGGTGATCGACTTCGGCATTGCCAAGCTCACCGACGAATCGCAACGGTCCGGCGAACATACTATGACGATGTCGGGCATGTTCCTCGGCACCCCCGCGTACATGGCTCCCGAGCGGGTGTTCAGCCAGCCGTACGATGGACGCGCCGACGTCTACGCGGTGGGAGTCATGATTTACGAGATGGTGTCGGGAAGATTGCCGTTCGAGACGACGGCGGGCGGGCACCTGTCGCTGATGCGGATTCACGCCACCGAGAAGCCGCTGCCGCTGACCACGCTTGTCGCCGATGCGCACCCCAAGCTCGAGGTCGCCGTTACCAGCGCGCTGCGCAAGGAGCCGGAGGAGCGTCCGACGGCGGCTCAGCTCGGCTCGATGTTGCGGGACCTGCTGGCGGAATTCCGTGCACCGAATCGGAGTCGGCGTGCGTCCGATCAGTATCGCGCCTAGAGGAGGCCGGTGGGCGGGCCAAGGTTCATCTAGCGCTTGCCATTCACCTATATTCCAGTTGTGAAGCCACGCACCAAGTTCATCATCGGCGGTGTCCTCGTCATTGGCACCGCCGGCTATCTCGCCGCGAGCGCCATCCGCGACACCGGCGTCTATTACCTCACTCCTGGCGAGCTCTCCGCGAAGACGAAAGCGGATCCGACGTTCTATAACACCGGCGTGAAGGTCGGGGCGCGCGTCGTTACCGGCTCGATCGTTCGCGATCCCGGTGGCCGCGAAGTGGCGTTCAAGATGACCGACGGCGCGCAGACGTACAACGTCCTCTATCGCGGCATCACTCCCGACACCTTCACCGACGGCGTCGACGTCGTGGTCGAAGGACGACTCGGCCGCGACAATACCTTCCGCGCAACGACCCTGCTCGCCAAATGCGCATCGCGCTACGAGAACGCACCAGAGAAATACAAAAACACTCCGGGCTACAAGAAAGCGGAGCCGAAAGTCGTTTCCACCTAGCGTCACCGAGCCAAACACGGTGACGCGAGAGCGACCTTTCACGGGAGAGCCTATGTCAAATCGTCTGCGCAGATCACGCGTCACAGTCGTCGGACTTGGTTTTGCTTTTCTCGGAACGGTGGGGTGCGCCAAGAAGGAACAGGCGGGCAGCGATACATTGGCGGCGAGCAGCACGGCGGCGACGACCGATACCACCGGCAACAAGTCGCTCTACGACAGATTGGGCGGGAAGTCGGCGATCGCAGCGGTGGTCGACACCTTCGTAGCGAAAGTTGCCGCCGATCCGCGGATCAACAAGAAGTTCGCCCGCACCAATATTCCACGCTTTAAGGTCGAGCTCGTCGACCAAGTCTGCGCCGAGACTGGCGGACCGTGCGCGTACACCGGCAAGTCGATGAAGGAAGCGCATCGCAACATGGGAGTGACCGACGGTGAGTTCAACGCGCTGGTGGAGGACCTCACCTACGCGTTAAATGCTTTCAAGGTGCCCGCCCGCGAGCAGAAAGAGCTGTTGGACGCGCTCGGCTCGATGAAGGGCGACATCGTCGAAGTACACACCAACGCGACGGGGACCAAACTCCCGGCGAGCTTCAAGCCGGCGCCACCTCTGACAGCGAGCAGTACGAAGCAGTGATAGAGCGAGAGGTAACCGCCGGCAGATGATTCTGGTTTGGTGAGCTGCCCTGCTTTCGCCATGCAGGGCAACCAAACCGTTCACGCGTTCACCACGAGCAGAGGGATTGGCTCGGGCAGGGCTTCTGCTGGTCTTTGCGGGCGCCGGCTCGGCTCGAAGCGTTGCTTGAGCTTCAGGAAGGGTCGCTCGACCAGGTAGTATGACCCGCTGGCGAGAGCGACGGTCGCGATAATTCCGCCGACAAACTCCAGGCTATGCGAGTGACCCGGAACACGATGACCAAACGACGCCCCCCACGCGTGATACAAATAGATCGGGTAAGAGATCTTGCCAAGATATCGAACTACCGGCCATTCGATCCATGACCACAGCGAGACCGTATAGAGCTGAAGCAGCTGCACGATGAGAATTGCGACCAGTAGCGCGTCAATCGTGAACCCGATCGAGTAGTGATAGGCGGCAGGCGTGCCCAGTCGTGAGGCAACGAGCAAAGAAAGAGTCAGAAACGGAAACAACGATCGCGCTCCGACATGTGTGGCGGCCGAGACGACGCGATCATAATCGACCACCACCGCCAACAGGCAGCCGACGGCGAGATTGTCGAAGCGTGTGTCGAAAGCGTTGTAGACGTATGACACGTCCACGTGTGCGCCGAGTGTGAGCCACGAACGCCACGCCAACGCCGCGAGCCCGAGCACGCTCAATCCAATTACGACAGCGCGACGCCCGCGTGCGAGGAGTGCGACGAAAACGATCGGCCACAGCAGGTAGAATTGCTCTTCGACGCCGAGCGACCATGCATGCGCTATGGATGTCGACGGGTGGTGATTGAACGCGTTGAAGTAATTGACGGTATATGTGATCGCGGTCAAAAGCTGTGTCGATGACCAGTGCTGTCCGGCCCGCGCGTCGAGCGCGAAGGAGACGAGCAGAAAAACGTAGTACGCGGGGAATATCCTCAGCGTGCGCCGGAGATAGAATTGCCGCTTCGAGACCGTTCCGGTCGAGTCGTACTCCTGAAGGAGCAGGCGGGTTATCAAGAAGCCACTGAGGACGAAGAACGCGCTTACTCCCAAATCTCCCGGGACGTTTGCGAATCCAGCGTGAGAGGCAACCACGGTGAACACGGCGACGGCGCGTAAGCCGTCGAGCGCTGGAAGGTGAGTCCCCGCAATGACGGAGCGAAATGGAACGCTGGTCTGGCTCATTAGCCTCGGCGATGGCGCATCGGGCTCGGCCCAAATGCAAACTGGACGCCGCCTCCGAGGCCTTGCTCTCGGATGCTCAGAGGTGCGTAAGTCTTTTGTATGGTTCAATTTGTACAACGGTGACCGAGCATCGCGTTGGCGGAAATACGGGCTTAACCCCCCCAATGTGTAGCTCGAGCGCAACAGAGTTTTCCAGACCATTCAACTCCAACGAGCGCGTAATCAGTTGTGTGCGCGCCTATATTCCGGTCGTGAAAACTTCTACCCTGCGGATCGGTGGCGACCTCACCATTGATGGTGACCTCACCATTGATGGTATCGATGGACACGCTGCAATTGGTCGTGGAATAATCCCCGTGGAGCCCGGGGCGTGATCCTGGTCGGTGAGCTGTCCCTCTGGGTCGCCCTGTTGATGGCGGCCTGGGCAGCAACGGTTTCGTTCGCCGGCGGACAGATGCGCCGCAACGATCTGATCGAGAGCGGCGAAAGAGCGATTTACGCGACGCTGGCGATGGTGGTGCTGGCGTCGCTGGGCCTGTGGACGGCGCTGCTGACGCACGATTTCTCTATCAAGTACGTTGCGTCGTTCACGAGTGCGAATCTGCCGAAGGTGTACACGATCACCGCCTTCTGGGGTGGGCAGTCGGGCTCGCTGCTTTTCTGGGCGCTGATTCTTTCGATTTACTCGGCGATCACGCTGTACACGAATCGAACGAGCAATCGCGAGCTGATGCCCTACGTCTCGGGTACACTCGCCCTGATCCTCTTTTTCTTCCTCGCCACGATCTGCCTGGGGTCCAATCCGTTCGAGCGGCTTGATTGGATTCCGATCGATGGCCGCGGCCTGAATCCGCAGCTCCAGAATCCGGGTATGGCGATCCATCCGCCGAACCTCTACCTCGGATACGTCGGCACGTCGATTCCCTTCGCCTTTGCGATCGCCGCATTGCTGACGCGTCGTCTCGACGCCGAGTGGCTGGCCGCCGTGCGACGCTGGGCGCTCCTCGCCTGGTTCTTCAATACAGTCGGCATCGTCCTCGGCATGTGGTGGGCGTACGTAGAGCTTGGCTGGGGCGGCTACTGGGCCTGGGATCCAGTGGAGAACGCGTCGCTGCTACCGTGGCTGGTGAACACCGCGTTTCTCCATTCGATCATGGTGCAGGAGAAACGCGGGATGCTGCGGAAGTGGAACGTCACGCTGGTGGTCTCGGCGTTTCTGCTGGCGATCTTCGGCACATTCATCACTCGCAGCGGTGTGATCTCGAGCGTCCACTCCTTTGCGCAGTCGCCGGTGGGGAAGTGGTTCGCGGGTTTTCTGATCCTCGCAATTGCAGTGACCGCCTATCTCGTCTCGACCCGACTCAACGATTTGCGGTCGCACGCCGAGCTGGAGAGCATGGTCAGTCGAGAGGCGGCGTTC
This sequence comes from Gemmatimonadota bacterium, assembly GCA_046727995.1. Taxonomy (GTDB): domain Bacteria; phylum Gemmatimonadota; class Gemmatimonadetes; order Gemmatimonadales; family Gemmatimonadaceae; genus UBA4720. Next base: position 14,846 of record JBKPDS010000037.1, read on the forward strand.
CTCTACAACAATCTGGTGCTGGTCGGAATCGCGTTCTCCGTTTTGTGGGGAACGCTGTTTCCGATAATCTCCGAAGCGGTGCGGGGCAACAAGATCACGGTCGGTCCGCCGTTCTTTAACACAGTCAATATTCCGCTGGGATTACTGCTGTTGTTGTTGACGGGTATCGGGCCGTTGATCGCGTGGCGCCGGGCGTCGATCGCGAACCTGAAGCGCCAGTTCCTCATCCCGACTGCGGCGGCCGCGACTATTGGAATCCTCTTCTTCGCGATCGGCGTGCACGATCTGGCAGCGCTGCTCTCCTATTCCTTCGGTGCGCTGGTGCTGGCGACGATCTTCCAGGAGTTCTACAAGGGCGTCAATGCGCGGCATCGCATGTACGACGAATCGCGACTGATAGCCTTGCCACGACTGATCGCGCGCAATCGGCGTCGCTACGGCGGATACATCGTCCACGCGGGAGTGGTGGTGGTGTTCGCTGCCTTTGCCGGTCTGGCGTTCAAGCGCGAATTCGATCTGACTCTGAACGCGGGCGAGACCAGGGCGGTGACCGACGCGTGGGGGCATCGGTGGACGTTCCTCAATCAAGGGATTTCGCGGTACAACGTGTTGAACCGTGAAGTGACGGCGATTGCGCTCGACGTTACCCGTGATGGCAAACCGGCGGGCGTGATCACCAGCGAGAAGCGGCAGCACGTCGATTCGCGGGGAGCGCCGACGTTCGAGCCGTCGACCGAAGTCGGGATCATGGGTTCGTTCAAGCAGGATCTATATGTGGTGCTCGCGGGAGTAAGGGGAGCGGATGCGGCGGAGATTCGCGTGACGTTCAACCCGTTGGTGCGCTGGGTTTGGCTCGGCGGGGCGTTGATGGCGATCGGGGGGTTGGTGGTGATGTGGCCGGCGGCGGATAGGAAGAGGGTACAGGCGGGGTACGCTGCCGTTCTGAAGCCTCGGCCGATTGGGGATGTGGGAGATCTTGTCGGCGCATGAAGCGGGAGGCGGGAGGCGTGATAACTAGACGCGATTTTGTTTTGGGACTTCCGGTACTTGGGCTTGTGGCTGCGGCATTACCGCGGCGTTCACTCGGTGCACAGGCGGCGGTGCAGACGTTCAATGGGCCGATGGCGGAGGCGAACGACGTGTATCGGCCGGTGACGTTGCCGCCGAAAACCAATGCAACGGCCTCGATGACCGACGCGCAGCGGGACGACCTCGAGCACCAGTTACACTGCCAGTGCGGGTGCAACCTCGACGTCTTCACCTGCCGGACCACCGACTTTGCCTGCACCGTTTCGCCGGCGATGCACGCCGATGTGATGGGGCTCGTCCTCGGCGGGCACAGCGCCCAGGAAATTCTGGCGGCATTCAAAGCCGTCTACGGCGAAAAGGTTCTGATGGCGCCGGTCAGGAGCGGATTCAATCTCGTCGGCTACACGATGCCTTTCGTCGCCCTCGGAGCGGGTGCGGTGATCGTCGGCGCATTGCTCAAGCGGTGGAAATCGCGCTCTCCAGTACCAGCCACCGTCGCCCCGCATCCGGTTGACGCCACCGAGGGCGAGCTCGCCGCCCTCGACGCTGCAGTGAGGCGCGACGCGTGACCGCGCTTATAATCGGGACGGCGCTGGCAGTGGCATCACTCTGCTACGTGCTGTACCCACTTTTTCGCCCGGAATTGGCACCCGTCACCCGTGCCCCGCGACTCGGCAAGTCAGGGACAAGTCCAGCCCTCGATGCGTTGCGTGAGCTGGAGTTCGATCGACAAACCGGCAAAATCTCCGACGCCGATTATGTCCCCCTCAAGGCGCGATACACCGAGCAGGCGGTGGCGGTGATGCGCGCCGGAAATGCGCCGGTCTGTGGAAAGTGCGGCCCTCGCCCGGAAGCCGATGCCGAGTACTGCTCAAACTGCGGGGCAGCGGTTATCCGTTAGTTCACTGCCACTTTTCTATCATTTAGTGTCGTTTTTCTATCACAAACAAAATTTCCGCTCTTGACTCGCTGCCCTCGCGCTTGAACTATGGGGACGCGAAATCGAGTACGGACGCCATAAGACTCACCGGGGGAAGAAGTTAGGCTGGAATAGCCCCCCTGCTCGGCCTCATGTGTACGGTTTTCGCAATAGAAATACTTACACCGTGCACCGTGGAGGAAGGAGCCGATGGCAGTGCGAGATTTCGTCGACGAGACAGGCGTGAAATGGAGAGTGTGGCCGGTGCTGCGCTCGTCGATCCACCCAAAAACTGCCGCCGAAGATTACCTCGGAGATTACGGCGAAGGGTGGCTCTGCTTCGAGTCGCAACACGAACGTCGTCGACTCGCGCGCTTTCCGGACGACTGGGACAAGATGGCGGACGCCGATCTGTGTAAGCTGCTCGCCAGAGCGGCCGTGGTTCCTACCCGCAGCAGCAGCGGCCGGACGCCTCCCAAACCAGGCGAATCGATCAATCCATAGGTAGCGCCCTTCAGCTGTTCGCCGAAGGGCAACCATCCTTAATATCCGGGAGTCAAAGTAGTAACGCGCTGACTGCCGGCCGTCGCCGCGCGGCGCGACAACCTCCTCCAGCTCTTCATGCGCCTCGGCTCATTGATTCGCGCACTCGTCATCGTGTTGGCTGCTTCGGCCGCTTTCGCGCGGCCCGCTTCCGCGCAGGTCGACATCATCCGCGGCCAGGTCATTGGTCCAGAGGGCAAACCGCTCGAGGACGCCAAGGTCACAGCGACATCGCTTTCCGGAAACGTCAATCGCACCGCCCGCACCGACAAAAACGGTCGCTACACCATCACTTTCCCCGGTGGTGAAGGTGATTACTTCGTCGAATTCTCGGCGATTGGATATGGTGCGCGTCGCTTCGAGGTAAAACGCACAGCTGACCAGGAGATTCTTGTCGCTGACGCCAGACTCCAGCGCGCGGCCGGTCAGCTCGACACGGTGAGGGTCGTTGGACAACGCGATCGACCCGAGCGCAACGATGCAACGCCCGACATCAGCGGCAGCGAGCGACCAGTCGACAACAGCGCCGTGCCCGCCGACCAGCAGGGAGACATCGCGGCAATGGCTGCTTCTCTCCCCGGAGTCACTCTGGTTCCCGGGCAGGATGGCGATCCGTCAGGATTCTCCGTGCTCGGTCTGTCGCCGGATCAGAATCAGACGACGCTCAACGGACTGAATTTCGGTGGATCCAATCTTCCGCGCGACGCCAACGTCACGACTTCTCTCGTCACGACGCCGTACGATGTCTCGCGCGGCGGATTCAGTGGCGCCCAATTCCAGATTCGCGGCCGGCCCGGCTCGAATTACGTCACGCGTACGATGAGTCTCAATTTCGACGCGCCGCAGCTGCAGTGGACGGATCGCGCCGCGCGGTCACTCGGCCAGCAGTACAGCAACGTATCGGTGGGAGGATTGCTGGCGGGCCCGATCCGGCCGGATGCTTCTTTCTACAACCTCGCCTATCAAATCGGACGGCGCTCGAATGATCTGAGATCGCTGCTCAACACCGATGCGATCGGCTTGCAGACGTCGGGTATCGCCCCGGATTCCGTTAGCAGATTGCTGTCGATACTGCAACAGCTGGGCATCCCCACCATCACCGGAAAATTGCCGAGCAGCAGGCTGGGGGAGCAGGGATCCCTATTCGGGGGGATTGATTTTGCGCCCCAATCCTCATCGACCGGGCAGGCGTTCAATCTGTCCTTCAACGGCAGCTGGAATCAGCAGACACCGGCGTCGTCGCTGACCAACGAATTGCCTGCTCACAGCGGCGACCGCACCAATTGGAATGGCGGATTGCAGGCGCGTCACACCAACTATTTCGGCGTCGGGATACTCAGTGAGACGTCCCTCGGTCTGAACCGATCGCGCAACTACAGCGATCCGTATCTCAGCATGCCGAGCGGAACCGTTCTGATCACGTCGACGTTTCCGGATGGATCGACGAGCATCAAGCCGGTGTCGTTCGGCGGCAGCTCGAACATGAATACCAGTCAGACCAACACCGGCACCGAGCTGACCAATCAACTCTCATGGTTCAGCGCCACCAACAAGCATCGCATCAAGTTCACCACTGAGCTGCGTCGCGACGCGTTCACCCAGAATCAGCAGACCAATACGCTCGGCTCGTTCACATTCAACTCGCTGGCCGCGCTCGAGGCGCAACAGCCGGCATCCTTCAGCAGACAGCTGGCGCCGAGGATAAGGAGTGGCAGCCAGTTCATCGGTGGGATGTCGCTGGGCGATTCGTACAAGAAGAACGACGATCTCCAGATCCAATACGGAGTTCGCCTCGACGGCAACCATTTCTCGGCCACACCGACGTTCAATCCCGACCTTCAGGCAGTGTTCGGTGAGCGCAACGATCGGGCGCCGAACCACGTCTACTTCAGCCCGCGCATCGGATTTTCGTGGAGCTATGGGACAGCGCCGCAGGTCGCCGGATTCGCCGGTGCGGTGCGCGGTCCGCGCGCGGTGGTGCGAGGTGGAATTGGACTCTTTCAGAATACGCCCAACACGACGCTGATCAGCGGCGCGATCGACAACACCGGACTCGCCGGCGCGCTGCAGCAGGTTCTCTGCGCCGGCCCGGCGACGCCGACCCCCGATTGGAACGGATACTCCAGCGATCCGTCGGTCATTCCCACGCAGTGCACGGACGGCAGTGTCTTCGCCAGCACGGTTCCCAACGTGACTTTCTTCGCCAAGGATTACGCTGCGCCGAGGAGTCTGAGATCGAACCTCAATTGGTCGGGTCCGCTGCTCAACAATCTCTTCACGGCAAATGTCGAGGCGACCTACTCGCGCAACATGAACCAGTCGGGGATCGTCGATCTCAATTTCAATCCGGTGGTGCAGTTCACGCTGCCCGACGAGAATCATCGTCCGGTGTTCGTCCAGACGACGAGCATCGTGCCGGCGACGGGAACGATCGCGTCGCGGGATGCGCGCGTGAGTCCACTGTTCTCGCGCGTTACCGAGCTCAGATCGGATCTGCTGTCGGACAGTCGCCAGCTCAGATTCGGTGTCTCACCATCGACGTTCAACAGCAATTACAGCTGGGGTCTCTCGTACGTCTACTCGAATTTGCGCGAGCGTGTGCGCGGATTCACAAACACCGCCGGCAATCCGCTCGATGTCGAATGGGGAAGATCCTCCTTCGACTCGCGGCACCAGATCCAGTACAACCTCGGCTACAACTTCTTCGATGCGGTGCGGGTGAACTGGTTCGGCAGCTTCAGGTCGGGCACGCCGTACACGCCGACCGTCTCCGGCGACATCAATGGCGACGGCTACGCCAACGACCGCGCCTTCGTCTACAATCCAGCGACGACGGCTGATCCGACTCTGGCCTCGTCGATGCAATCGCTGCTCAATAGCGCCACCGGGAACGCGCGAGACTGTCTTCTCAAGCAGCTCGGTTCGCTGGCTGCCCGCAATAGTTGTCAGGGTCCGTGGATTTCGACGGCGACGATGTCGCTCTCGTTCAATCCGCTCAAGTTCCGGATGCCGCAGCGCGCAACTCTATCGTTGCAGATTGGCAACCCACTGGGCGCTGCCGATCTGTTGCTGCACGGCAACGACAGGCTGCGCGGCTGGGGACAGTTCTCGTTCCCCGATCCGACCTTGCTAGCCGTCCGCGGTTTCGATCCGCAGACGCAGCGGTACAAATACGACGTGAATCAGAGATTCGGCTCGACTCTACCCGCTCTGACGGCTGTAAGAGCGCCTGTCACTGTAACTGCTATGATGCGCTTCGACCTCGGACCGACGCGCGAGCGGCAGGCGCTCACCCAGCAGCTGGATCGCGGGCGGACACTGAAAGGCAACAAGGCACCCGAGCCGATGCTGAAGGCGATTTACGGCAGTGGGGGAATTCCGAATCCGCTGTCGACGATACTGCGTCAGGCCGACACGCTCGGGCTCTCGGGTCCGCAGGCAGACAGCATCGCCAGCATGAATCGGCGATACGTGATCAGCCTCGATTCGATCTGGTCGCCGGTGGCGAAATACCTGGCGGCGCTGCCCGACAAGTACGACAAGGACGACGCCTACGCACATTATCAACGCGCGCGCGAAGCGTCTGTCGATTTGCTGATCAAGCTGGTGCCGACGATCAAGGGCTTGCTCACCAGCGAGCAGCGAAGAAAACTCCCGAGCTTCATCTCGAGCTATCTCGACACGCGCTACCTGGCTTCGATCCGCTCCGGCACCGCCGGCGCCAACAACGGCCCGATGATGTTCCCCGGCGGCGGAGGCTTCTTCGTCGGCGGTGGTGGCCCTGGGGGTGGTGGTCCTGGGCAGGTGATCATCATCAGGAATTGAGAAGGAGTTGCAGCTAGTCACCAATGCGCAGTAGGTCTCCCAATTCGCAATTAATCAGCAGTCCGCAATGCACTTGGTCCGCAACGCGTAATCCGTAATCAGTAATCCGCTACCCGTACCCGTTACCCGATTCCCGTTATCCGATTCCCGTTATCCGCTTCCCCTCGTCCCTCGTCCCTCGTCCCTATGAAGAAGACATCCCTCTTGCTAACTGTCATCGCCGCCGCGACGATCGCCGCGCCGCTTTGCATCGGACAGTCGCTGCCGCCGGTTCGTCAGCTCGGACCAGTTACTTCTGTCGCCAAAGAGCCGCTCGGCGCGGTTTCAACGGTGCGGTCGCTGCCCGATGGAAGGCTCCTGGTGAACGACATCATCGGCAGACGCGTGCTGATGTTCGACTCGTCGCTGGCGAACGCCACCGTCGTAGCTGACACCACCAGCGCTACGGCGAACGCCTACGGCACCCGACCGGGTGGACTGATCGCTTTTCGCGGAGACTCGACGCTATTTGTCGATCCGGCATCGCTGTCTATGCTGCTCATCGATCCGAATGGAAAGATCGCGCGCGTGATGTCCGCGCCGCGCGCCCAGGATGTGGGTTTCCTGGTCGGCGGACCGTTCGGCAGTCCTGGATTCGATCCGAGCGGTCGCCTCGTTTATCGGGCGCCGCCCAATTTCGCTGCGTTTGCTCCACGCCCGGGTGCCAACGGTCTTCCCCAAATCCCGGCGCCGCCGGAGTCAGCGGCGATCGTTCGTTTTGACTTGACCACTCGTAAGGTCGACACCGCCGCCTTCTTCAAGACTCCAAAATTCAATCTGAACATCGTTCGGTCGCCGAACGGTGGGATCAACATCACGTCGGTAACCAATCCGCTGCCGCAGGGCGACGATTGGGCGCTCCTGCCCGATGGGACGATCGCCTTCGTCCGCACCAGGGATTTTCACGTCGACTGGCTTGGTCCGGATGGGTCCGTCACTTCCTCGCCCAAGATTCCGTTCAACTGGGAGCGGCTGACCGACGAGGGCAAAGTGGCGTTCATCGATTCGGCACGCGTCGCCATCGAGAAGGCGCGCGCCAGCGGACAATTCGGAGCGGGGGGTGGCGTGCAGTTCAATGTGCGGGCTCCCGGTGACGGTGGTGCCGCCGGTGGTCCAGCTGGTGGTCGTCGAGATGGGCCGCCCGCCGACGCCGCGCCGCGCGGTGGATCTGCGCCAGCTCCGGTGGCAAGTGCGCAGCCCGGAACAACGACGGCAACGTCCGGAAACAATACCACGATCACCGCCGTCGGCCCGGGCGGTGCTGGTCCGGGTGGGCAGCTTCCGCCGCTGCAAATGATTTCGCCGAGCGAGCTACCGGATTACAAGCCGGCGTTCCTGCCCGGATCTACGCGCGCCGACGCCGAGGGAAATCTGTGGATCAGGACCACCCAGAACGTCGATGCGCGTCCGGTTTACGACGTCGTGAATCGCAAAGGCGAGCTGATCGACAGAGTACAGCTGCCGGCTAATCGGGTGTTGGCGGGATTCGGACCGGGTGGGGTAGTCTATCTCGCCGTCCGCGACGGCACGACCGCGCATCTGGAGAAAGCGCGCATCAAGTGAACTCACGTGGGAGGAGGGGTTAGTGTCCGTCCCTCCTCCTCGCCCCGCCGCTCGCCTCCCGCCTCCCGCCTCCCGCCTAGTGTCTCATCCCCTTCGCCACATGGAGCGCGAGGGCCATGATGGTGATCATCGGGTTAACTCCGCACGACGCGGGGAAGAGGCTGGCATCCGCGACGTAGGCGCCTGACAGACCGAACACCGCGCCAGTCTCGTCGCATACCGCCGACGCGCGATCGATGCCGATGCGACATGTCCCCAGCTGGTGCGCGCTGAACAATGCCAGCCGATTCGGCGAAGTCGGCGCCGACGCAATCTCCCGACAGAATTTCTCGATCGAGACGCCGGACTCACGCTCCCACGCCAGACCAGCCACGTGCAGGGTGACGATTCGGTCGGCGCCAGCGGCCTGGTGGATTCGCGCCACCGAGGCCATGCCGTGCTTGATCAACTTTTTCTCTTCGCTACCGAGCCGGTACTCGAAGTACGGCTGACCGCTCTTATCGAATCGCACTCGTCCAGGATTCGAGTCCCGTGTCAGAACGATCGACGGCGCCACGGATTTGATGCGCTGCATCTCGCGCCGGTGATCGCGCGCATTCGCCCACGGAATTCCGACCGACAGCAAGCCTGGATGCGCCGGCGCTGCTTCGATCCTGTAGCCGTATCCTTCAGACATGTTGCTGAATTCATCGCAGACGATCGTCTGCGGGGGGCCCTTCCACGACTCGATCGGCGTCTGGTAGCAACCCATCAGCGCCACAGTGGGATGGACGAAGAGATGCTGACCGAGGTGGAGTGACTTGAGTCCGGACCGAAAAAGAATCGCCGGCGTCTCGAGCCCACCCGCCGCCAGCACCACTCGCGACGCGACGATCCTGACCTGGCGCCGCTCGCCCTGGGGATCAGCGTAGGCGCCCTCGACCCCGCTGACCTTGCCTTTGCTTTGGACGACCTTCGTCACCGTGAAAGGTGCCACGACTCGCGCGCCGGAACGAATCGCGTCCAACAGGTAGGTCGTCGCTGCGCTCTGTTTGCCGCCGACTCTGCATCCGAACATGCAATTCCCGCATTGGGCGGTGTTGCAGCCGAGCGAGTTGCGCGCGATCACACTCCAGCGATAGCCAAGCGATTTTGCGCCGCGACAGATGGCGTCGTTATTCTCGTTGACCTCGCTCTCGTCGGTGGACGCGCCGATGCGATGCCAGACGGCGTCGAGGCATTCACCGAAAGAACCGCCGGTGAAGAAGCTACAGCCGGAGAGCTCCGCCCATTCCTCGCGTACATCGTCCGGAGTTCGAAAACATGACTGCCAGTTGACGGTGGTCCCGCCGCCAATCGTCGCCCCGGCCAGAAGTGACAGGCTGAGATCGCGCGTGCCGGCCAAGCCACCCTCTCGAAATAGATGGTGCATGCCGGTGAGCTCGTGCTGATCGAACTCACCACCGCTCCAGACTCCGCCGGCTTCAACGACGACGACATCCTGTCCGCTCGCTGCCAGCTCCGCGGCGACCACGCTGCCAGCGGCGCCGGACCCCACCACGCAAACGTCGCATTCGATCTTCGATTCTTCGCCGATTTTGGAAATCGGAATGTGCGGCGCTGTTGCTCTGGGATTGAGCTCGGGCTCGTACCCGATCGCACTCAAAAGGGCGTCGGATTCGGGGGTGCCATTCGCCGCGTAGGTGTGCAGCATGGCGAGGCTGCGCGCGCCCTGGTAGGCGGTCCGCAGCTGCGGCACGGCGCTCCGCGCCAGTCGCTGCAACACTCGCTCGCGCTGGGCCAGCGAGAGCTGCGAGAACCGCGATGCGCTGCGGGAAACGCTCGCCATGAACAGCGGATTGCCGAGCAGCCGCAGAAAGAATCGGAACGCATCGCGTTTGGCCGGCTCGATCATCTCCAGTGCGTGCATCACTCTGGCGCTGACGCCGAGGTCGGCCGCCGACATGCTGAAGAGCGCGGGATCTTCGTCCTTCTCGAAGGCGAGCGATGGGACGAAGGTGTCGCAAAGGGCGTCGAGGGCTTCGGTCTCCCTATGGGTGAGGTTCATCGTGGTCCCCTCCCGTTAAGTCGCTCTAATGCTTCCGCCGCGAATAAAGGTAGCGGTGACGCGAACAAATGCTTGCGAGATCGAGCTCAGCAGAGAATCTTAGGGCTTCGACGAGGAGGCGTTTCTGGCGGGCTACGATTTCACCAACCGGGTGCGTGGTGCGCTCATCAAAGCGCGTGAAGAAGCCCACCGCCGCAATCACCAGTACGTCGGACCCGAGCACCTGCTGCTCGGCCTCTTGGCCGAAGACGATACCCTGGTGATGGACGTCCTCGAAAACTGCGGCGCCAGGTCGGTCGACATTCTGACGACGGTCAACCATCTGGTGGAAGACGCCCCGCCCTCCGCGAAGTCGCGCATACCCGATCTGCCCTACACGGCGCGCGCCCGGGTGGTGCTCGATCAGGCAATTGCTGTCGCCCACGAATTCGGCGACGGCTACGTCGGCACGCAGCACCTGTTGCTCGGTCTGATTCGCGAGCGACACGGCATCGCTGCCAAGGCGCTCATGATGGCCGGCCTGACCGAGGCGTCGCTGCGACGGGAGATCGCGCGATTACTGCAGGGCGAGGCCGTCGCCGCGGCGCTGGACACTGAACCGCCGCCACCCTCCCAGGAGAAGCACATCCCGCTGAGCGTCGCCGTGGAAATCCGCTACGACGACGGGACGCTGGCGAAGAAGGTCTTTACCTCGAACGACGACGCGATCGTCTTCCTGCGCGAGAAGACGGAGCAGTAGCTAGCGCTCCAACTCCCTCATTCGACGGACGGCGATTCGGATCGGGATAAACGTCGCCAACAGGGAGACCAGCGTCGCCGCGCCAAATCCAAACCACATGTCGACTGGTTCGGGGTCGATCTTCATCATCCGCGCACCGAGATAGGCATAGACGGGCCTTGCCTCGAGGACGATCACCAGTCCGATCAGAACGACCGACGCCATCATCAAAATCAGTCCTCCGAAGGACGTCGGAATCTGCGCCGCGTTCTCGGTGTTGAACTTCGGGAACAGGGCGCCGAACCCGAGAGCGAGACCGGCGATGGCGAAGGTCATCATGGTGATGGTGAAGATTGAAACGCCCATCATGAAGCCGCTCACCTGGAGCAGCACGTCGGTGGCGAACACGAGTATCAACGCCAGCGCGAGTAGCGGGATGGTGCCGACCCAGAACTTCGACCAGAGCAGCTGGCGCATCTCCAACGGGCTTGAGCGCAGCAGCCACAGCGTGCGCCCCTCGAGACTGATTCCAGGAAAAATGAATCGCGCCGCGATCGACGCCAGGACAAACCCCGCCAGAATCAGGTTCACGAACGGAATCACGTTGGCGAGGAAGAAGGTGACGCCCTCTCCCCGCAACGGCAGGAACTTGATGTTGAAGACGTAGACCACCACCAGCACCGCCAGCAGAATCAGCTGCGACCACTGCGTCGTGTCCCGGAAGAACAATCGCATTTCCTTGAGCACCAGCTCGCGCCTCATCACGCCCCAGGGTGTGAGAACGCGGGCGACGAGTTTGCCGAGCGTGCCCTGACGGACCCAGCGCTCTCCGCTCTCCTGGGACTTGCTGAATCCGCGGGTGTAGAGCCACCGATGCAGCGCCGCGCCGAACACCATCGCGGCGGCAGCGGTGGAGATCAGCAGATAGAAGGGAAGGATCTCCGGATCTCCGCGCAGCCACGTCATGATTCCCTGTGCCGCCCACTCACTCGGCAGCCAGGGCGATGTCGGACCCCGCAGCAGCGAGATGAACTCGACGAGTGAGCGAAATCCTTCGGGGCGCGCCAGCCGCTCCGGCCGTACCAGGCGGAAGATGAGCACCACTCCCGCTGCGGCGAGCACCGCGATGACGCTGAGGATATCGCGGGTTCGTCGGGCCGGGAAAATGTTGACCAGTAGCAGCGTCACTGCGCTGCCGATCGCAGCGGGAATGAAAAGAAATGGCACCACCGCGGCAATTGCGACGAACGGATACAGCAATCCGCCCTGATAGGTGATGCCGTAGGCGGTGAGAACCGGCGTCGCCACCAGCACCACCATCCAGCTCGAGTGCGCCGTCGTCTCCAGAAGCTTTGCTCCGTAGAGTCGGAGCCAGTCCACCGGCGCGGCGACGAGTAGATCGAGGTCTTTGGCCAGGAAGAAACTGGACAACGCAGTGACGACGTTCGACAGAATGAGAATACCGAACAGGCTGACGAACATCAGACCGAGCAGCTTCGCCGCCAGCAGCGCGCCGATTTCCGGGATGCCGCGAAAATATTTCAGCAGTCGGTAGAGCAGCCCGAAGACAAAAACCCAGAAGATCGCGCCGATCAGGACGAACAGAATCAGTCGGCCCGACCGATTCTCGGTTGTTCCAAGCGGCCGCGCCTTCGCCGAGATGAATTTCGCCGACAGGACGTGCATCAGCCCGAGTGATAACGGATGCTTCTCTGACTGGTCCGTAATGGCGCCAGCGGCATCCCCACGTAGTGAGCTGGTTACTGCCATCTGTGCCACCCGCACCGCGCACCCGCTCTGTTGCAGTTGCAGTTACGCATCGAGAACATCCATTGTTTCGCGCGCCGCCCGCTCTCCGGTAAGCTTGAGGAAGATCTCCTCCAGGCCCCCTCCACCGGTGGCCTGCGTCCGCAACTCCTGAATCGTCCCTACCGCCCGGATTTTTCCGTGCTGGATGATGGCGATGCGGTCGCAGAGCGTTTCGGCGACCTCCAGCGTGTGGGTCGACATCATGATGGTGTGTCCGCGCTTCACGTACTCGCGGAACAGATCCTTAAGAATTCTCGCTGCCTTCGGGTCCAATCCGACCATCGGCTCGTCGACGACGATCACTTCCGGGCGGTGGATGAACGCGCTGGAGATGATAAGCTTCTGCCGCATGCCGTGGCTGTAGCTCTCCACCAGCTCGTCGGCCCACTCCTCGAGATCGAACAGCGCCATCAGCTCGCGGCCCCGATGCTCGACCTTGTCGCCATCCTGCCCGTACAATCCGGCGACAAAGCGCAGGAACTCACCGCCGGTCAGCTTCTCGTAAATGAACGGCCTGTCGGGGATGAATCCGAGCTTTGATTTCGCGGCCAATGGATCTGCGGCGAGGTCGATTCCGGCCAGATGGATCGAGCCCGATGTCGGCTGCAAGATGCCGGCGATCATGCGGAGCGTCGTCGTCTTGCCCGCGCCGTTGGGGCCGAGGAATCCGAACAGCTCCCCGTCGGGAACGGAAAGGTCGATGGAATCGACGGCGGTGAAGGATCCGTAATTCTTGGTGAGACTATTGAGTTCGATCATCTGGTTCTGGATTTTCGGCGGTGTAGGCCCAACGTGTCTGTCGGGGCTTTGACGTTCTTGAAAGCGATCTCGAATGCAGTGCGAACGGTGGAGAGATCGTCCAGCTGCGACGCCACCAGACGCCCCTCGGCGTCGACCCAGGTGGTGAGTCCACGCGATTCGTCGTCGATGCGCCAGGCGCGGACGGTGTCCTTGTGCGCCACCGTCCAGACGCCGCTGTCTCCGGGCGCCGCGCTGTCGACGACGGTGAACAATGACTCCGCCTGGATTCGCAGCTCGGGTCGGATCACCAGCCGCGTCGTCGGATCAAAGACCGACATCGTCTGGCGGCGACCGATCTTCGCCGGCCCCGCCAACATGAACGCGACGGGCGCCAGGGACGGCGTGAATAGTGGGGGCAGGAAAGTGTAGCGAGCCGGGGGATGCCCTCCCGTCGTTTTCGTCCCGGCAACGAACAGCGACGTGTCCTCTTCGACTGCTGCGTTGATGGAGAACGGGCGCGTCTTGCGTGCAATGTCGATGGTGAGATCGGCGAGGCGAAAGCCGCGGGTGAGTCTGGTCTGCCACCGCGCCGACGTTCTCTCGACGCCCGATCCCGCCGGGTAGTCGCCCACGAAATACTCCTCGCTCACCAGCGTGTTCGCCGTCGTGTCCAGCGAAGAAGACGCGGCGCCGATCTGCTCGCCATTTCGCTCCACGATGTAGTAGAACGTCGCCGGCTGAACCCTCAGCGCGACGTCCGAAAGCTGCTGCGTCTGGCTGCGGTTGGCGTTATGTCTGACCATCATCGCCATGCCGCCCAGCCAGAGGGCAACGATGACGACGGCTAGTGTGGCTCGGGGATTCACCCCTATTAGACGATTTGGAGGCTCGGCGGTTGTACGGAAGCGGAGAGAAGGCTGTGGCTTCCAGCGATGTCTACGATTAGACGATCTGTAGACTGGTCTCGCTGTTTATCCAGCCAAGGTAGCGTTCCAGCCCGCCCGTCACCGGGACGGCCAGCAGCTCTGGAACCTTGTAAGGGTGCAGCTCCTTGAACGCCTTTTCCAGCCCGTGAATTGCCCCAGAGCGCGTCTTGAGCATCACCACGACCTCGGTTTCGTCGGCCAGCTTGTCTTCCCAGCGGTACAACGAGCGCGCGGCCGGCAGAATGGTCCCGCATGCGACCAGCCGGCGATCGAGCAGCGCCCGAACGAACTTCGCCGCTTCATCGGTGTTGGCCAGCGTTGTCAAAACGATGACTGCGTCGGTATGGGGCACGCGGATCGGGCTTAGGTTCAGGTTGTGAAGAATCTAATCACAAAAAGCTTAACAATGACTTGGGAGGGGAACATCTTACAGGGAGCCGACCAACACTAAGCATGCGCCTCGACACCTCACTGTACATCAATCGTGAGCTGAGCTGGCTTGAGTTCAACGCCCGCGTGTTGCACGAGGCGTTTGATCCTCGGAACCGCCTGCTGGAGCGGGTGAAGTTCCTGTCGATCTTCAGCACCAATCTCGACGAGTTTTACATGGTCCGCGTCGCGGGTCTGCGACGCCAGATCATGGCCGGCGTCCACGCCACCGGCGCCGACGGGATTCCACAACCGCAACAGCTCGATGCCATTGCCGCGCGCGTCGCCGAGCTGATGGAGTTGCAGCAGAAATGCCTTTGTGACGTGCTGCTGCCGGAGCTGGAGGAGCACGGCATAAAGATCGTCGGCATCAAAGGCGTCTCGAAGACGGAGCGCCAGCGCCTCGACCAGTTCTTCGAGTCCCAGGTGTATCCGATACTGACTCCGCTGGCGGTCGACCCCGCCAATCCGCCCCCCTACATCGGCAACCTTGCGCTGTCACTGGCCATCCAGATCCACGATCCGGCGACGAAAACATCACGTCTCGCCCGGATCAAAGTCCCCAAGAGTCTCCCGCGCTGGGTGCCCTTTGGTGAGAAGAATCATTTCGTTCTCCTGGAGCAATTGATCGCCGCCAACCTTCAATCGGTGTTCCCGGGGATGGAGGTTGGCGAGTGCCGCGCGTTCCGGGTGACTCGGTATTCGGATCTCGAGCTGCCAGTGTTCGACGACGACGACGATCTGCTGACGGCAATCGAGGAGCAGGTCTTCGAGCGGAGATTCGCCGAAGTGGTGCGTGTCGAAATGGAAAAGGGAACGTCGCCCGAGCTGCGCGAGCTGATTCTTGCCGAGCTGCGCGAAGAGCAGCCAACCGAAATGCCCTCGCTCTCCGACAGCGATCTGGTGGAGACGGGCGCCTTCCTCGACCTCGGCGATCTGATGTGGATTGCGACGATGAACATTCCCGAGCTGCGCGATCCGCCTTTCACCCCGTCGACGCCCGGCGAGCTACGTGATACCTCGCGATCGATGTTTGACATCATCAAACAGGGTGACGTGCTCGTTCATCATCCGTTCGACTCGTTCGAAACTACGGTGGAGCATTTTCTTCTCTCCGCTTCCGCTGATCCGAACGTGCTGGCGATCAAGATGACGCTGTATCGCACTTCGGGCGACACCGAGATCGTACGCGCACTCACCGAAGCGGCGCAGCGCGGAAAGCAGGTCGCCGTTCTCATCGAGCTGCAGGCCAGACAGGACGAGCTGAACAACATCGCCTGGGCGCGCACTCTCGAAGGGTTCGGCGTGCACGTCGCCTACGGACTTCCCGGTCTGAAGATCCACACCAAGATCGCCCTCGTCGTGCGCAAGGAAAGCGACGGCATCCGGCGCTACGCCCACATCGGATCGGGCAACTACAACTCCCAGACAGCAACCGTGTACACGGATCTCGGTCTGTTCACCGAACAACCGGACGTCGGCGCTGATCTTACCGACCTGTTCAACTCAATGACCGGGTTCTCGCGAAAAAACTCTTTCCGGAATTTGCTGGTCGCTCCGCGCAACATGCGCGAGCGCTTTACGGAGATGATCGATCGCGAGGCCGATCACGCCCGCCGCGGCCGGCCGGCGCGGATCATTGCCAAGATGAACGCGCTCGTCGACGCGGAGATCATTGTGCACCTGTACGACGCTTCCCAAGCCGGCGTCCACATCGATCTCATCGTCCGCGGCATCTGCTGCCTCCGGCCGGGAGTCCCGGGCGTGAGCCAGAACATCCGCGTCATCAGCATCGTCGGCCGCTTCCTCGAGCACTCGCGAATTTTCTACTTCGGGAACGACGGTGAAGCGGAGCTCTATTTCGGATCCGCCGACTGGATGCCGCGCAATTTCGATCGCCGGGTCGAGGTCGTCGCGCCTCTCGACGATCGTCGCCTCCACGATCGCGTCTTTTCGTTGCTCGAGACGCAGCTGGCCGACAATCGGCAGGCATGGGATCTACTGTCCGATGGCAGCTACGTGCAGAGAAAACCTGGCGCCGGGCCAGTGGTCTCCGCCCACGAGCGGTTTCTCACAAACTCCTGGGGAATGTCTGCCCCCGCCTCCAGCGGTGACAGCCCATCGCGTCGATCGGAACTAGCCAAGGCGGCCGAAGCTCAGTCGGCGGCGCCGACCTCGTCGTCGTAGGTCATCACCGAGCCGTCGGGGCCGACGATCTCGACAGGCACGCCGGCAACTTCCGACAACAGATTCGACTTTCGCGCAGCTCCCCACAGATCCAGACGCAGATTCAGATTGGCCCGACGTGGCACTGCGGTGAGACGCAGCGCCCGCTCCAGCCAGCGGACCTTGATCTCGGCTACCGCCGAGGCGTGACCTCTGTCGAATCCATCGGCCACCCGGAGAATCGCCGACAATCGCCTGATCGTGCGACGCATTTGCTTATCGAGGTCGGCGTAGTTGGCGTGTTTTTTCTTGGGCTCGGCGCCGCGATGGTACCGCGCCACATTGGCGACGATGATCTGCTCCGACGGCGTCATCCCCAGCAGCTCGGCGTGCTCGATGAGATGATACGAATGCTTGTTGTGCTTGTCGTAGCTGATGTGATAGCCGATGTCGTGGAGAAGGGCAGCGTCCGCGAGGAGTCGCCGATCCTCCGGCGCGCAGCCCAGCCGCTGTCCGATCGAATCGAAAAGCTGGAGCGCCAGTTTCTGGACGTGCTGCGAGTGGGGCGCCTCGTAGTGAGTTCTTTCGGCGAGCTGCAACACCGACCGCTCGCGCGCTTCGCCCTGGTCGGCGGGTGCCGGCGCCACGTGCGCGCTCTCGAGAAGAATTCCCTCACGAATGCCGTAGGCCGACACGACGAGCTCCTTGGCCTCGACGCGCGCAGCGACTTCCGCCGCCACCGCAAGTCCGCCAACGATGATGTCGCTCCTTGCCGCATTCAATCCGGGAACGGTCTGACGCTCCGCGAGTGACATGCTCTGCAACATGTCGACGATGTGCTCCAGCTCGACACGGGGGATCACGGTGCCGTGCACCGTCTTCGCCTGGGCCATTCCCACGCGTGCCAGGTACATCGATGCCAGGCTGGTAAAGGTTCCTCCGGAGCAGAAGATCCGCGGGACGTGCCAATGACGCGTCAGGCGACGCCGCAGCTCGTTCCGAACCTGCTTCCGCAATTTGCGCAGCCCTTTCTTTCTCGCGTCCGGGCTGAGGTACCGCTCCGACATGTGGATGGCGCCGAGCGGCAGTGAGACCAGACGCTCGACGAGACCATCCTCGCTCAGGGCGAGCTCGAGGGACCCGCCACCGATGTCCATGACGACGGCGCGTCCCGATCCGAGATCGAAGTGGGCGAGTGCGCTGCGAAAACTGAGGCGTGCTTCGTCCTCGCCACGGAGAATTCGCACCCGGAGGCCCGTCTCCGCCTGCACCCGCTCCAGAAACTCCTTCCCGTTTTTCGCGTCGCGCACTGCGCTGGTGGCGACGACTTCCGTGCGTTTGACGCCGAGCTGAGTGCCGAGCGTCGCCATCCTGCTCAGCGCGATGAGTGCATTCTGGATGGCGATCTCATTTAGCACGCCGGTCTCCAGCAGGCCGGCGCCGAGGCGCGGGGCCGCCTTCATTTCGTCGACCACGCGAATGGTGCCATTGGGAGCGACGTCGGCAATCGTCTGCCGAATCGAGTTTGATCCGATGTCGATCGCCGAGATGCGAATCTCTTCGCCGGCCGCCGAAGCAGCAGAGCTACTGAGAGTGAGATGCGGTGTCGACGAAGTTGCCATTCTACAAAGTTGACGCGTACCAGCGCGAATTGAAACGGTTTTTTTTAGTGGCAGCGACCCCCGCCTGTGTCCCAGACTCTCCTGTCGGTGTCAATGAAGCTCCTCCGGTATTGCCCGTCACCGAGCGCGACCTTCAGCACCCCGAAACGCCCCTCGATCTGCGCGATCGAGTTCCGCGCCAGTGGATACCGAAAGCGACGCAGCACACCGCCGCCGGTTCCCGCGATGATTTGCTCGATGCCGCTCACTGAGTCCGGCGTCCCATCCGGTTTCTGAGGCAGAAATCGCTCGTAGTCGTGGTCGTGCCCATTGAGTACGAGATCAACCCCGCCCTTGTAAAGAATCTCCCAGAGATTCTGTACCAGTGCCGTACCACCGTTGGTGCCCGAGCTGAACCGGGGGCGGTGGAAGTAAGCGAGCGCGCACTTCGTTTGATGCAGCCGGAGATCGTCGCGCAGCCAATCCTCCTGCGCCTTCGCCAGATCCGGATACGGGTTCTCGAAGTAAAGCTCGCTGTTGAGCGAGATAATGTGCCAGCCGCCGACGTCGAAGCTGTAGTAGCCTTTGCCGCGCGGACCCGCTCGATCTCCAAAGTAGGTGAAGTAGGGATCGCCGCTGCCGCTATCGTAGTCGTGGTTTCCCGGCGATGTGTGCAGCACGCTCATGATGCTGCGCCGTCCCCAGGTGGGAGAGAAGCACCGCGGAAAATCGTTGGTAACGCCCTGTTGGCCGGAAGGGTAGGCGTTGTCACCAAAGGTCGCGACGATTGTCTGCACGTCCTGAGCACTGTCCGCGCGCAACAGGCTGTCGACAAGCAGCGCGGTTGCTTCGTCGCCCGGAGTTCCACAGACCGCGATGTCGCCGGCTCCGATCAGGATCGGCGCGCCTTCCAGGATGACTTCCAGCTCGGACGGGCCCTCCTTGGTCGGTGACGGTTTCTCCTCGCGCGAGCAGGCGACTGCGCTCGCCAGCGAGGCAAAAACCATCAGCGCTTTGATCAGAAGGCGAAGCCGAAAGTCGTGACTATGTGGTGGCCTTTTCGATTGGTGAACAGCACGTTGAAGTTCGGCTCGGCGTCGTGGTAGCCGAACCAAAGTCCGCCGCCGGCCGCGCTTTGCCATCCACCCGGCGAGTCTCCGTTCACGTAAACTCGCCCCGCATCCGCGAATCCGATGGCGCCCACATCGAGCGGTACGATGAATGGGAACTTCGCCAGCGGGACGCGAAGCTCGGTAGTCCCGTACGCCGATGCGTCGCCCGCCCACCGCTGGCGCTCTTCGACTCGGAAAGTTTCTGAGCCGCCGAGGAACGCCGCGTCAAAATAGGGGAAGTCGCCCCACAACTTCTTACCGCCCGCGCGCAGCGCCAGCACCGGCTTCTTCGGCACCGGCAGGGTGAAAAACGCTGCTGCCCAACCGTCCAACGCCTGGTACGGAGTCGCCACATCCCACATCCCGGGATACCCACTCCCGAGAATGTCGAGCACAAACCGCGGCTTCATCGTGTCGGGCGCGCTGCGGCTCTCGAGATGCGTCTTCAGCTGCAACCCCGCCTGTCCAAACTTCGAAAAGCCGGTCGGGTGTTGCTGTGAGATGAACCGATTGGCGATGCTGTCCGTGCTGGTGTAGCGGACAATCGGTCCGAGAGAGATGTCGCTCTTCGGGTTTAGCGAGAGACCGACCGCCGGTCTGAACTGCCACTGCCGCTGCCGCACGTCGTAGAGCCGGCCACGCAGATCCGGAAGATCGTTGCCGAAGCCGTGGAACTGCACTACCTCGAACTGCGACATGTGACCGTTCACGGGAATGTGGAAGTCGGATTCCTCGAACCGTTTGTCGAACGAGGCTCTGATGCGCATGCGATTGCTCGCCGTCGCCTGGGAGATGTCGGCCGACATCATCGTGGCGTAGGGCACGTCGCGGAATCCGTACTGGTACTTGGTCAAGCCGAAAACCGGATAAATCCCGAGGCCGCGCTGCGAGTGCACGCCGAGTATCGGTCGCATCGACGAGCCGCGATCCCTTTGGGGAGGAATCAAGGTGCCGTAGGCGCGCAGCCACGGCCGGCGATTGAAGTAATGATTGAACGCATTATCGAAATTGATCTGTTCGTCGATGGTATCCCGCGCGTACTTGACGTTGGTGACGGTGCCCGCGTCGTAGAAGCGCGTCGGATTCCTTCTGCCACCGACCACAGACAGATCGGTGAAAGTGTTGGTGCCGTTGCCGCCGATGATTCGCACCGGGATGCTGCGTCCGACTGTCCCGGTTACGGTCGCGCGATCATCTCCGCCGTGGAGGTAGATGCGGATCTCCTTCGTCTCGCTCGCGTTGAACCGCCGCGAGAAATAGGGCGGCGAGCTGCCGGATTGGAGCACGACATCGACCAGCCCGTCACCCGAGCGCGTCACCGTCAGCTGATCGTCGGCATCGGTTCCATGGACGTCCGCCACCTCCCATAGCTCGCCGTAGTATAGATCTGCCTCGGCTCGGAGACCGTTGCGACGGGCTTTGATGGTTGCGGCCAGCGCGCGCGATTCACTCGCGAACTCGGGTGGCATCGCTGCGACGGCATTGTCGATGACCTGATCGGTGACTCTCTGCATCAGGCTGGTTGCCACCGAGTCCCACACCGATTTGTCCAACGTGCCCAATGCTCGCCGATCGAATTCCCCGGCGTTGGCGAACAGCGCCTCCGAGTCCGGGTAGCGGCTGTTATACGTGACCAGGTTAGGCAGCGCGAATCGGGCGATGTTCATCAGCAACCCTTCATAGGTGACGAAGACCTTGTCGCGATCGCGCCCGATCGGTTCCCAGACCGCGTCGTCGCCCTTCGACAAGCGCGCCCACTTCCACTGGTCGGGATGTCGATCGTTGTCACCCAGCAGCATATCCATCAGCCGCGCCGTGAGCAGGGCGCGCGTGTCGATCCGCGTCTGCGGATCAGTATTCAGCCGACCCAGCAGTGTGTCGCTGTCGATGATTTTTTCCGCGTCCGCAAAGGCCTTACCCGATTTCGGGACCGTCGGGTATTCCTCGAGCATGCCGAGGGTTCCGGCGAAAGTTTTGCGGAACTCGCCCAACGCCGGATTATCCGGCATGTAGTACAGCTTTGGCGTGGCGTGAAGCAGCGCCGGCACGGCGTACAGCGGCGCGGCGCCGATGGCGCTGGTCGGATGCGATGCGCTGCCTTCGTCGCGAACGACGTACCAGATCACAGTGTGCTTGTACTCGTCGCCCAGCACGAGATGAATCTTCCGCACCAGTCGGTAGACCCACTCCGAGCTGTCGGGCGCCACGAACCGCAACGAGGGAGCCTGCTTGCCTCCGCCTTCCTTCGTCGCCGTCAAGCCGCCGTGCGCCGTGCTGAGATCGAGGACTGGCACCCTGATGGGAGTAGTCCACTCGTTCCGGTAATTCCTGCCGAGCAGAGCACGATGAAGAGATCCAGCTCTGTAGATCTCGCCAGCGATGACGACAGTGTCCCTGCTTGGAGACTGCGACACCGTACTCTGGCCGCTGGCAGTCGCCGCCGAAACCGCTCCTAACAGAGCCGCCAGAACAAGGGAGGCGACACGGGTGAAAAGTCCATGGATTGTAATTCCGCTTCGCACTATGGTCGCCATTTATAGAGTGTGATCGCCGCCGGCAACACGTTCGACTCGTCGCTGATCAAGAGAAGCCTGTCCTTCGTTATCGCCACTCCTTCCGGTTGCCGGTGGTCACCCGGCAACGGCTCCGAGCGCACGACGTCGCCGTCAGGGGTGACTACCGCGAGTCCCTTTTCGTGGGATGCAATGATCACGTAGTTCCGCGTGAACGGATCGATGGTCATGTCGGAAGGCCTGAAATTTTTCCATTTGTTCGATCCGATCACCTGCTTGATCGGAACCCTCAGTATCGAGAACTTCGCCCGGTTCAGCGGCAGCGGCATGTGGTAGATCACGAGGTCCTGCGGTGCCTGCTTGTCGAGAACTCTCTTGCACACCATCAACAGGCGGCTGCTGTCGGCCTCGTAAACGAGACTCTCGAACTCACATTGTTTGCCCAGGCCAGTATCGAACATGATGAACTGAACCTGCTGGCCGTCCGCTCCCTCTCTGAATCGAAAGAGCTTGCCGTCGCTCGCCATCAGGTAGATGTCATTGCCGGCGATCGTGATCGCCTCGAAATCCTCCTTTTGGTTGCCGATCAACGAAAAGCTCTTGACCAGAATTCCGGTTTTTGGATCGATTTCGGAGACACGGCCAGAGTTGTCGTCGTGTGTTAACACGGTACCGCGCGATGTGAGGGCGAGGCCGGAAATCTCCCGCAACTGTGACGGCATGATCCACTTCGCCACTTCCATCGCCTTGTCCGGGTTGGCATCGGCCATCGCTATCCGGCGCGCGAGCTCCTGTCTTCGCGTGGCTGCGATTTTGTCTAATTCAGCCGCTTTCGCCCGTGGCGTCTCGCGGCAGGCGCCTACGCACGGCATGGCACATAGAAGAAGCAGCAGCCCGGACCTGCCGGTCATGCGTTCACGCCGTCATTCTTATCCTTCTTTTCTTTCTCGACCTCCCCGCTCGTTTCGAGATCGGCAGTGGCGATGACGCCATTGGCATTCTCGTGGATGGCTGTCAGGAGTACGTCCCGCGGGATCGATTTCTTGAGGCGGGTGAGATAGTAGATCTCGCACGGCTTCCCGGTATTGGTGACGACCTCGTCCATGGACCACCGTTTGGTTAGCCGGTCGAGAACCTCCTCGACCCGTCTTTGGGCGTCCGGTACTTCGTCGGTCGTAATCGTCAGCACGGAGTCGAAGCGCGGTTTCTTCTTTTTCGTTCCGACGGTTTTCTGGACCCTCTTGAAGCGATCAGCGAGTGCCGCTGCTTTTTCCGGCGTCAGCGAGAGAACCAGGTCTCGATCGGGGATCTGATGGTTTCCGGTGGGACTCGCGAGAGCTTGCAGCGGACGCGACCATTGGGCGGCGGCGGTTGGCATCAGCATGTTGCGCCCGTAATCATAGTGCCACGTGACGATCAGGACGAAGTTGAAGACGATGGAAACGACAGCGCCCACCGCCAGCGACTGAACCCCCGCCGCGAACCCGATTACGATGCTGAGGAAGATGTAAACGAGGTCCCGCGAGTCGCGGAGAGTAGTCCTGAATCGGACCGCGCCCACCACGCCGGCCAGGCTGAACGCCAGCGCCAGGCTGTTCTGGACGATGAACACGATGCCCGCCACCACCAGCGGGAGGAAAATCAGCGTCTGGACGACGTTCTGATTGTGTTGGCCTCCCGACGGTCGCGCCGACATGTACACCCAGGTCACCGGAAGAATCAGCACCAGGGCGCCGATGAGAATCAGGATCGTGGTCACCGCGACATCGAACAGCGACCCCGGCCCGAAGCTCACCGACGCGGTCGGGGACGAGCTCAGGGCATCCGTCAAGACCGTCGGGCCCTCCGGGATATCTCCCAGGCCCTTGGCGGAGATGCGTGCGATCTCGCCGGGGAAGAAATACGCCAATATGGCTACCACGACGGCCACGATCGCGTAATACGCCACCAGCCGGCGCATCGGGCGATCCGACTTCATCGTAACGACGTCTATCAGTTTTCTCATGACTGGCATGCTGCGCCTCAGGTGCAAAATGGTTGCCGGACCGTCACTTGGACCGCTCAGACCCCGCTAAATCGCCATAATGGGCCGACTTGAGTCTCGCCCTGCAACTGGCGAGTTTACGAGGCTATGCCGGAAGAATCCCTGATCGTTCGCGGTGCCCGCGAGCACAACCTCAGAAATATCGATGTCACCATCCCGCGCGACCGGCTGACGGTCATTACCGGGCTGTCGGGATCTGGGAAATCTTCGCTCGCCTTCGACACCATCTACGCCGAGGGCCAGCGCCGCTACGTCGAGTCCCTTTCGGCCTACGCCAGGCAGTTCCTCGGCCTGATGGAGAAGCCCGACGTCGACTCCATCGAAGGTCTGTCGCCGGCAATCTCGATCGAACAGAAGTCGGCCGGCCACAACCCGCGGTCGACGGTCGGAACGGTCACCGAGATCTATGATTACCTCCGTCTCCTGTACGCCCGCGCCGGCACCCCCCACTGCCCCAGTTGCGGGCGCCCGGTAGAGCGGCAGAGCGCCGGCCAGATCGCCGATTCAATCCTGCAATGGCCCGAAGGAACGAAGATCGAGATCCTCGCGCCCCTGGTGAGGAGCCGCAAAGGAGAATTCCGCGAGCTGTTTGACGCCGCGCGGAAGCAGGGCTTCGTGCGCGCGATCGTCGACGGCGAGCTGGTCGAAGTCGCCAACCCGCCCCGGCTCAATCGCCGGATGAACCACAACATCTCGGTCGTCGTCGATCGACTCGTTGTTCGAGGCGAAGACCGTGGGCGTTTGAACGATTCCGTCGAGACGGCGCTCAAGCTCTCCGAAGGTCTTGTCGAAGTTCAGCGCGCCGACGATCGCAGCCACCATCTCTTCTCGGAGAAATATGGCTGCCCCGAGTGCGGCATCTCGTTGCCGGAGCTCGAGCCACGCCACTTCTCCTTCAACTCGCCATTCGGCGCCTGTCCCGCTTGTGGTGGACTCGGCTCGCGTCGCGAAGTGAGCGAAGAGCTGATACTCGGTGATCCGAGCATAAGCATTCTCGAGGGAGTGATCCTCCCCTGGGGTGAGCCCGACGGCTACCTGAAGAAGGTGATTCTGCCCGGCCTCGCCAAGCAGTTTGGCTTCAACATGAATTCCCCGTGGGGCCAGCTCAGTCCGGAAGCGAAAGAGAAGCTTCTGTATGGAACGGGCGGCAAGGGCGGCACCCTCTACGACAGGACTGGCACGCACTGGGAAGGAATCATCTCCAACATCCAGCGCCGCTACGACGAGACCGAATCCGATTCGGTGCGACTCGAGCTCGAGGAGTACATGCAGGCGCGCGCGTGCACGACGTGCGGCGGGCGTCGTCTGAAGCCGGAGTCGCTGGCAGTAACGCTCGACGGGCGGAATATCGGTGAGGTTGTGGAATTCTCCATCACCGAGGCACAAAGCTTCTTCGAGAACGTCCCAGTCCGCAACAATGGACATCCGGGCCTGGATCCGGAAATAGCGGCGCCGATCCTAAAGGAAGTCCGCGAACGTCTCCGTTTCCTGAACGACGTCGGACTCGAGTATCTCACACTCGGACGTTCCGCTGAATCTCTCTCCGGCGGCGAAGCGCAGCGGATACGGCTGGCGACGCAGATCGGATCGCGACTCGTCGGCGTCCTCTACATCCTCGACGAGCCGTCGATCGGACTTCACCAGCGCGACAACGCCCGCTTGCTGAACACCCTGCGCCAGCTCCGCGACCTCGGCAACACCGTCATCGTCGTCGAGCACGATGAGGAGACGATGCAGGCCGCCGATCACCTCATAGACCTGGGGCCAGGAGCAGGGAAGCACGGCGGATTGGTGATTGCCGAAGGAACGGTCGATCAGGTGCGCGCCAACACCGAGTCGATCACCGGTCGCTACCTGCGGGGCGACGTCGAGATTCCGATTCCCGAAGTTCGTCGTCGCATGGATCCCGATCGCGTGATTCGCATCGAAGGCGCGCGGGAGCACAACCTGCGCGACCTCGACGTCGAGATTCCGCTTGGCCTCTTTGTCGCCGTGACCGGAGTCTCGGGGAGCGGAAAGTCGACGCTGATCGAAGACATTCTGCATCGGTCGATGGCGCGGTACTTCTATCGTGCGCGGGTGATCCCCGGGAAGCACGATCGCATCACCGGCTTCCAACACCTCGACAAAGTCATCGACATCGATCAGAGCCCGATCGGCCGCACTCCACGATCCAACCCTGCCACTTACACGGGATTGTTTACGCCGATTCGCGAGCTGTTCGCCGAATTGCCGGAGGCGAAAATCCGCGGTTATGGTCCGGGCCGATTCTCCTTCAATGTGAAGGGAGGCCGCTGCGAAGCGTGCGAGGGCGACGGTCTGGTGAAGATCGAGATGCATTTCCTGCCCGACGTCTACGTGCCTTGCGACGTCTGCAAGGGCAAGCGCTACAATCGCGAGACGCTCGAAGTTCGGTTCCGCGGTCTCAGCATCGCCGACGTCCTCGAGCAAACTGTGGAAGACGCGCTCGCTTTCTTCGAGAACCAGCCGCGCGTCCGCCAGAAGCTGCAGACCCTGTTCGATGTCGGACTCGGCTACATCCACCTCGGCCAGTCGGCGACGACGCTTTCGGGTGGGGAGGCGCAGCGCGTCAAGCTCGCCGCCGAACTGTCCAAGCGGGACACCGGTCGCACCTTCTACATCCTCGACGAGCCGACCACCGGCTTGCACTTCGAGGACGTACGCATGCTCCTCAGCGTCCTGCATCGTCTGGTTGACCGCGGCAACACCGTGCTCGTCATTGAGCACAACCTCGACGTGATCAAAACCGCCGACTGGATAATTGATCTCGGTCCGGAAGGCGGCCTCCGTGGCGGCGATGTTGTTGCTGCCGGAACTCCGGAGGATGTCGCGGACGCTAAGGAATCGTATACCGGACAGTATCTCCGGAGCATGCTCAAACGGGAAAGGAGCAAGGGGAGGGCGCGGGTCGCACTAAGGGCAGGGTAAGAGTCTCGAAACGCGCTTCCCGTAACCCGTAACCCGTTAACCGTTATCCGTACCCGTTACCCGTCTCCAGCCGCCCGTTTCCCGCTACCCGATTTCGCGGAATGGCTGTGTCGGAAAACGGTAAACGGGAATCGGGCACGGGCAACGGATAGCGGGTTACGGGTTACGGGAAGCGGCATTCGCTCGCAGCCGCCAGCCGCTCCGCCCACTGCTCCTAGCTGGTATTCTTCAGTGTGACCTTGGAGGGCCGACATAATGGTAAGTCTGCTGGACATCATTGGACCTGTTATGGTAGGCCCCTCCTCCTCCCATACCGCCGGCGCCTGCCGTCTCGGCCTCCTCGCGCGCGGCCTTGTTGGCGGCACTCCGCAAACCGGCCTCCTCCAGCTCCACGGCTCCTTCGCCCGCACCGGCGAGGGCCACGGCACCGACAAGGCGCTCGTCGGCGGTCTCCTCGGTTTCCGTCCCGATGACGAAAGGCTCCGTGACGCGCTCCAGATCGCCGAGCGCGAAGGCCTGGACTACCGGTTCGAGAAAACCACCATCGCCGACGCCGCCCACCCGAACACCGTGCGAATCTCCATTGAGCTCGATGGCAACAAAGCCACCATGCTCGGATCGTCGCTGGGGGCCGGCAGAATCTTCGTCCAGGAGATCGACGGCTATCCCGTCGAAGTGACCGGAAACTTACACACCATCGTTCTCGTAGCTGAGGATAGGAAGGGCTCGATCGCCAGAATCACAGGGATCCTTGCCAATCACGACATCAACATTGCAACGCTGAGGCTGACGAGAAAGGAAAGAGGCGGCGACGCATTCATGGTGATCGAATGCGACGAGGAGCCGGACAAGAAGGCGGGCGAGGAGTTGCGTGCGCTGGACTGGGTCCGGTGGACGCGCCGTCTCGACAAAGTGAGCGGGGGCTGATTGTACAAGGCGCTCGCTGACGCAATCAGGGACGCTGACCGCGAGAAGAAAACGCTGGCGCAAATCGCGCTGGAGGCGGAATCACGCGATCAGGGACGTCCAATCGAAGAAATTCGCGCCGCGCTGAAGCGCGCCCTCGACGTCATGCGCGGAGCAATCGAGAAGGGACTGACAGGAGATCTCTATTCTGCGTCGGGATTGGTTGGAGGCGATGCCGCAAAGCTGCGCCAGAATCCGCAAGGACCGCTGGCGCAGACGCCTTTTCGCGACATCCTCAGCCGCGCGCTGGCGGTGCAGGAAGTGAATGCGGCAATGGGAGTGATCGTCGCCGCGCCGACGGCGGGAGGCGCCGGAGTACTGCCGGCGATTCTCACCGGTCTGGCGAAGGCGCGCTCCGTCAGCGACGACAAGGTCGTCGATGGTCTGGCGACGGCGGGATTGATTGGAGCGGTGGTCGCCGAGCGCGCGTCGCTGTCGGGAGCCGAAGGCGGTTGCCAGGCGGAGACGGGCGCGGCGGCGGGAATGGCCGCCGGTGCGGCGACGGAGATGCTGGGCGGAACGCCGTCGCAGGTGGGTCACGCGGTAGCGCTCACGATGCAGGGAACGCTCGGCTTGGTCTGCGATCCGCTGGGCGGGCTGGTCGAATTACCGTGCGTCTTTCGCAACGCGACGGGGTCGGCGATCGCGCTGGCGGGAATCGAGATGGCGATGGCCGGAATCACTTTCGCCATCCCTGTCGACGAAGTCATCGACGTGATGGGCGAGATCGGCCGGGAGATGGACGTCCGTTACCGCGAGACCGCCGGGGGCGGACTGGCGGCGACGCCGACCGGAAGGCGGTTGGCCAAGGAGAGGTTGTACCAGATCAAGCGGTCGGACGGCTGATTTGTCTAGTTAAGCGACTATGAAAGCTGTACTTTCGCGGAAGGTTCAATGACCACTTATAAGGAACGCGTTCCGTGTTGCTAGTAGCACCGTTGCCGGTTGCCCGTGCCATGCTCACGGAAAACAGGCAACCATGCTTCCCATAACCCGCAACCCGTCCCTTGTAAGTTTAGAAAATCTATCCATACACCCATCATGAACATTTTCGACAGAATCGCGATGCTCTTCCGCTCGAACGTCAACGCGGTCATCTCCGAGTTCGAGCAGCCTGAGAAGATGCTCAACCAGATCATCCTCGACATGCGCTCGCAGCTGGTGAAAGCGAAGCAGCAGGTCGCGGCTGCCATCGCCGACGAGAAACGCCTCCAGGATCAGACGCGGCAGGAGCTCAAGGAAGCCGAGGACTGGGAGCGGAGAGCCATGCTCGCCGTGCAGCAGAATCAGGACGAGCTGGCCAAGCAGGCGCTGATGCGTCGCAGCGAGCACATCTCGCGCGGCGACCAGCTCAATCTCACCTGGCAGGCGCACAAGGTAGAGACCGATCGGCTAAAGGAATCGCTACGCACCCTCAACGACAACATTGAGGAAGCCAACCGCAAGAAGAACCTCCTTCTCGCCAAGCAGCGTCGCGCCGATGCGATGAAGCGCATCAACGAGACGATGTCGCACATCTCGGAGAAGTCGGCGTTCGAGGCCTTCGCGCGGATGGAAGAGAAGATCGAGGCCAACGAGAGGAAAGTCATAGCGAGCGCGCAAATCGACGAAGAGTTCTCCGGCGACAAGCTGGCGAACGACTTCAAGAAGCTCGAGGCGGCGGGCGGACAAGCGTCCGCTGACATTCTGCTCATTCAGCTGAAGCAAAAAATGGGCGTTCTTCCCGCCGGCGCGACCGTTGCCAGTAAGGCTCTCGGCGCCGGGTCGCAGCAGCACGAGGAAGAGGCCCTCGATGTCGAGATCCACGACGAGAACAAGTAGATAACAGTGGCGACAGCAGTGGCACCGGGGAGGTCGAGGGTAGCGCCGGTAATCGCCGGCGTGATCGTGGCGGTCCTGCTGCTGTGGATGCTGGGTGCGACGGCGGAAGTATTCCTGCTCCTGTTTATCGCCATCATCATCTCGTTGTATCTCGGGGCAGTAAGAGATCTGCTCGTCGAGAGGGCGCACGTCCCGCCCAGGCTCGCGTTCTTCATATCAGTCGTCGGCAGCGCGGCCGCTCTCTTGGGGCTGTTCGCGATTCTTTTGCCGCCCGTGGTCGAGCAGACGCGAGCGTTGATCGTGGTGCTGCCGAACTACATCGAGACCTGGGAGACGGGGATCGATCACTTCGTGGCGCGCTTCCCGGCAATGCGCGACATCTGGAAGCCGGGTGAGCACCCGCTCGTCACCGCCGTTTACGATCAGTTGACGCAACAGGCGGAGACCCTCGTCCCGAGACTGTTTTCCCTGGTCAACCTTCTCATCTCCGCCTTTGCCGTCGGCGTGATGAGCATCTACCTCGCGCTGCAGCCGGGGGTGTATCGCGAATGGCTGATCGCGCTCTTCCCTCCGATCCACCGGGATCTGGTGCGCGATGTTCTGCGCGACCTCGCCGACGCGCTGCGTGCCTACATCGTCGGTCAGCTGCTCACGATGTCGGTTCTCGCCGCCATGACCGCGGCGGGATTGTACCTGCTCAACGTCCCCTACTGGCTGACGTTCGGAGTTTTCACTGGCCTCGTCGCCATAATTCCGTTCTTCGGAACGCTGTTCTCGACGACTCTACCAGCTCTCTTCGTATTGGGCGCACCCGGAGGCGGCACGCGGGCGGTGTACGTGCTCCTCCTCGGAGTCGTAGTTCACCTGATCGAAGGCAATCTCGTCTCGCCGCTGGTGATGTCGAAGAAGATCGACATGCCGCCCGTGCTGACGATCACGGCCGTGCTCGTCATCGGTAAGCTGTTGGGACCGCTTGGCCTGGTAGTAGCACTGCCGATGCTGGTGACGGTGATGGTGATCGTGCGACGGATCCTCATCAACCGCATCTACGAAGGCAAAGGATTCAGAAAGAGCACGCGCGACCGGATCTTTGTTTTGCGCGTGCCCGTTCCCGATGGCGGAGTGCTCGTTCCTGCGAAGCTGCCGCCGGATCTCATCGCGATGCGCGAGAAGAAGCCGCTGAAGAGAACGGCTTAAATCTCCCCCAGGCGAGTCAGCGTAAGCTGGACTCTTGTCCCGGAGAAAACCTGATCGCCAACGAGCGCCCATGCTGCTCCGTTCGTCACGACGGAGAATGTCATGTTGCGCACGAAGGTATCGGCGGTCTGGGCGAATGTGAGCGAGCCCCCCGATTGGACCCATGTGCCGGCCATGTCGGCGTCGAAAGCGGAGTTGCCGCCCGAAGCAGCGATGTGCAAATGTCCGGTAGTGGTCCCGTTCGCGGTCAAAGTGATGTTGAGCGTACTCCCGGCAGTGAGCTGGTTAGTCTGGCCCGAGCCGCCCGTAGTCACCCACTCTGTTGCCGTGTAGTTGCCGGAGATCCCGGGCTGCGGTGCGGTTGAATCACCTCCGCAACCAGCGACGAACACGACGGCCGTCAACGCCGCCAAGACATTCATCAGGCGTAGGTTCATGTGCTCCATTCCTCCATAGCAATTGTGAAGCAAACCGATGCCGGGTGAAAGAATCACGCCACCACGCGATACAATGCTTCCAGTGGCCCCACAACGATTGCCAACGATTCTGAAAGAGATGCAAACGTGCGCGCACACCTTCACGGAGGATCGCGCCGGTGCAGCTCGCGTTGTCTGTCAGAGGCCTCAACAAGACGTATCACTCAGGCCCCAAATCGCGCTCGCTGGCAGTGCCCGCCCTGCGCGACGTTTCGCTCGATGTCGACGCTGGTGAAATCGTTGGACTGGTGGGCAGGCCGGGGGCAGGAAAGTCGACACTGCTCCTTTGTCTCGCCGGCCTGCTGCGACCCGATGACGGCAGTATCACCTGGTTCGGCGAACCGGTAACCGGCCACCACGTCCCAGCGGGGCTCGCGTACGTTCCTCAGCGAGCCGGATACTATTCTTTTCTCACCGTCCGGGAAGCGCTCGAGTACTACGCCACGCTTCACGATCTGTCCTCGGCGAACCGCGCCGCGCAAGTCGAATCGGCGCTGGGCGAAGTTTGTCTTCATATCCACGCCACCCGTCGCGTCAGTAGCCTGTCGCCCAGCCTCATCCAGCGGCTCGGCCTCGCCCAATCCCTCATCGGCTCACCACGGGCGATTCTTCTCGACGAAACTCTCTGCGGCGAAGGACTTCTCTTCGACAGAGATGTCGTTTCTCTACTCACTCGTCTCACTCGGCGCGGCATCACTATCATTCTCGCCGCACCCAATCCCGTCGAACTGCATCGAATTGCCGCTCGTATCATCAATATCGTGGAGGGGCGAGCGGTAACCGCTCGGCGCGAGTCCGCGTGGAGGGTTGCGGAAAAACTGTCTTGAGGCCGCAGCGATCCGCCGCGCCGGCAGCCATCCGCCGGCAGCGATCAGCAGGCAGCCGGTAGTGTTCTGTTGCCGTTGCAGTTTTCACGGTCTACTTTCCGCGAATGCCTGCAGCCGCTCCCGACTTTCGCCTTTACAACACTCTTACCCGGAAAGTAGAATCGTTTTCACCTGCTGATGGCAAAACGGTCCGCATGTACACCTGCGGACCGACGGTTTACCGGCCCGCCCACCTCGGCAACTTTCGCACGTTCCTGTTCGAAGATCTGTTGCGGCGTGCTATGGCGTTGCGGGGATGGAAGGTGAACCAGGTGATGAACCTCACCGACGTCGATGACAAGATCATCAAGGCGGCGAGTGAGCAGCGAACCACCATCGCCGCAATCACTGCCCCCATCACCAAGATCTTTCACGCCGATCGCGCGTTCCTCCGCATCCAGGACGCAGAGCTGTATCCCAAGGCGACGGATCACATCCCGGAGATGATCGAGATCGTCCGGCGACTCGTCGACAGGAAACTCGCGTATAAAGCGGACGATGGCAGCGTCTATTTCGCCATCGACAAGTTCAAGGATTACGGCAAGCTCTCGCGTCTCGACACGCGCGAGGTAAAGGCCGGCGCACGTGTCATTCAGGACGACTATTCAAAGGAGAACGCGCAGGATTTTGCGCTGTGGAAGGCCGCCAAGCCGGAAGATGAAGCCACCGGTGCGGCATGGGATTCTCCGTGGGGCAGGGGCCGCCCCGGTTGGCATCTGGAGTGCTCGGCGATGGCGATGAAATACCTCGGCGAGACCCTCGACATCCATTGTGGCGGGATCGATCTGATTTTCCCGCACCACGAAGACGAGATCGCTCAGTCGGAGGGATCGACGGGTAAGCTGTTCTCGCGGTTCTGGTGCCATGGCGAGTTTCTCCTCACCGAAGGCAGCAAGATGGCGAAGCGACTGGGCAACGTGGCCACGGTGCAGGACCTCCGCGACCAGGGCGTGCCTGCGGCCGCGTTTCGGCACTTCGTTTTCTCGACGCACTATCGCAAGCAGCTCAACATGTCGAGCGAGGCGCTCGAAGCGTCGATCGAAGGCGTGCGGCGCATTGGCGACTTCGCGCAGCGACTGGCGGAAGCTAGGGGAGCCACTCCGGAGCTGGAGAAAATCGCCGAGGATGCGGAGGCGGAAGTGACAGCCGCGTTGTTCGACGATCTCAACGCGCCGATCGCACTCGGCGCCCTTTTCACTCTCGTTCGGAAGGCGAACGCCGAGCTGGATCGCAACGGCGTCGACAAGCGCGCGCTGGAGACGGCCCGCGGGGTTTTTGCCCGCATCAACTCGGTTCTTGATGTAGTTCCGGAGGCAACCGGCGCCGATCCGGAAGTGGCCCGCTGGGTGGAAGAGCGCCTGACAGCGAGACGCGAAGCTCGCGCTCGCCGGGAGTTCGCCGAGGCGGACCGGATCCGCGCCGAGGTCGAGTCGAAGGGAATTGCGATCGAAGACACCCCCCACGGCACCAAGTGGAAGCCGCGCTGAGCGGTTGTCCTCCAATCCGCAGTTAGTCTCCCAGGCCGCAATTAGTCAGCAGTCCGCAATGCCGTTGGTCCGCAAGGCGCAGTCGCCGTTGACAATACATGTATATACACCTATTATGCAGACAGCCTCGACAAAAGAGAGGACACCATGACGTCGCCCGCCGCACCTGTTTCTTCCCGCCCAGTCGTGATCAGTGGTCTGATCTGGCTCGCAGCCGCGATCGTGTTCGGATCAACCGGCATTTTCGCGCAGCTGCGCCCACCTGGCCCCCAGATCATCGCGCTGGCACTGACAATCATTGCCGTGAGCGCGAGCATCGCCGTGCCCAGCGTTCGAAGCTGGGTTGATTCCATCCCGCTTCGCGGACTCGTTGGCTTCCATGTCATGCGATTCGTGGGAGCAGTTTTCCTCGTTCTCGCCGCGCGTGGACTGCTGTCGCCCGTTTTCGCCATGCGAGCCGGTTGGGGTGATATCACTGCTGCGGCCGGTGCCCTCCTGCTCGTTCTGAGCGGGATTCCACGTTCAGCTCTGCATCGCTGGGCGTACCTGGCGTGGAACACCTTCGGCGTGCTCGATTTGATCGTTGCCGTGGGGACTGCGGGGATCGTCGTTTTGCGCGGCGCCACTCCCGCGATGGAACCGATCACTCGACTCCCACTTATTCTGGTGCCGGTCTTCTTCGTGCCGCTTCTCTTTGCATCCCACGTCGCGATTTACCGGCGGCTGATGTCGCCCTCGAGCTGAGATGAGCGAACGCGCGGCGGCCTTGCCACCGGTTCTCCCCTGCGCGTGCGCCAACGTGCGCCGCGCAGCGCGGGCAATCACCCAGCTTTATGACGATGCGCTTCGGGAGACCGGCCTCCGCGCGACGCAGTTCACGTTGCTCCAGGCGCTCTCGCTCAAGGGGGAGCTCACCCAGGGCCAAATCGGCGAGCTGTTGGCGATCGACAGTACGACGCTGACACGCACTCTGGGTTCGCTCAGATCACGCGGCTGGATTCGTTCTCGGCCGGGAAAGGATCGGCGGGGGCGCCCGATGGGGCCCCCCCCCCCCCGGAAAACCGAAAATTTCCCCGCCCATCCCCCGGGGGGTCGAGCGGCGCCGCGGGTACGAAACCG
>JBKPDS010000038.1:0-8189 GCA_046727995.1 Gemmatimonadota bacterium
GCGGCCAAGGCAGGGGCAGTAGCCACCGCTTAACGGAGAGACCATGGATCGATTCAACAGTCGCATCGCACAGGCATATGGCTATGCGGTTTGCTTCATCACGGTGATGCTGATTCTCGTCTCGATCAAGTCGGTCGTCGACGCGGCAATCGATCTCAGCGATCCCATTCGCGCCGAGAATGGCGGGTACGGCCGCATGGGCCGGCCACTTTCCAGTTTCGAGATCTACAAGCTCGAGGCGCGTCGCGAACCCAACCCCCGCGGAACAGCACCGATGCCGGTAGGAACGACGCAAACCGTGCGGGCCGACTCGCTCTCTGACGCTGATCTGCGGAAGATGTATGACGCCGAGCGCGAGCAGGTGATTGGAAATGTGAAATTCCGCTCGACTCGTACGCTCGTCGGAAGTCTCCTGCTCATCGTAGTCGCCGCCGTCCTCTTTGCCATCCACTGGCGGTGGCTCAGACAGCGCGACGCACTTCCCGCCGCTCCGTGACGTCGACCGCAGAGCCCCTTCGCGGGGCGGAGGCGACAGAGCAGAAATCATCATTCACCCGCGGGATTTTCGCGGGTGTCGTGCTCGATTCTCTGCTCTTCCCCTATCCGCGCCCGCTGGAGGAGCGAGACCCGGACGAAGCGCGGACGGTGCGCCGTCTCATCAAGAGTCTGCGCGAAATGCAGGGCGATGGACTCATCGACTCTGAAAAGTTCGACGAAGAGGAGGCGATTCCCGAAGATGTAATTCGCGCCATTACCGGGATTGGAATGCTGGGCCTCACGATTCCAAGAAAGTACGGTGGGCTCGAGCTATCGTCCTCGGGCTACGCTCGCGTGTTCGAGACACTCTCGACAGTCGATGCATCGCTGGCCGTGCTTGTCGGTGTGCATTGCGGGCTTGGATCAAAGGCAATCGTTCTTCACGGCAACGACCAGCAAAAAGAACGGTATCTCCCGCCGTTGGCGCGCGGTGATTTCCTGGCGGCTTACGCGCTGACCGAGCCTGAGGTCGGCTCGGATGCACAGAACATTCAGACGACGGCGACGCCTAGCAAAGATGGCTCACACTGGAGACTCAACGGCCGCAAGATCTGGATCGGCAACGGCCACCGTGCCGGAGTGATCGCAACGTTCGCCCAGGCGTTCGTCGTGCGACGCGGCGAGAGCGTGCCGCGAATGACCGCGTTCCTCGTCCGTCCCGACATGCCCGGATTCAAAGTCGTTGGCACCGCACGCAAACTCGGTATCCGCGGCTCGACCCAGGCCGAGCTCGCATACGAGGGCTTGCAGGTTCCATCTGATCACATGCTCGGCGCGGTCGGCCGCGGGTTCGGCGTTGCAGTGCACGTGCTGAATGCGGGTCGATTGACCCTCGCCGCCGGGTGCACCGGCGGGACCAAGCGCACTCTGGAGCAAATGGCGGCATATGCGACGCAGAGAGTGACGTTCGGCCATCCACTTGCTGATTTCGAGATCACGCAACGCAAGCTCGCGCGAACTGCAAGTGATATCTATGCCTCGGAGGCGATGCTCGGCGTGCTGGCATCGCTTGTTGATCGCGGTGACATCGACTTCGCTCTCGAAGCTGCCTGCGCCAAGATCTTCACCAGCGACATGGTCTGGCGTGCCGCCGACGACATGGTGCAGCTAGCTGGCGGCCGCGGCTATGTGAAGCCCTATCCCTACGAGCGAATTTTGCGGGACTCGCGCATCAACAGGATATTCGAGGGCGCGAATGAGGTGCTGCGATTATTCATCGCGCTCAATGGAGTGCAGGCGCCCGCTGAAGCGCTGAAGGAAGTCGGCTCCGCGCTACGACGCCCATTGAAGCACCTGGGACTCCTCGGCGGTTACGCCACCTCGCGAGTCCGGCTGCGACTGGGTCAGACGTCGACCCTCGACATCGATCTCCACGATCAGCTCAAGAAGCACAAGGATTACTTCGAGAAGCACGTCGCCGAGCTGGGGACGGCGACCGATCGCGCCATCGCGCGCTACCGCGAAAAGATCGTCGACCATCAGCTGGTGCTGGAGCGACTAGCCAACATGGCAATCGATTTGTTCGCGACGGCCTGCGTCATCGCCCGCACCCAGAGTCTGATCGACGAGTTTAGCGCCGGCGAATGCGAGCGCGAGATCGCGCTATGCGATTTGTTCTGCGTCGAAGCCGGCCGCCGATTCCGTGGCTACCGCAACATGCTCGACTCGAAAGAGGAAGAAGTCGATCAGACTCGGAGATCCGTCGCGGATGCTGTCCGCGAAGCGGGTGGTTACTTCGTGAGGGACGCTATTCTCGAGGAGGGAAACTAACGTCAGTCTTACGAATCCCCGAGTGTTGGAATAAACTGGGGGGGTTTGCGATGCTTGGTCGCTTGCTCGTACGCATAAGCGATCTTAATGAGCGTCGCCTCGCTGTACGCCCGCCCAAAAAAGGAAATCCCGATCGGCAGATTGTGTGAGAATCCTGCCGGCACATTGATGTTGGGATAACCGGCGACGGCGGCTGGCGTCGAGCTCCCGCCGGTGAAATGATCGCCGTTTATAAGATCCGTCGGCCAGGCGGGGCCGCCGGTCGGCGCGACGATCGCGTCGAGCTTGTTCTTGTCCATCGTCGCGTCAATGCCGTCGGTGCGCGACATCTTGAGATTGCTCGCCAGCTCGTCGACATACTTCTTCTCGGTGAGCGGCCCCTTCGCCTGCGCCTGGATCATGATCTCCTGTCCGAACCAGGGCAGCTCCTGATTCCTGTGCGCGTCGTTGAAGGCGATGATCTCCTGCAACGATTTCACCGGCGCCTTCGACCCGAGTGACGTGAGATAGGTGTTGAGATCAGCTTTGAACTCGTAGAGCAGGACATCGAATTCGGCGTCGTCGAATTTCCCCGCCGTCTCGATGTTCGCCGGATCGACGATCACTGCACCGTTTGCCTTCATCACGTCGATGGCGTCGTTGATTGCCTTGTCGGTGACATCGCTGTAACCGAAGAACTTGGCCCGCGCGACACCGATCCGCGCCCCGCGCAATCCATTGGCGTCGAGATAACGCGTGTAATCGATTTGCTCACGGGTGCGCATGGACGATGTCGCGCTGTCGCGCTGGTCTGCTCCGGCAATCGCATTCAGAACGATTGCTGCATCTCTGACGGTCCGCGCCATCGGGCCGGCGGTGTCCTGGCTGTGGGCGATCGGGATTATTCCTGCCCGACTCACCAGGCCCACCGTCGGCTTGATGCCCACGATTCCATTGGCGCCGGACGGGCACACGATGGATCCATCAGTCTCCGTGCCGATCGCTACCGCGCACAGGTTCGCTGCCACCGCGCCGCCGGATCCGGAGCTCGACCCGCACGGATTTCGGTCGAGCACGTACGGATTCCTCGCCTGCCCACCGCGCCCGCTCCAGCCGCTGGTCGAATGCGTCGAACGAAAATTCGCCCATTCGCTGAGATTGGCTTTGCCGAGGAAGACGACGCCAGCGCTACGCAGCTTGGCGGCGACCGTCGAATCCTGCGACGGGATCGAGCCGGCCAGCGCCAGTGAGCCAGCGGTCGTCGTCATCCGATCGGCAGTGTCGACGTTGTCCTTCAGCAGCATCGGGATGCCGTGCAACGGCCCGCGTACCCGACCCGCTTTGCGCTCTCGGTCGAGCGAGTCCGCGATCGCCAGCGCATCCGGATTCACTTCAATCACGTGACGCAGTGTCGGGCCCTTCCGATCCAGTTCGGCGATTCGATGGAGATAGAGCTGGGTGATCGACCGGGCTGTCCTTCTGCCCGATGCCATCGCGCTCTGCAGATCGGCGATGGTCGCTTCCTCGAGCTCGAAGGGCGCAACGCGGAACGGCGTGTCGCCGCGTTTCGCGCCCGGCACAATTGGCTGGCCTTCCAGGGGTCTGCCGCGAATTGCCATCGCGCCGGCGATGGCGCTCAAGCGCATGAAGTCTCTGCGATCCATTTTGAGTTACCTCGACATCGAGGAAGGAGAAGCGGATTGCGAATTGCAAATTGACTGCGAGGTACGAACCTGCTGCGAAATTCGAACCGACTGCGAAGGTCGAAGCAAGATCGCAATCAATTCGAAGTCGGTTCTAAGTTCGCAGCAGGTTCGTAATTCGGACTCAATTAGCGATTCGCAAGCCGGTTTCATACCACAGACTCAGCCCGTTTACCAGATCAGAGCACGTCTTGAGAATCGTACCGCAATTCAGACAAATCCACTTACACTTGAATTGCCTAATGTCAGTCGAGCCACAAACATCGCAGACCTCGATCTCGGCCATTAATCGAAATCCAGACCGACGTTGAGAGCCGGCGCCGAGTGGGTGAGTGCGCCGATCGAAATCCAGTCGACGCCCGTTTCTGCCATCTGCCGCACGGTGTCGAGCGTCACGCCTCCCGAGGCTTCTGTCACCGCCTTTTTGTTGACCAGCTTCACTCCCTCGCGCAGGTCCGCCAGCCCCATGTTGTCGAACATGATGACATCAGCGCCGACATCGAGCGCCGCCCGAACCTGATCGAGTCTCTCGCATTCGACTTCGACCTTCATTCCCGCGGGCGCCAGCGCGCGTGCTCTGCTCACCGCCACCGCGATGTCGCCATCGACCGTCGCCAGGTGATTGTCCTTGATCAGTACCGACGCCGCCAGATCCATGCGGTGGTTCAATCCCCCGCCACAGCGGACGGCGTATTTCTCGAGGCGACGATACAACGGCAGCGTCTTCCGCGTATCGAGAATGTGGGCGCCGGTTCCGGCGATGGCTTCGACGTAGCGCGCTGTCATCGTCGCAATTCCAGACAGCCGCTGGACGAAGTTCAACGCGACTCGTTCGGCCGACAATATCCCGCGCGCGTGACCGGACAGGAACATCACCGGCGTCTGCGGTTTGATACGCGATCCGTCGTCGTGCTCGATCCTCATCGTCACCGCGTGATCCAGCTGCTCGAACGCCTCGCAGGCGAGCGGCAATCCCGAAATGACTCCACTCTGCCTGGACACCAGCCGACACCGCGCCCGGCGATTCGACGTCACCGTCGCCGCGGT
Organism: Gemmatimonadota bacterium; assembly: GCA_046727995.1. Lineage (GTDB taxonomy): Bacteria > Gemmatimonadota > Gemmatimonadetes > Gemmatimonadales > Gemmatimonadaceae > UBA4720. Next base: position 5,037 of record JBKPDS010000038.1, read on the forward strand.
GGTGATGTCGTGCTTGGTGTCATCCTCCTCCAGAGCGCTCGCCACCAGAAGCTTCGTTTCTTTTTTTGTCAGCGGAAAATGAAGCCCTTCCTCCCAGAAGAACCCGTGAGCGCGGAGCTCATTCTCCCCTTCATTCCTCATTCGCCGGGATCGTCCGAGGCTTCCGGAACCGGCGAGAGTGGAGTCTGTCCACCAATGGCGATCATCCGCTCGATCGCCAGACGCGCACGCGACGCAATCTCTGGTGGAACCGTAATGCGATGCTCCATTCGCTGCAGCGAGCTCAATACCTTGGGCAGCGTCGTCACCTTCATGAACGCGCATACAGCGCGCTCGTTTGCGGGGAAAAACGTCTTGTTCGGATTCTCGCGCCGCAGGCGGTGCAGAATCCCAACTTCGGTGGCGACGATGAACTCGTCGTTGTCGGAGATCTTTGGCCGCTTGATCATTCCCTCGGTGGAGAGAATCTGCACTCCGACTGGATCGATGTCGCCCGCCGACATCGCTTCGACGACGCTTGTCGCACAGCCACACTCCGGGTGAATCAGGAACTCGGCGCCGGGATGCTTCGCCCGCTGCAGCCTGATGTCCTCTGGATCGATCCCGGCATGGACGTGACACTCGCCCATCCAGACGTGCATGTTCTGCCGACCGGTGATCCGCCGCACGTGCGCGCCGAGAAACATGTCCGGCAGAAAGAGCACTTCCTTATCCGCCGGAATGGAGTTGACGATCTCCACCGCGTTCCCCGACGTGCAGCAGTAGTCGCTCTCCGCTTTCACTTCCGCGGTCGTATTCACGTACGACACGACCACCGCGCCGGGGTGCTCAGCTTTCCAGTCGATCAGCTGCTGGGCATCGATTGTCGCCGCCAGTGAGCATCCGGCCGCCAGGTCGGGAAGCAGCACCGTCTTTTGTGGTGACAACACCGCCGCCGTCTCGGCCATGAAGTGGACGCCACAGAACACGATGACGTCCGCTTTCGTCTTTGCCGCCTCGCGACTCAGCCCGAGTGAATCGCCGACGAAATCGGCGACGTCCTGCACCTCGGGTCGCTCGTAATTGTGCGAGAGAATCACCGCGTTGCGCGTTCTCGCCAGGTGCTTGATCTCTTCCTGCAGCTCGGCGTACAGCTTGTCCGTTGTATCTACCATTCGATGTGTCGGCCGCTCCACTTTCTTTTGGCGCGCGGGAAATCGCTTCTATAATGTCCACCACGCGACTCCTTTCTCAACAGGGCGGCGTCGGCGATCAGCCGGGACGTCTGCACCATGTTGGCTTCCTCCGTCGCTCCTTCAGGCAGTCTCGACTCGATCTCCTCCAGCTTCGCTCGTCCGACCCGCAACCCTTTGGCGCTGCGGTCGATGCCGCAGAAATCCCACATCACCTGGCGGATCGTTTCGGCGGCAACGAGTGCCGCTCCGCGGTCACGCAGTATCGGTACTTCCCACGACTTTTTTCGCGGTGGCGTCGGCAGCTTCTTGGTGTCAATCATGTCACGCGCGACACGCTCGGCGAATACCAGCCCCTCGAGGAGTGAGTTCGAAGCCAGCCGATTGGCGCCGTGCACACCAGTGCGCGAAACCTCACCGCAGGCGTACAACCGATTGAGACTGGCGCGGCCACGCAGATCGGTGACCACGCCGCCCATCATGTAGTGCGCCGCCGGCGTCACCGGAATCAGATCCACTGACGGGTCGATTCCCCGCGCTCGACAGATCGAAAAAATTCCCGGAAAACGCTGCTCGAAATTCTTGCCGAGCATGCGCGCGTCGAGCCAGACGTGTCTGCCGCCGATCTTCTCGCGGAAGATTTCGCGGGCGACGACATCGCGCGGTGCCAGCTCCGCCAGGCGATGCTTCTCCAGCATGAACCGCTTTCCTTCTTCGTTGAGGAGCACCGCACCTTCACCACGCACTGCCTCGGAGATGAGCTGCAACGGATTCTCTGGCGTGTCGAGTGCCGTCGGATGGAACTGGACGAACTCCATATCCGCGAGCCGGGCGCCGGCACGATGCGCGATCGCGTATCCGTCGCCGGTTGCCACCTGTGGATTCGTCGTGTAACGGTAGACCTGCCCGCAACCGCCGGTCGCCAGCACCGTCGCATCGGCGATTATCTCGACTGCTTTTCCGGAGACTGCCGCTCTCACCCCGAACACCATTCCGTTCTCTGCTATTAGCTCGAGGATACGCGCTTTCTCCAGAACTTCGATGCGCTCGCTTTCCTTGACACGCTTGATCAGCGTGCGCGCGACTTCGGCCCCAGTCTGATCCCCGTGCGCGTGGACGATTCGTCGGCGCGAGTGTGCAGCCTCACGCCCAAGCTTGAAGTTCCCTCCCGGCTCCAGATCGAACTGCGCGCCGGCGGTCGCTAATTCGCGAACACGCGCCGGACCTTCTTCGACGAGGACCTGGACCGCTTTCGCGTCAGCGAGCGCCGCACCCGCAGCCAGAGTGTCCTGACGATGCAGCTCCGGCGAATCTCCGGCGCCGAGCGCGGCCGCGATTCCACCCTGCGCGTATGCAGTAGCGCTGTCGAAAAGCGAGCGTTTGGTGAGCACCATCACGTCGCCGTCAGCCGAGGCGCGCCATGCAGTGTGAAGACCAGCAACTCCGCTCCCCACTACGAGAAAGCGCGTTCTTATCCGCTCGGCCATGTGCTGAAATATAGAGGCTCAGGACCCCCTCGTTTCGCCTTGCAAGGTGTTGTGTTCTGGGCGATTGTTCTGTTCAGATGCGTAAGCTGATCATCGTCACATCCCTCCTCTTAGTCGCACACATCGCCCTTCTTTTCACCCGCCGGAGCGCCAGCGCCGAGGGCAGCGGAAAGGGGGCGACATCGTCGGTGCGTATCGGGATCGTGCTCGATGTCGGCGGGCGTGGCGACAAATCGTTCAACGATGGCGCCTACGCCGGCGCCGATAGCGCCACCAAAATGCTCGGCTCCAACATTCGATTCATCGAGCCGGGAGAAGGCGCAGATCGCGAAGCTGGATTGAGACTGCTCGCGGCCGAGGGAATGGACCTAGTGATCGGCGTTGGATTCATCTTCACCGACGATCTCGCCAACCTGGCGAAGGAGTATCCGAAGACCGCGTTCGCCGGAATCGATTACGCGCTGGCGACCGACGCAAAAGGAAACGTGATTCCG
>JBKPDS010000039.1:0-3210 GCA_046727995.1 Gemmatimonadota bacterium
GAATTGGGAGCCGTCCGATCTTCTGTCGATCCTCAGCCGTGAAAATTGTAGCGAGCTGCGAATGGCCGTAGTGGGTCGCACATCGAGCGTCGCATCGATTCGAGAGCTCCTGCCCGGAGCGGCCTCGCGGAAAACCGGCACGTCGCCCCGTGTCATCGCCGCCGTGCCGGTAAAATGGCGGAACGTGGGCGTGGTCAGACTGAGTGAGCCGCCCCACTGATCCTTCTCTGGTCCCGGGACGACGAACGCGACGGTATCGATCAAAAGGCTGCCGCTGGGTGCATTGAGCGACCGTTGAACCGTCAGCCCCGAGTACAGGGCGGGATCGAAAGCGAAATAGCCGTGAGTCGCTGCCCCACTGACTTGCCATCCGCCTCGTATGGTGGCGCTCGGCGTGACTGATTCGCTGCTCTCTTCCAACCCGTGGTTCGACCCCGTGTTGTTCCAGATCCGATCGAGCCCGAAGAAAGAGCCGTAGGTCTGCACCAGGGCAGTCGGCGCGCCGTAGAAGCTGATGCGGTTGAACGCCCGCGTCTCGATTATGCCCGTTCGGTTGACGAACCCAGCTACGGCCTTGAACCCCGGATCGATCGATCTCAGCGTGTAGTGAAATCCCCAGGCCCGGCCCGTACGATCCCAGTCGCCTTGCAGAATCGAACCGTTCTGCTGACTGCCCAGACTGTCTGTCCACGAATGCGCCGCCTGGAACTGCGCCCAATACAGCTTGTTGTGATAGAATCGGAAATCTGCAGCAGCGACGCGTGAGAAATCACTCCCGTCCTCCCGCGTAGTTAGAACGGCGCCGAGCGTGTTCGCCGAGCCGAAGTCATACCTGATGCGGGAAACTCCAAAGAGCGGCGAGTGTCCCCCGCTCCACGAGTAGAGCTTGTCGTCGCTCGCCACGATCGAAGCGATGTTCAGTCCACCGAGTTTCCCGGTCAGCTTCGCGCCCGCCTTCGGCGCGACGATCTGGCGCGTGTAGATCAACTGATTGGGAGAATCGAACAGCTCCAGTCCGTCGAGAAAGAACGGGCGCTTCTCCGGGTAGAAGAGCGCGAATCGCTCATTGAGCAGAACCTGTCCGACGTCTGCCTCAACCTGCGAGAAATCGGGGTTGATGGTTCCGTTGAGCGTGAGGTTCTGGCGGATCCCCCACCGGACGTCACCACCGAGCTCTCCTTTCTGCTGATAGTCGCGACCGTTGCCTATCGTCGGCGATCGATCTGCATGCGCCGTCATCGTCGGCGTCGCCTCGAGTACCAGCCCGCGTCTCAGATCGTGGAGTCCATCGAGTGTTCCCGATTCGGCCAGGAAGTTGGCATTGGCCCGTATCGCTGGCGCCCACGTATCCTGGAATCCGGAGTGCTGCACCCGACGCAGGATGTGCAGTCCCCAGCTCTGTACGCTGGCATCCTGATAGCGAAGGCTCTTGAACGGAATCCGCACCTCGACTTCGTAGCCACCATCGACGAGACGTCCCTTCGATTCGAAGAAGTAATCGGGATTGAGGTCGACGCTTCCTTCCAGCGGATTGATGTTGCGAAATCCGCCGCCGGTGGCCGATGGGCCGCCCGCTCCGCCTGCGAATTGTGCGCTGCGCGTCCCATCCTGCTGAACTCCGTACGGATTCACTCCAAACAGAAACGCGATTTGCCTGGAGTTATCGGTGTCCAGCAGAATCTGAATCCGGTCTTCGCTGTCGATGTTGTCGCGATTGGCGTGTGTCGCCCTGACGACGTTGCCGTGAATCTCACGCGCCCTGATGCCAAAGTAGATCGCGTCCGGTGCGTACCAGGTCAGTACTTCGGTCGGCTCGATGGCTGGTAATCCATCCACCGGTTGATACTGTGAGAAGCCGGTGAGACGCGCCGCGCGCCGCCACACCGGCTCATCGAGATTCCCATCGATCGTGATGACCGTATCGATGCGGGGAATTTGCACATGGACGCGGTGCGCGCGTCCGTCATACGCGACGGTGGAATCCTGGAGCAGCGCAATTGCGGCCAGTGTTGCGAGAAGCATTGCCAACCGGAGGCTAGTACCTCACCGCAATGCCAGTCTGAATGGTGCGGGCGGGCATACGGTAATACTGCTCGTCGCCGAACTCGCTTGCTGCGACTGCATCACGACGATTGGTCAGATTCCGCCCGTCGAGACGCCACTCCATGCGCGCCATTCGATATCCGATTCCGGCGTCGAATGTCGAGAAGGCAGGGGCGAGTGCCGTGTTTTCCTCATCCAGATATCGGTCGCCGGTGTAATTGAAAACCACGTTGCCGGTGAATCCGCGCTCTGGCGCGAACGTCAAGCCTGCCGACGCCAGATGCCGAGCCGACATCTCAAACCTGTTCCCTGCAAGCTGAGTCGGCACTCCGTCAAACGCCTGCACGAAGTCGACGTACTTTCCGTCATGGAAGCTGTACGACGCTCGGGCTGAAAGCTCATTCAGCAGCCAGAAATCGGTCTCCAGCTCGACGCCTTTGAAGCGTGTCTTGCCGGCGTTGATCAATGCAGGCTGGTTGTTTACTACCGTCGGAGTCACGAGGTTCTCGAAGTCCATCCGAAAAGCGCTGGCCTCTACATCGAGTCGCCCTCCACCTGCCCGCACTTTGATGCCTGCCTCATAGCTGCGTGAGGTCTCGGGATCGAGCACTCCTTCGTTTTCAGCGAGACTGAAATCGAACGCAGCTGGCTTGAAGGTGTTGCGATAATTCGCGAACAGCCGCAGGTGATCCACATCCTGCTCCCAGATTCCGACGATCGCGCCAAGCGCGCCACTAACGCGCGTGTGCGTCACCTCGGCGCCTTCGCCGCGACTCTCTGTTGTGGCATTCAATCGCAGGCCACCGTTCAGATTCAGCCGCGAAATCGGCCGCCATTCCGCCGATCCGTAGGCGCCCAGAAATCTGCGGTCGCTGCCCGCGTCCTTGTCGAATGTCGTCGGCTCCGGAACGACAGTCTGCGTCGAGCCATCGAGCGGCACGGTGTAAGTAAAGGTCGCGCCGTGTCCCTCACCGCCGGCGAACAAACCATCGCCGCCGGCAAGGAATCGCAATTGCGGTTTCGTCTGCCAGACGATGTGCGTGTCGGCGTAGAAATCGTTGATGTCGATGTCCTCTCTCGAGCCTGCGGCGTTGTTCGGAGTATTGGATATGTCGGTCAGGAAGCCACGGAAAAGTCTTTGGCCCGAGAATGTGTACGATGCCATCG
>JBKPDS010000040.1:0-26935 GCA_046727995.1 Gemmatimonadota bacterium
TGGAAGTCCACCCCGTCCGACGCGAGTGTTATTGATCAAGTTCGCGGCAGTTAAGAGACTACCGCCACTCCGAATCAAGCCTTCCGCCCAAAGTAGATCGTTCTCGGCGGATGTTATGACCGGGTCGATGCCGAATCCGCCACCCGTTCCGGCCGGATCACTGAAGGACGCGTAGTCATACCGAATGTGCGTGATGTTGCTCTGGTGGTACATCCCTCGCGCAGGTCGGAAAATATTCTTGCTGCTCCACGCGAAGTCCGTTCCTGCGTTGGCCGTCTTGGGGGTAGTGAACCAGGTGGCTACGTCTGCCGCCGTCCCATACGATCCGTCACCCAGACGCTTGTCGGGCGAGTTCGGCTGCGGGTTGCCGTTGGGGTTTGGCCAGGGATCCGCCTGCGTCACCGGGTCCAACATGTGAGCGATGCGCGTATGGACTCGCTCCGTGGTGAGATCCTCGCTCCACCCCTTCAAGTCGTCCCAGAACAGGTTTCCGCCGTCGCCTGTGAACTGGAAATTGAATGCGCCGCCAGTGCTGATACCAGCGGAAGCGAGCGTGGCGACCTTGGCCCAGTTTGTCTGAGCGTTCTCGGTGCCGTTCCGTGCGTAGTAGGCCAGAACACGAGCAGCGTACGTGCGCGCGAGCCTCGCGATCTGAGTGTTGTCGTAGGACGTTCCGTTTGTCCAGCTCGCCGGAGTACTGAACGCATTTGCATCGGCGAGCGCCGCAGCTGCTTCGAGCTTCGCCACTGCGGTGTCACGCACCGCCTGCCGATGCGAAAACTTCAGATTCGCCAGATCACTGTTCTCGTCTACAACGAAAGCCGAGTCGTAGTTGAGCGAAAGCTCCCCCATGGTCATCCCCTGCATCAGGACGCCCACAGTCTCGATCATCTTCGTGTTGGCAGCGTCAGTTATGACGAGATTGTTCTTCCGAATCGCGGTAACAACATCGTTGGCGGAGGACAGCGCTGAATAATAGCCGTACCAGTTGTGCTCGACGGCTGTCCGCTCGACCTCTGATGGATCATTTCTCCAATAGGTTCGCGGCGCACATCCAATGCAATTCGGTCCGTCGCTGGATCTTATGCTCGACGAATAGAGCCGCATGTAGTAATTGTTCCACGACGCGGTGTAGCTATCGGCCATCGTCGTTAGCGGACCGGCGCCGTCCATACCCTGGTGCGTATTAAACCAGGTGCGGAAAGTGCCACCGGCAATTGCCTCTACACCTTGTGGGTCCGATAAAGCGCGCCGCGCATCCGGTTCGTTTGGGTTAACGACATCGAGTTTTCCGCAACCGGAAAACGACACGAGCGCTGCAGCCGCCCAGACCTCCGGGCGTCGCAGAAGATTGCTCACCAAAATAATAGTCCTCTTCATGTGTGGGTTCCCGGTTAGAAGTCGAGCTCGACGAGGCCCGTGAACGTGCGGAAATTCGGGTACGAGAAAGAATCGAACCGGAATGAGTAGGGATCGCCTGCCTGACCCGCTACCTCGGGGTCATAACCGGAGTACTTGGTCTTCGTCCACAGATTGCGGCCGACGAGGCCTACCTTGACCCCATTTGCGCCTAGGACGTGAAGTCTCGAGACAGCGCCCACAGGGAAGGTATAGTTGACGGCCAACTCCTTGAGCCTGACATACGTGCCATTCTCGACGAAGAAGTCGATTGCGTTAATGCCGTTGTAGAAGAAGTTGTAGTACGACTGCGGCTTCCGCTCAACGGCAGGCTTGGACCGCTGATCGTAAATGCGATCGCGGTTCTCGAAGAAGGGCCATTGGCGCGTGCCGTTGTAAATGTTGCCGCCCTTTACCCAATTGACCAGTGCGCTGATGTTGAAGCCGTGGGTGCTCAGCTGCGGCGCGAAACCCATGTTGAAGTCGGGATTTACGTCCCCGATCTGTACCTTTGTTTCACCCTTCGAGTTGACGTAGAAGATCGGTGTCTCTTGGACGGTCCGCCACGTACTTCTCCGAACCACATACCCTTCCTCGTTGACGAGGACCGAGTCGGGGCTCCACGTCTGGCCCACTCCTGACAGGGCTTTCTTGGCCGGATCCTCATACAGCTGAGCGAGCGTGCGAACCGTGCGATTGCCGTACATGACGCCGAACGTCTGGCCCGGCCCAATGCGGAAGACCTGCGTTTCTGTTCCGGCGGGGCCGGTGAGGAATGTTGGCATCCTCAGCTCGGTGATGTGCTGACGCGTGCGGTCGGCGGTGATATTGAGGCGAAGCGTAAAACTCGGACGTGAAGCCAGCAGTCCGCCGAGAAAGGCCTCTTGTGTCCGCCCCTTCAGGGTGCCCGCGTTCCGCCACTGATTCTGGTATCCGGCCGCCGCCGAAAGCGGGACAAGCAGGATCTGATCGCGGGTTGTCTTGTCCGAATTGGTGTACTCGAAACGATAGCGTCCCAGGAAGTCGAGGTTCAAGCCGTACTCGGTTTCCGTCGAGTGGGCGGGCTGCAACAGCCTGTTCCCGAGGGTCTGCTTCGACGGGGAGCCACCGACGATTGCGAATGTTTCGTACTGTGCGTTGAAGACGGGGCGAAGACCAGCAGTGCCCTTCGAGGCGCGCAAACGAAGCTCGTCGACTCCGGGCAGGTGAAGGTTCTCAGAGACTCTCCAGGCGCCTGAATAGCGGTAATAATTCTTGCTGCGCGCCGCCGAGCCGAACAGAGAGGATTCGTCACGCCGAATGAGGCCGTCGAGAATGTAGGCGCCCTTCAGGTCGAAAGTCGAAACCAGGAACGTTCCTCTTGTGCGGATTGGCTCGGTGCTCGAGTTCGGAGTCAGGCTGCTGTTATCGACCGCCGTGAATTCCGGAGTCTTGGTAACGGTAAGCTTTTGCGCGTTGAGCTGAAAACTCGTCAGATACTGATCTTCGTACGAATAGCTCGCGCGCGTAGTGTTGGTGAGCGAGCCGAAAGTCCGGATGCTGGTCAGGTTCGCGCCGGCGTTGTAGCTGCGTCCCCTGTTGTCATGTTGAAACAGGTTGCCATCGGTCGGAATGCCGGTTGGATCGAGAAATCCGAACGGAGTAAGGGACTTGTACGAATTCGATTCCTCATCGTAGTTGAAGCTGCCGTCGGCACTCAGCCAGTCGAACAGGCGATAGCGTGCTCTTCCGGTGCCGGTGAAGCGGGTCCGGTCGGTTGTGTTCTTTATGTTGGCCAGCGCATAAAGCGGGTTCGACGCGTTCGCGACTCTGTCGGGGATCTGCGCGCGATATGGCGAACCATCGTCGTTCTTTGCGAACAGATTCACGTCGGGTTCGACGAACGTAAGCGCGAAGAAGGGCGATCCCGGACCCTGCGTGGTCTGATCGTTGTTGGATTTGGCGTAAAATGCGCCGTACGACGCATCGAGCCGGTCGTTGAAGACCTGATCCATGTTCACGCGGAAGTTCTGGCGATTATAGCCCTTGATACCGAAAAGAATTCCGTTGGTCCGCGTGTTCTGGAACGATGCATTGTAGTTGATCGTCCCCTTCCGCTGCCCAACAGAGACGTAGTTGGTGAGGAATGTCCCAGGGTGGAGCGCCTCTTTCTGGGGGTTGTATATGACCTTGTAAGGGTTGTCGGCAATGCCGTCGGGCTCGGCGATGCGGTCTCCCCCCGGAGTGCGAAGGTACTCACCGGTAGCCGGATCAATCTCCCACGCATGGGCCTCGGCCCTCGGTATGAGCTTGGGCACCTCCGAGCGGCCATACTCGTTGCGAACGGTTGTCACCAGCTCGCCCTCGGGGTTGTTTGCTCCACGCTTGGTGAAGATCTGGATCACTCCGTTCGCGGCGTTCGATCCATAAAGAGACGACGCCGCAGCACCTTTTACGACCTCGACTCTTTCGATGTCCTCAGAGTTGATATCGGCAAGCGTGAAGTGGGTCACAGTACCATCGATGATCACCAACGGATCCTGCGTACCGGTGATGCTCGTTGATGCACGCAACCGGATTGCGGGCGGCGCACCAGGTTCTCCAGAGGCATCGAGGACGGATACGCCAGGAACCTTTCCGGCCAGTCCGCCAAGCGCAGTCACCGACGGAGTCTCCTTTAGCTGATCGGACGAGACCACTCCGACGGCAAACGGAATCTTTTTCGTTTCCGTAGCGCTGCCGGTGCCGGTTACCACGACCTCGTTCAGTTGCACGACGTCTCGCGTCAGAGAAAAGCTCGCCTCCTGAGTTCCCGCGCTCAGCGTTACCGGGCGACGGACCGGAACGTATCCGATGTAGCGGGCGGTGAGCACGACCGTTTGGCCCTTCACGCGATCGGAAGGGACCACGATTCTGTAGCTACCATCAGCGGCGGTATTGGCACCGATGTGATAATCGGCGAGAAATACCGACGCGCCGCCGACCGGCCGGCCTTCTTCGGCTGTCACCCTTCCCGTGATGACCGCAGTGGTGGTTTGTGACGCCGCTGTAGCCGCGACGCCGCCGAGAGCGCAGAACGCTCCCGCGAAAATCAAAAATCTTCCTGATCTCGCTCTACTCATGTCGTGTCCCCCCTTCGAGGATTTCGTGCTGCATGCGCGTCGCGCGATGCGCATGCACAAAAAAAAACAGTATGGAGTGGTGATTTCTTGATACATCGGAAAGCAGGAAAGCACTTATCATGTGCTCTCGATGCGATCGACTACGAGCAAAGCCTCAACGGGACGGGTAGGCCTGCGGGGGTTGGGCCCGTAGCTGTGACAGAAAGTGAGAATTAGCGCAGCGTTACGCAATACCCGGCTGCAAGCTTGCTGAGCCGGAGCAGACCCGGAGTTGACCTTTTGTGTTTTGATGATAGACTCAAATCATCCCCAACATGCAGGCGGGCTATGCGGCAGAGAACCCCCTCACGCCGCCCCGGTTTTCTGACGGTTTCTGTCAACGAGCTCCTGGCCCTATCGCTCCTGGTTATCTGGGCGCACCCTCTGCACGCCCAGAGCAGCGGCTCGATTGGCGGCACGACTATAGATGCCCAGACGGGACGTCCGATAATCGGCGCTTCGATCACTATCCCCAGCCTGTCGCGGGCCGTCATTTCCGACGAAGGCGGGCGCTTCCTGCATGCTACTCTCGAGCCGGGGTCATACGTGCTGCAGGTACACGCGGTCGGCTACATACCCTCCGCCAAATCGTTTGAACTGTCGGCGGGCCAGGCGGTTACGCAGGTCTTCGAGCTTACCACCGTTCCCCCGGTTCTGCCCGAGGTGGTAGTTAGCGCAAAAAACGGAAGTGTCGGGAGGAGGTTCGAGGATTTTGATCGTCGGCGCGCATCAAAGCGCGGCCAGTTTCTGACCCGGGAGGAGATCGAGGCGCGGAACGCTGTGAATCTTTCCGACCTCCTTCAGACAATGCGCGGCATCCGGACCGATTGTGTTGGCGGCTTCACCTGCGAGGTGTCAACCGTCCGCTCGGCTCACGGATGCTCTCCGGCTTTTTTCGTCGATGGACGACTGTCGACCACCTTCGGGCCGAGCACTCCCGTGGGGGATATTCAGGGAATCGAGGTCTATCTGGGACCTTCGGAAACGCCCCCGGAATATCTTGGCCCAAGCTCCGGATGCGGTGTCATCGCGATCTGGACAAAGTCCTCCCCACACTGACCAGTACGCTCGCCGTCAGCGTGGAGCGAGTAGGCGGACCTTTTGATCGCTTCGCCGGATACTCGCAGTCGTCTCTCTTCCTCCGGGCCAACGAACCCAGACCGCGTCGGGGATTCCATCCAGTCCCATGACCTGCACCGGGGAATTCATCGACCAGTAGCCTGATCCCGCCTGTACTTCGCGCGCGGGGCCGTAGCGGTTTTCGGGATAATGAATTCGGATCAGCGCTCCGAACGCCGCTTGATTCCCCGGCGGCCCGACCAGCTGGACGATCAATCCTTTCCTGGCGCCGCGGTTTTCGTAAAGCTTCGTCTCCGCGCCATTCTGTGAGATTGCGATGTCTACCCTTCCGTCGCGATTGAAGTCGGCGAACGCCGCGCCACGCTGGTCGCCGAACACCGCGATTCCGGACGCCCGGTCGGACATTGGTACGAATCCCCTGTTGCCGTTTCCGAGCATCAGCAAACCCAGTCCGGCATCGTAACGCGGTGTACCGATCTCGGTCGGAAAGAAATTCTGCGATAGGAATATGTCCTCCTTCCCGTCTCCGTTGAAATCGGCGATCCCCGCGTAGAACGCCGGGGCAATCTGCGCGATCGTTGGGAGCGGCGAAGGCGTGAAATGATTTCCCTCATTCATGAACACGACGTGATCGAGGTTATTGATCTCGAGCCGCCCCGCATGCTGCAGCGATGGCCCGACAACTTTGTCCAGCGTTGCCGTCGAATACTCAGCGAATGTGCGGACTCTCTGTCGAACGTAAGGGAGTGCCGCGCTCAGTCGAGTCAGCGTCTCCAGCGGCGCGATGCCGCCGATCGCGTCATCTCTCTGCGCCTCGACCACGTCGAGCGAAGCGTTGTCGTCGAAGTTTCCGTAGTACGCGAAAAGAGGGTTGCCCGCGCTCACGTGATACTTGGTGTTGCGCCCCCAACTCGTCGCGACGATGTCGAGCCGCCCGTCTCCGTTCAGATCACCGGTGGCAATGCCGTTCCAGCGGCTGGACAAATCACGAAAGCCGTATGAAGCAGGAGCTTCGACGAACCGGCCGCCACGATTGAGAAAAACCCGCAGATATCCCCATTCAGGAGCGAGAAGGAGATCGGGATGGCCGTCGCCGTCGATATCCGAGAACAGTGCTGAGGAAATCATTCCTACGTTGTCGAGCACGCGCTGGTTGGCGGTGTCGCGTACGTAGGTGCCGTGATCGAAGCGATAGAGGTGCGAGGAAACCGGGACGGGATAGGCACCGGGGAGGACTCTGCCTCCCACGAAGAGATCAAGATTTCCGTCGCCGTCATAATCGGCCGCTGCGAGAGGACCGACGCTCGCCGTGTCGCCTGGGATTACTACCCGCGTGCTGCCGCCAGTGCGCGACAACGGCATCGCCACCACGGAAGGAAGGGCGAGTGCGGACTCTGGCGTGGCAGCCTCATAACTCGATTGACCGACGAGCAGCTCGTTGCCACCGTGTCCGTTCGGCATCACCAGGATCGTTGTCTCATCTGCCGGGGAGTCGCCGCCACTCATCGCGCGCCTGGCAAGGCGGCCACGGGTATTCTCGAACACCGCCAGCTTTCCTCCCCTGCCAGATCCGATGATGAGGTCGTCCGTTCCTTTGCCATCAAGATCGGACCAGGTTATCCCGGGGCCGAGCTGACTGAGCTCGTTGGCGAGCAGCGGCTGTCTCGCGTAGTCGTCGAACGGCGTCTCGACGTGAGTGTGGTGCAACATGTTCGACACGTCGGTGAAAAGCGGGAGCACCGAGTCGGCGCGTTGCGCCGTTTTGGTTTTGGGCGAGGCAGCGACGCGAGGCGGCTCACGAATCTCGTACTCCCGGCTCGCGTGCACGCCAGGGAGAACCGTGATCCGGCCGTATCGCCAGAGGACTTTAATGGTGAGAGTATCGGCCCCGCCGGTGGCGAATGCATAGAGCGGATCTGAGCTCGAGAGATAGAGACCGCCGACAGTGACTTCCTTTTGCTGCATCGGAAGCTTCCCGGCCAGAACCTGAATCTTCGATCCTACCGCTTCGGTGTTGGGCGCGAAGCCCAGGAGTCGAACCGCCACCCGTCCGGCAGTTGCGTCGTTTCGAAATACTCCAGGAGGACCATTGAGTCGGTTGGTGACGATGTCGAGATCACCGTCACCGTCGAGATCGGCTGCCGCCATGCCGTGCGTCACAGCCGGCTTTGATGCAAACCCCCATTTCTCGCCGACCTCAGTGAAGGTGAGATCCCGGTTGTTGTGGAGTGCGACGTTCTTCAGCGACAACCTGGGGAACAGCTTGAATTCCTCGTGCCACATTTCGCCTGTGGCCGATGTCCTGATGCGCTCCCAGGTGTCGGAGTCCATCACGTCCCACAGGTGTCCGGTACCGATCAACAGATCTTCGTAACCATCGAGGTCCACGTCGAGAAAGAGAGACGACCACGACCATTCCGATGCATCGACGCCGGCCTGGCTGGCGATCTCGGCGTACGTTCCATCGCCGCGATTCAGGAACATCGTGTTGCGCTGCATCTGCGGCCTGTCGTCCATGACGCCAATCTGCTTTGGCAGCGGCGTTTGGGTCGGTGACTGAGTCTTGCGCCGCCGGCTGTCGCGGCTCCGCATGTCAGCGACGAAGAAATCCGTGTTGCCGTCGCGATCGATATCCGAGAAATCCACCGCCATCGATGAGTTGCTGCTGGACCGGAGCGTGAAGCGGGGCGCCAGTCGAAACGTGCCCTTGCCATCGTTGATCCAGAACTGATCCGGATCCTCGAAATCGTTGCAGACGTAAAGGTCTGGATACCCGTCGCCATTGGCATCGAAGAACCGCGCGGTCAATCCGAAGCGGTCGGGTTCTTCATTTAGAGTCTTCCCGTCCTCGTCGAGAAATCGCCCCGACGTGAACGGGATGTGCGTGAACTTTCCTTTTCCGTCGTTGAGATAAAACCAATCCGGCTCGGCCCGCTGCGTGCGGACGACGGCGCCGAGATCGGGCCGCATTTCGACGCGATAATGCTCACGGAATTTGGGAGCGACCTCGAAATGATCGCCTACTTTCTGCACGACCTGGTCGAAGGAGCGCTCCTGCGGAGGAAAAATGTCCAGCGCATCCTTCGCCTTGTAATTCGCGATGTAAAGATCGAGGCTACCATCGCCATCCACATCCGCGAACGTCGCCGTCGCGCTTCCTCGACGAGAAGCGAGTCCCGCGGCATCGGTGACTTCAGTGAAGTGGCCGTGTCCATCGTTCAGAAACAGCCCGTTAGGGCCGCCAAGAGAGGTGACGAGCAGATCGAGATCCCCGTCCCCATCGATATCCACGAGCGTCGCACCGAGAGTGTTCCGACCTTTGAGCTCGACGCCGCTCGCGCGGGTAATGTCCTCGAACTTCCAGTTGCCGAGATTCTTGTAGAGCGCGCTTGGCCCGCCCACCCTGGCGAGGAAGATGTCCACCAATCCGTCGCCGTCGACATCTCCCAATGCCACGCCAGAGCCGAGACCAAGGTTGCGATTCTGAAGCACGGAGTCCTCGGGCACGTTGTCGACGAACCGAATGCCCAGCTCTTTCGCGGACAGCTCGGTGAATCCGGCGTGGTCACCGCTCGCTGCCGGCAGTTCCCGCCAACGGTAGCTTCCCTCATCGTGCCAGATAGCGAGCGGCGCGGCCAACTCACGCGCGCAGTCATCCAACACTCCTACGATGAGAAGAAAGCAAAGCGCGCGAGCCGTCATTCCCATCACGGGTTTGGTTTGGCGCTAGTCTATGACCGTGTGAAAAAGCGCGCAAGAAGAAGCCGGAGCTAAGTCTCGCGGCTGGCCGGGATGAGGTGACCGATGATGTTCTCCTTGAGTCCGAGCAGCTCGTCGCGCGCGCCACGAATCGCGGCGTCGGTCAGTGCTTCTGACATGATTGCCGATTCCAGGGTTTGCGCAGGCTGCGATTCAAAACGGAAAAGTGAATTGAAGATCGGGCGCACGACGACCGTCTCGAAAGCGATTCCGCCGGCGACCGCGATCGGCAACGCCAGAATTGGCCCGAGCAGTTTCTCGGTTATCAGACCGGTCGCGCCGAACCCGACGAGGAAGTTGAACATCACGCGCGGCGAGAGCCACGACCAGGCCTGCGACTTCCATCCTTCACCGTGAATGTGGGCGTGCTGGATGTGGGCGGCGGGATGGAGTGGCGAGGCGGAGTGCGTGACGGAGTTTGCGCCAGGCAGCGCGTGGCTGTGGCCTCCGACGCCGTGCAACTCGTGCCCGGCGGTATCGTGGCCGTGACCTCCACTGTGGCTGCTGGTGAGTCCCAGAAGCGCCATCGCAGCCATGCCGGCAGCGCCGAGAACCACGCAGAATATGTAGAGGTCCATCGTTCAACTCACTGAAGTCAGAGAATTCGTTTCAGCAGTGCGCTGACGCAAGAATCCCCGGACGATAAACTCGTACGGGGATTTTGCATTACGTGTTTCTGCTGCGCAAATGAACAGCTGGTTGGGTGTCAAAATTGACACTCAACGTGGCTCAAAGCACTGGCACGATTTCGTTACTGCAGTTTTGCCGTGCCGGTGGGATGCGAAATTCGAATCGTTCGCTGACCCTTGCGAATCGGCGTCTCCGTGCTAATGCCGTCTGGCCACCGCACCACAACTGATTTCGGGTCTTCAGCTAATCCCATCACCTGGGTTGGCGAATTCATCGACCAGTAGCCAGAGCCGGCTTGCACCTCGCGCGCCGGACCGAGATGTCCGTCCCGGTACGCTACGCGAATGAGCGCACCAATTGCGAACGGATTTGTCGCAGGACCAACTAATCTGACAGTTAGGCCCGGTTTCGCACCAACGTTCTCAAACAGTTTTGTTGCAGCACCGTTTTGGGAGACGGCGATATCGATTCGCCCATCGCCGTTGAAGTCGGCGAAAGCGGCACCACGCTGGTCGCCGTAAACGGCAATTCCGGATTGCTGATCGGAAAGCGGAGCGAAGCCGCCCAATCCGTTGCCGCGGAGAAGTATTCCGAGTCCGGCATCGTAACGCGGCGTCTCCACATCGGTAGGAAAAAAATTCTGCGACAGAAAGAGATCTTCGTTCCCGTCCCCGTCGAAGTCGGCCACACCGGCGTAGAACGCGGGCGCAAGCTGCGCCGCAGCCGGCAGAGGCTGCGCCTCGAATCTCGATCCCCGATTGATGAACACGATATTGTCGACGGTGTTCATCTCGAGTCGTCGTTCTCCACTACTGTCCGCTCCGAGCAATTGGTCGATGGTCGCCTTCGAGTATTCGGCGAAGCTGTGAATCTTCTGTCGGATCATCGGAATGGCTGCTGTCAGTCGCGTGAAACTCGCCAGCGGTACGATGCCGCCGGCCTGACTATCTCGTTGCGCCTCGAGAAGAAGACTGCCGTAATACAAGTAGAGCGGATCGGATTTGGTCACCCGATACTTGGTGTTCCGTCCCCAACTGGTGGCAACGACATCAAGGCGGCCGTCGCCATTGAAGTCTCCCGTAGCAATGCCATTCCAGCGACTTGAGTAATCGCGGAAACCGTACGACGCCGGCGCTTCAATAAAGCGTCCGCCCCGGTTCAGAAAAACGCGCAGGTAACCCCATTCCGGTGCGAGCAAAAGATCGGGCCGACCATCGCCGTCGATATCCGAAAACAGCGCGGCCGATATCATGCCGACACCGTCGAGTATCCGCTGATTGACAGTATCAACGACAAACTTTCCACCGACCTGCAAGTAAAGATGTGACGTTGCAGGTACTGGGTACGCTCCAGGCACGACGCGACCGCCGACGAACAAATCCAGGGTGCCGTCGCCGTTGTAGTCCGCCGCAGCAAGCGGTCCGACGCTGACGGTGTCGCCCGGAACTAATACTGTCAGGAGGAACAGAACGCCTGTACGCTCAAGCCGTATGCCGAGGACCGATGCCAAACCGACTCTTTGCTCGCGCGTCGCTGCTTCGTAGTTGGCCTGACCAACAAGGATGCGACTGACGCCCTCGCCTATTGGAACAACGACAATCCCGGTTTCGTCGGCCGCCGCCACAGTCGGTGTTGACGCTCGGCGGAACTTGCCAGCGACGTTTTTGAAAACGGCCAGGCGGCCGCCTTCGCCCGAGCCGATGATGAGATCGTCGCTACCGTCGTTGTCGAGATCGTACCACGCAACCCCTGGCCCGAGCTGACTGAGCTTGTTCGGAAGAAGCGGCTGTCGGGCGAAATCGTCGAAAGCTGTCTCGAAATGTGTATGATGCAGCAGGTTCGAGACGTCGGTAAAGAGAAGGTGAATCGGAGCAGCACTGCCGGCGGCTTTACGCGGCTGGCGGGCCGAGGCGGTCGGCTCTGAGATTTCGTATTCCCTATTCGCGTGCAGCCCTGGAAGGGTTGTTACCCCTCCGTACCGCCAGTGGATTCTCACCGTAACGGTGTCGGCTTCTCCGGTTGCAAATGCATACAGGGGATCGGAGCTGGATAGGTAGATGCCGCCAACGGTGACCTCCTTTTGCTGTATCGGACGCTTCGCCGCTAATACCTCGATTTTGGATCCGACTGATTCCGTATTCGGCGGCCTGCCGCGCAGACGAATGGCAATTCGACCGGCACCGGCATCGTTTCGAAAAATGCCAGGCGAGGCATTCAGCCGATTCGTGACGACGTCCAGATCACCATCTCCGTCCAGATCACCGAGCGCGATTCCGTGGGTTATCGCCGGCTTCGACGCAAAGCCCCACTTCTCGCCAACCTCGCTGAAAGTGAGATCGTGATTGTTCCGGAACGCGACGTTCCGGAGCGCGAGGTTCGGGAAAAACTTGAGCTCCTGGTGCCATCGACCCGCAGCCGGTAGGTCTTTGATCGTTTCCCACGTGTCGGAATCCATGACGTCCCAAACATGGCCGGTTCCAATCAGCAGATCCTCGTAGCCATCCAGATCAACATCGAGAAACACGGACGACCACGACCAATCCGACGCGTCGACGCCGGCCATGCGACCGACCTCGGCGTAGCTGCCGTCTCCCCGATTAACAAAGAGGGTGTTGTACTGCGCTTGTGGCCGATCGTCGATTGCCCCGATCGGCTTGACGAGCGGGGCATTGGTCGGCGCTTCAGTTTTCAATCGCCGACTGTCGCGGCTTCGCATATCAGTTATGAAAAAATCCGGAGTGCCATCACGGTCCACATCGGAGACATCGATCCCCATCGAAGAATTGCTGGTGGAGCGAAGCGCCAGGCGTGGGGCCAGACGAAAGGTCCCGTTGCCATTGTTTATCCAGAATTGGTCGGGATCGTCGAAGTCGTTGCAGACGTAGAGGTCGGGATAACCATCCCCGTTGGCGTCGAAGAAACGCGCCGTTAGCCCGAACCAGTCGGGCTCCTCGCGAAGCGGCTTTCCATCAGCGTCGAGAAATTTTCCCGACGTAAATGGTACATGCTTGAATTTTCCGTGACCGTCGTTCAGGTAGAACCAATCCGGCTCCCCACGCTCGGTACGAACCACGGTTCCCAGCTCCGGGCGGGGCGTGAGGCGATACTGATCCTTGAACTGTGGTGAAATTTCGAGACGGTTACCGACGCGTTGCACAACTTTGTCGAAGGCTCGTTCCGCCGGCGGGAACCGGTCCAGTGCGCTCTCCGCCTTGTAATTCGCGATATAGAGATCGAGGTAGCCATCGCCGTCGACGTCGGCGAGTGTCGCAGTCATGCTGCCGCGATGCGATGTCAGTCCAGCCGCGTCGGTGACTTCTGTGAATTTGCCGTGGCCGTCGTTGAGGAAGAGAGCATTGGGGCCACCAAGCGTGGTGACGAGGAGATCGAGATCCCCGTCGCCGTCTATGTCAACGAGCGTCGCACCCATCGTCTTGCGGCCACGTAACTCCACACCACTCTCGCGCGCGATGCCTCTGAACTTCCAGCCGCCTAGATTCTTGTAAAGCGCGCTTGGTCCGCCAACCCTGGCGAGAAAAATGTCGGGCAGGCCATCGCCATCGACGTCTCCGATCGCTACGCCTGATCCGTACGAGAGGTTCCGGTTCGCGAGCATCGAGTCTTCGGGAACGCTGTCGACGAACTCGATGCCAGCGTCCTTCGCCGAGAGCTCTGTGAAGCCGCTGCGATTCCCTTTGTCAAACGAAAGCTCGCGCCAGCGATAGCCGTTTTCTTGGTGCCATGGTGCAGGCGCACGCGTTTCGCTGCCGCACGCCACGAGCGAAAACAAAATCGCCAGCCCACCGATCAGATTGCGAAAACTCATGCTCGCATTCTGACGAGTCGGCTGGCGATTGCTAGCCGCGTCCGCGTCCCGCGTCCCGCGTCCCGCTAGAGCTCCTCGGGAACCGGAACCGTCTCCGGCAATGCGAAGTCCGACTCCGACTCCGTCGCCAGGATCTCGGCGATGGTCGGCTCCGGTGGCAGCTCCGGCGCGGGTGGCACCGGTGCTCCCTCGATCTCCACTTCCTGGTACCGGTACATGCCTGTGCCGGCCGGGATGAGGTGACCGATGATGATGTTCTCCTTGAGTCCGAGCAGCTCATCTCGCGCGCCGCGGATTGCAGCGTCGGTCAGAACGCGCGTCGTCTCCTGGAAGCTCGCCGCCGAGATGAACGACTGCGTCGTCAGACTGGCCTTGGTGATTCCGAGAAGCAGCGGCTCCGAGACTGCCGGATCCTCCTTCTTCTTCTTGGCCTTGTCGTTCGCATCCCTGAAGGCCTGCTTGTCGACGTGCTCGCCCTCGAGGAACTCGGTGTCGCCGCTCTCGAGCACACGCACCTTCTGCAGCATCTGTCTGACGATCACGCCAATGTGCTTGTCGTTGATCTTAACGCCCTGCAGGCGGTAAACCTCCTGCACTTCGTTGAGCAGATACTCCTGAACCGCGCGCGGTCCCTTGATGCGGAGAATGTCGTGCGGATTGACCGGACCTTCGGAGAGACGGTCGCCCGCTCTCACCCAGTCACCGGCGTGCACACGCAAGTGCTTGCCGGCCGGGATCTCGTACAGCTGACCCGGATCCTCTGCATCCGCCGGCGTGTCCTTCGGCACAACTCTGATCTCGCGCTTGCCACGCTTGATGTCGCCGAATCTCACCTCACCATCGATCTCGGAGATCGTGGCCGGATCCTTCGGACGACGCGCCTCGAACAGCTCGGCGACGCGCGGCAGACCACCGGTGATATCGCGCGTCTTGTAGGCTTCGCGTGAAATCTTCGCGATGATCGTACCGGCGCTGATCTTCTTGCCGTCTTCAACAGTCAGCTGCGCGCCAACCGGGATCACGAAGTCTCTCAGGCGTTTTTCCTTATTGCCCTTCGTCTCAACGATCTCGATGTGCGGATGCAGCTTCTTTTCCTTGTCTTCGATGACGACGGTCTGACGGAGACCGGTGAGCTCATCGAGCTCCTCGGACACCGACTCGCCAGGAATCAGGTCGACGAAGCGCAGAGTTCCTTCCACGTCCGAGATGATCGGGTTCGTGTAAGGATCCCAGCTGAAGATGATCTGATCTTTCTTCACCTCTTCGCCGTCCTTCACCATCAGCGTGGCGCCGAGCGGTACCTGCAGCCGCGCCCCTACACCGCTGCTGCGATCGCCGTGGCCCTTGATGGTGAGCTCACCCTCGTACGAGGTGACGATCTTCTGTCCCTCGTCGTTGGTGACGACGGCCAGTCTGTCGCCGTACTCGATCGTGCCGGCAACCTTCGATTTACGAGCTGTTTGTTCAGCGATACGAGCCGCGGTTCCACCGATGTGGAAGGTGCGGAGCGTGAGCTGAGTTCCCGGCTCGCCAATCGACTGCGCGGCGATAATTCCAACCGCTTCGCCCTTATCGACCATGGACATGGTCGCCAGGTTGCGGCCGTAGCACATCTGGCAGAGACCACGCTTCGCCTCACAGGTGAGAACGCTGCGGATCTTGACCGTCTCCAGACCTGACTCCTCGATCGAGCGAGCCATGTCTTCGTCAATCAACTGACCAGCCTCGACCAGTAAGGTGCGCTGGCCGGACTCGTCTATCTCATGGACATCGTAAATATCCTCTGCTGCCACCGTGCCGACGATACGCTCGGCCAGCGGCTCGATGATGTCCTCGCCTTCCTTCAGCGCTCCAACCTCGAGGCCAAGGATCGTTCCACAATCTTCCTCGGTGATCGTCACATCCTGCGCGACGTCGACGAGGCGGCGGGTGAGGTAACCGGCATCCGCAGTTTTCAGAGCGGTGTCGGCCAGACCCTTACGTGCACCGTGCGTCGAGATGAAGTACTCGAGCACGGATAGACCTTCACGGAAATTCGACTTGATCGGGCTTTCGATGATCTCGCCGATACCACCGGTGAGCTTCTTCTGCGGCTTCGCCATCAGTCCGCGCATACCGGCGAGCTGACGGATCTGATCGCGGGATCCACGTGACCCGGAGTCGAACATCATGAACACCGGATTGAATCCGTCGCCGGACTCGCGCATCGCGCGCACCATGGCGTCGGCAACGTCGTTGTTGGCGTGCGTCCAGGTGTCGATCACCTTGTTGTAGCGCTCGCCGTTGGTGATGTTGCCGGTCTGGTACGCCTTCTGGAATCTGTTGACGCGCTCCTCGGCCTCGGCGAGAAGTGTTTCCTTCTCGGCCGGGATGTGGAGGTCTTCGATTCCGATCGAGACACCGCCGCGCGTGGCGTAGCGGAATCCGAATTCCTTCAGTCGATCGAGGAACGGAACCGTCCCCTGCAACCCGCCTTTGCGATAGCTCTCGAACACTAGTTCGCCCAGCGCTTTCTTCTTCATCTCCCGATTCTGGAAAGCGATCTCCTCTGGGATGATGGCATTGAAGAGCACACGGCCAACGGTGGTGTCGACCCAGCGGTTGCCTTCGATATCCTGCACGAAGTACCGGATCGGCGTGTGGAAGTCGACGCGATCCTGCGACAGCGCCAGCTCCACCTCCGCCACATTCGAATACGACTTGGCGTTCTTGCCCAACGGCTTGTCGCCGAATCCCGCCGGGGCCTTGGTCGCGAAGTAGCAGCCGAGCACGATGTCCTGGCTCGGCTCCGCGACGGGACGTCCGTCGGAAGGCTTGAGAATGTTGTTCGACGACAGCATGAGCAGACGGCACTCGAGCTGGGCCTCGAACGACAGCGGAACGTGGACGGCCATCTGGTCACCGTCGAAGTCCGCGTTGAACGCGGCGCAGACGAGCGGGTGAATACGAATGGCCTTTCCTTCGACGAGCACCGGCTCGAAAGCCTGGATGCCCAGTCTGTGAAGGGTCGGAGCGCGGTTCAGCAGCACCGGGTGATCGCGAATGATCTCTTCGAGAATCTCGTAAACTTCCGGGGACTCTTTTTCTACGATCTTCTTGGCGCGCTTCACCGTCTCGGCGATTCCCTTCTCGACGAGCTTGTGAATGATGAACGGCTTGAAAAGCTCCAGCGCCATCGCCTTCGGCAGACCGCACTGGTGCAGCTTGAGCTCTGGACCGACGACGATGACCGAGCGGCCCGAGTAATCGACGCGCTTACCGAGCAGGTTCTGACGGAAACGACCCTGCTTGCCCTTCAGCATGTCGCTCAAGGACTTCAAAGGACGCTTGCCGCGACCGCGAATCGCCTTGGAGCGACGACCGTTGTCGAACAATGCATCGACCGCCTCCTGGAGCATTCTCTTTTCGTTGCGGAGAATGACTTCAGGCGCGCGGTGCGAGATCAGCTTCATCAACCGGTTGTTGCGGTTGATGACGCGGCGATAGAGATCGTTCAGATCGGACGTGGCGAAACGGCCGCCGTCGAGCGGAACGAGCGGACGGAGGTCAGGCGGAATTACCGGGATCACGTCCATGATCAGCCACTCGGCCTTGTTGCGCTCCTGGCCTGAATCACCGGAGTTGCGGAACGCATCGACGACCTTGAGCCGCTTCAGCATCTGCTTCTTTCTGTGTTGCGAACCCTCGTCCACCAGGCCCGCACGAAGTTCCTCGGCGACCTTGTCGACGTCGATTCTCTTCAGCAGCTCACGGACAGCGGGCGCGCCGATGTCGGCGAGGAACGCATGGTCGCCCTCGTCCTTCGCCTTCTGCTTCAGATTGAGGAACTCGTCCTCGTCGAGCAGCTGGTTCTCGATGACATCCTGCTTGCCCGGATCGATGACGACGTAATTCGAGTAGTAGATGACCTTCTCGAGATCACGCAGCGTGAGATCGACAAGGTTCCCCATCGGACTCGGCAGAGTCTTGAAGAACCAGATGTGAGCGACGGGTACGGCGAGCTCGATGTGACCCATGCGCTCGCGACGGACGCGGCTCAGGGTCACTTCGACGCCGCAGCGATCGCAGATCACGCCACGGTAACGAATTCTCTTGTATTTGCCGCAGTGGCATTCCCAGTCCTTGACCGGACCGAAGATCCTTTCGCAGAACAAGCCGTCCTTCTCGGGCTTGAACGAGCGATAGTTGATCGTCTCGGGCTTTAGAACCTCGCCCCACGACCACCAGGTGCGCAGGCCGGCCATCTCAAGCCGCTCGCGCTCCTTTGGATCCTTCGGACCGCGCATCTCTTCTGGAGATGCGATGCGGACCTGGATGTAATCGAATGAAGACGCGCGGGTCTCGCGCGTGCTACGGAAATCAATCATTTGCTACTCCCCCGGTACCGTTGCCGTTTCCTCTGTTGCCCAGGCCGTACCCGCTACTCACGTTCGCTCCCATGCTCACGTGGATTCCAAGCGCCTTTAGCTCCTGAACGAGCACGTTGAACGACTCCGGAATTCCGGGCTCGGGAAGGTTTTGACCCTTCACAATCGCCTCGTAAACCCTGCTGCGGCCGTTCACATCGTCCGACTTGACGGTGAGAATTTCCTGCAGCGTATGTGCAGCGCCGTAAGCCTCGAGCGCCCAGACTTCCATCTCTCCGAAACGCTGGCCGCCGAACTGCGCCTTACCGGCGAGCGGCTGCTGCGTGACGAGCGAGTAGGGCCCGATGCTCCGCGCGTGAATCTTGTCATCGACCAGGTGCGACAGCTTGAGCATGTAGATCTCGCCGACCGTCACCGGATTGGCGAAGCCCTCACCGGTTCTTCCATCGCGCAGCCTGACCTTTCCACCCGGAGAAATCCCCGCCAGACGCATCAGCTCGAGAGCCGCTGCATCGACATCGACCTCCGACTTCTTGGCGCCGAGCGCCGCCGCCAGTGCCGGCAATTCCTGAGACGCAAGCACTGAAGCGGGATCGGTGTTCCGCTTCCTCTCGATCTGGCCGCCGACACTCTTGTACTGAGCACGAGCCCCCGGCTCATACTCTTCGTCCGCAGCCGCCGCAGTGTGGAAGGCGATCTGGTTATCGACCTCCGCCACATCGCGCTCGGCGAGCTCCTTTGCCGCGGCACTGACGAAGTCGCGGATGCGATTGTACACATCGCGCGTCTCCGTCGAGACACCGCGCGCCGCCAGCGACTCGATCGTCGCGTCGGCGAGCAGCTCGACACGTCCCTCGTGATTTCCACCGGGGGTGATATCCGAGATGATACCGCGGATCTCCTCGTCCGAGATCCTCACGCCTTCGACCTTGAGATCGAGCGCGTCACGAACCCACGTGACAGCGGCGAGCTTCAGCAGCAAGCCGATCTCACGCTCGTTCGCGCCCTGGAACACCGGCGTCTTGGCGTAGAAGCCGAGCAGTCTCGCCGCCCACCCGAGGTGGGTCTCGAGGATCTGTCCGACGTTCATACGACTCGGTACGCCGAGCGGGTTGAGAACGATGTCGACCGGGCGACCGTCGGGGAGGAACGGCATGTCCTCCTCGGGAACGATGCGGGCAACGATACCCTTGTTGCCGTGACGTCCCGCCATCTTGTCGCCGACCGAGACCTTTCTCTTCTCGGCCATGTAAACCTTCACGAGCTGAATGACGCCCGGCGGCAGCTCGTCCGGCTGCAACACTCGGTCGATTCTCTCCTCCGCCTTCTCCTCGAGCTTGGCCTTCTCTTCATTGGCCAGATCGATGATGGTGCGGATGCGCTCGTTCATCTTCTTGTCTTCGACCCGGAATGTCTTGAGGTCGATCTGGGTCATCTTGATATCGCGCAGCATCTGCCCGGTCAGCTTGGTGCCGGCGGGAATCGCTTCCTCGACCGTTCCAGCCTTGAGCGCCAGCGATACCGTCTGACCCTCGAGCAGATCCATCAGCTCGACATCGCGGACTTCGTTGACGCGGACTTTCTCCTCGCCCTCGAGTCTGCGGATGTCACCGATTCTCTCGCCGCGATCCTTCTCGACGACCTGGTCCTCGATCCGTGAGAAGATCTTCACGTCGATTACCACGCCCTCCATTCCCGGCGGGACCTTGAGCGACGAATCCTTTACGTCCTTCGCCTTCTCGCCGAAGATCGCCGTCAACAGCTTCTCTTCGGGAGACAGCTCGGTCTCTCCCTTCGGCGTGATCTTTCCGACGAGGATGTCACCCGGCTTGACGTGCGCGCCGATGCGGACGATTCCTCGCTCGTCGAGATCGCTCAGCGCTTCCTCGGCGACGTTCGGAATTTCACGCGTGATCTCTTCCTGGCCGCGCTTGGTGTCGCGGACGTGCAGCTCGAGCTCCTGGATGTGGATCGACGAATAGATGTCGTCCTTGACCAGTCTCTCGGAGAGCACGATCGCGTCCTCGAAGTTGTGTCCGTACCACGGCATGAATGCCACGGTGACGTTGGCTCCAAGTGCGAGCTGGCCCATTTCAGTTGAAGCGCCGTCAGCCAGAACCTCGCCGGCCTTCACCTTCTGCCCGATTTTGACGATCGGACGCTGGTTGAGCGCGGTGTCCTGGTTGGTGCGCCAGTATTTCTTGAGGCGATAGCGGTCGTGCTGCGTCAACCTCGCGAGCGGACGATCTGAATCCTTCTTGCCCCGCTCCGAGGCGCCGGTGTCGACGATGATCTCGTCGGCCGTAACGCTAGTGATAGTTCCGGCTCTCCGCGCAATCACAACTGCGCCAGAGTCACGGGCGACCTTCTCCTCGAGTCCGGTTCCGACGAGCGGAGTGCGCGGATTGAGAAGAGGAACGGCCTGACGCTGCATGTTCGAGCCCATCAACGCGCGATTGGCGTCGTCGTGCTCGAGGAACGGAATCAACGCCGCGGCGATCGAAACGAGCTGTTCCGGCGCGACATCCATGTAGTCAATGCGCTCGGGGGCGACGAGCGGTACGTCGCCACGCTGGCGGCAGAGCACCAGCTCGTCGACGAAGGTGCCGTCGTCATTGAGCTTGGCGTTGGCCTGGGCGATGACTACGTCTTCCTCGCGATTCGCATCGAGCCACTCGATCTCGCCGGTGACCTTGCCGTTCTTGACGACACGGTAAGGGGTCTCGACGAAGCCCAGGTCGTTCACCTGGGCGAAGCAGGCGAGCGACGTAATGAGTCCGATGTTCGGACCTTCAGGGGTCTCGATCGGGCACATGCGGCCGTACTGCGAGTAGTGAACGTCGCGCACCTCGAATCCGGCGCGCTCACGCGTCAGACCGCCCGGACCCAGCGCCGAGAGACGCCGCTTGTGCGTCAGCTCGGCGAGCGGGTTCGTCTGATCCATGAACTGCGACAGCTGCGACGATCCGAAGAAGGCCTGGATCACCGCGGAAACCGTACGCGCGTTGACGAGATCGTCGAGCGAGATCTTTTCCGGATCGGTGTTGATCGACATGCGCTCCTTGACCAGGCGCGCCATGCGGGACAGGCCGACCGAGAACTGATTGGCGATCAGCTCACCAACCGAGCGAATGCGACGGTTGCCGAGGTGATCGATGTCGTCGGTGTAGCCACGACCTTCGTGGAGCTCGACGAGGTAACGAATAATCGCGACGAAATCTTCCTTGGTGAGAACCGTCTCGCTGGGGGGACGATTCGTTCCGAGGCGCTGGTTGATCTTGTAGCGCCCAACTCGACCGAGGTCGTACCGCTTCGGCGAGAAGAACAATCTCTCCAGCGCCTGCTTGGCGGTCTCGCGATTCGGCGCGTCGCCCGGGCGAAGCAGCGAGTAAATCTGCTTGAGCGCCTCTTCCTCGGTGTGCGTCGGATCCTTGGCGATGGTGTTCTTGATCAGCATCGACTCGGCGCGACCGGAGGTCACGAAGACCTGGACCTTGTTGATCTCCTTCTTGCGCAGCTTGCGGATCAGCGTGTCGGTGAGGGTATCGCCAGTCTCGGCGATCACTTCACCCGAATCGGTCTCGACTGCGTCGACGGCGACGACGCGACGCTGCGGACGCTCACCGCGCTCGATGGCGTCGACTTCGTCGCGAAGATCGATCGTCGTGTACGACGCAAAGACCTTCACCTTGTCGATGTTGAGGCGGCGGAGACGGTTGTAGACCTCCTCCGTCAGCTCGTCACCTTCGCGCACGAGCAGCTCGGCCTCTTCGCGCTCGAGGGCAAGACGAGCTTTCTTCGTCTTGAGCTTGGGCGCGTCGGGATTATGTACGGTGCCGGCGAGGGTGATGTCCTCGGCGATAATGGCGCCGAGCACTTCACGCTGGTCCACCCTCGACTCTCTCTTCTTGACGAGATCGAGCTCGCGCACGGCGAAGAACAGCCGCAGGATCTGCGAGTTGGTGCCGTAGCCAAAGGCGCGCAGGAGCGCAGTCGCCGGAAATTTTTTCTTCTTGTCGATGTGGACGTACACGACATCGTGGATGTCGACGGTGAACTCGACCCATGAGCCGCGGAACGGGATGATGCGCGCGGAAATCAGGCGCTGGCCGTTCGGGTGCGTCGACTCCTCGAAGACGACGCCGGGCGAACGGTGCAGCTGGCTGACGATGACGCGCTCAGCGCCGTTGATGACGAACGTGCCCAGGGGCGTGAGCAACGGAAGCTCACCGAGATAGACTTCCTTCTCGATGATGTTCTTCGGCCGCTTGCCGGCTTCGGTCGTCTCGAAAACGATCAGCTGGAGCGTGGCCTTGAGCGGCGCGGAGTAAGTCATGTCGCGCTCGATGCACTCGGCCACCGAGTACTTGGGCTCGCCAAGAGAGTAGCTCTTGAACTCGAGCGAGAAGTTCTCGTGAACGTCGGTTATGGGGAACAGGTCCTTGAAGACTCGCTCGAGTCCAATGTCCTCGCGGTTCTGCGAGGCCGCGTCGAGCTGCAACAGCGACTCGAAGGCGCGGGTCTGGATGTCGAGGAGATGGGGCATCTCCATCCCCTGATCGAGCTTGGCGAACGAGATCTGCTTCATCAATTCAGGCATGAATCACCTACAGGCACAAATAGCCCTGCCCCCGTCTTCCGCGAAATTTTCGCGGTTCCGGAGCAGAGCGAGCTAATTCCTTCAGTTGTGGTGCTATCGAGTAAAGTCCGAGTCATATCGTCGCAGTGAGAGTAACGGTGCGGGCCAAAGCGCCAGCTCGGGGAGCCGTCGCCGTCGGCCACACAGTGTTACTTCACTTCGACGACTGCTCCCTGCTCCTCGAGCTTGGCTTTCATCTGGGCGGCCTCATCCTTGGTGACACCGGCCTTCACTACGCTCGGCGCTCCATCAACGAGATCCTTCGCTTCCTTGAGTCCGAGTCCGGTCAGCTCGCGCACGACCTTGATGACCTGGATCTTCTTCGCACCCGCTTCCTTGAGCGACACCGAGAACTCGGTCTGCTCTTCCACCGCGGCGGCGGGAGCGGCGCCGGCGCCACCGGCCGCAGGAGCGGCTCCGACGGGCGCGGCCGAGATCGTGACGTTGAACTTGCTCTTGAAAGCTTCGACGAGCTCGGAAAGCTCGAGCACCGACATGTTGCCGATTGCCTCGAGAATGTCTTCCTTGCTCATGGTCGCGTTTGCCATTGTGTTTGTTCTCCCGGAAAAAATTAGGCGCCTTGGCGCTGAGTCTTGAGCGCGTCGAGCGCGCCTGCAAACATGTAAAGAAGCCCGTTGAGCGCGCCGACGAAGGCGGCCATCGGTGACTGCATGCCGGCCGCGAGATCGGCCAGCATTTGCTCGCGAGATGGAAGCGCAGCGAGACGTTTCAGTTGGGCGTTGTCGATCCTCTTGCCCGCCAGCAACCCGCCTTTGACGGCGGGCTTGTCCTCGAACTCCCTCGCGAATTCGGTGAGTACTCTCGCCGCGGAGACGGGATCCTTGCCGACGACGAGGCCGGTCGGACCCTTCAGCGGCTCACCCACGAGACCACTCTCGTTCACTGCGCGCAGAGCCAGCGTGTTCTTGATGACCACGTACTCGACGCCCGCTTTCTTGAGACGTCGACGAAGCTCGGTCATCCGCTTCACGTTGAGCCCGGTGAAATCTGTGTAATAGAGCGACTGGGCGCTGCTCAGTTTCGTCGACAACTCGGCAACGAGTTGCTCTTTTTCTGCTCTCTTCATCGCTCGGTACCCGCGGACCGGTAGGCGGTTATGTCGATACTGACGCCGGGCCCCATCGAGCTCGATATCGCGACGTTGCGTATGTAGACGCCCTTCGATGTGCTCGGCTTCGAGCGGACGATCTGGTCCATGAACGCCTTGAAGTTCTGCTCCAGCGCCTCCGGCGCGAACGAGACCTTGCCGATCGCAGCGTGGACGTTGCCAGCTTTGTCGACGCGGTACTCGATCTTGCCCGCCTTGGTCTCGCGCACGGCGCGGGTGACGTCGAACGTCACGGTGCCGGCCTTCGGGTTCGGCATTAATCCGCGCGGACCGAGAATGCGTCCGAGCTGACCGAGCTGACCCATCTGGTCGGGAGTGGCGATGAGGACATCGAAGTCGAGCCAGTTCTCCTTGATCTTGGCGATGTACTCGGTGCCGACGAAATCGGCGCCAGCCGCTTCCGCTTCGCGCGCCTTGTCGCCGGCGGCGATGACGAGAACGCGGACCGACTTACCAGTACCCGCCGGAAGAACGACGGTGCCGCGCACTGCCTGGTCGGAGTGCTTGGGATCGACGCCCAGACGGACGGCGACCTCGACAGTCTCATCGAACTT
Source organism: Gemmatimonadota bacterium (assembly GCA_046727995.1). Classification (GTDB taxonomy): domain Bacteria; phylum Gemmatimonadota; class Gemmatimonadetes; order Gemmatimonadales; family Gemmatimonadaceae; genus UBA4720. The sequence goes on from JBKPDS010000040.1 coordinate 24,523, forward strand.
GGCGAACGCGGCCGACTTGACGATGTCGATCGCCTGACGAGGCTGATACCGAGTCTCCGGATTCCGCTTTTCAGCGGCGGCGCGGAACTTCTTGCCGTGAATTCTCATCAATCCTTCACCTCGATGCCCATCGACCGAGCGGCACCGGCAACCATCGCCATCGCCGACTCGATCGAGTCGGTATTCAAATCGGGGAGCTTGATCTCGGCGATTTTCTTGATCTGCGCTTTGGTGACGGAGCCAACCTTGTTGCGGTTCGGCTGACCGGAACCCTTCTCGACTCCCGCTTCCTTCTTCAGCAGGACGGCCGCGGGCGGCGTCTTGGTGATGAAGGAAAAGGATTTGTCGGCGTAGATGGTGATCTCCACCGGGAGAATCGTATCCTGACCCTGCGTCCGAGCGTTGAACTCTTTGCAGAAGGCCATGATGTTGATTCCCTGGGGGCCGAGCGCCGTCCCCACGGGGGGTGCCGGATTCGCCTTGCCTGCAGGGATCTGCAGCTTGACGAAACCAACTGCCTTTTTTGCCATGGTACTCCTCAGTTACTGTCTCGCTACCCTGTCCGCGGTGTAGCGGGCGCCCGCGAAGCGGGCAGCATGGGTGCGCGTGTGACTCCCACGGTATGATTTGACGTCGTGGTGGTATCCGACGGTGCGCTCCTCGCCTCATCGGCCGCCCCGCGCAAGGGCCATCACCTGCGGCGGGAGTAGCGCCGCTGTGACTCAAATGCAGCCTGTAAAATTAACCGGTCAGGCCCCGGATTAGTAGCCCTTCAACTGCAAATAATCGAGCTCAACACTAGTGGGCCGGCCGAAGAGCGAAACCGAGACTCTGACCTTCCCCTTGTCGGGCAGAACTTCCTCGACGGTGCCGTTGAAGTCCGTGAACGGACCCTCGGTGATGGCGACGGCCTGGCCGACGAGGAATGGGATCTCCTCCTTCACCTCTTCCGGCTCCGAATCGTCGGCGACGCCGAGCAGGCGATTGACTTCTTCGGGACGGAGCGGCTGGGGAAGTCGCTCGTGCCCTACGAATTTGATGACCCCCTGAATCCCGTTGATGGTGTGCGCCGTCTCCTGGTCCATCACCATCTCCACCAGCACGTAGCCGGGGTAGATCTTCCGCTCTACGTTCACCTTCTTGCCGTTCTTGATCTCGACCGCTTCCTGGGTGGGAACGAGGGCCTGACGGATCGTCCGCTCCTCGACCGGGCGCGGATCGGCGTCGATCCGTCGCTGGATGAGCGAGCGGACCTTGTTCTCGTGACCGGAAGTGGTCTGGATTGCGTACCAGCGGTGCTCTGCTGAAGTCGGCGCGGCCATCATCGCCTCGTGAACAGGCTAGGGATACCCTGCACGAAAATCAGCTGCATCACGAGGTCGATCAGGCCGATGACGGCGCCAATGAACAGCACGAAGATGATGATCTTGATGGTGGTGTCCTTGAGCTGCGCGCGGTCGGGCCAGGTGACCTTGCGCATCTCGTCCTGGACTTCGTGGTAGAACTGCGTCAGCGAATGAAAACTCCGCGTGACGAAATTCCCACCACCGCCGTTGCTGGGCGTGATGTCTCGCCGGTTGGCGACTTCAACAGCCATTACTTCGTTTCCTTATGAAGCTTGTGCGCGTTGCAGCGCGGGCAATACTTCTTCCACTCGACGCGCTCGGGGTGCAGGCGCTTGTTCTTGTCGGTGAAGTAGTTGCGGTTCTTACACGTCTCGCAAGCGAGAATGATTTTCTCTCTGGGCATTGCTCAATCCTTATGACTGCAGTGTTGCTTACTTGAGAATCTTGGTTACTACGCCTGCTCCAACTGTCCTGCCGCCTTCTCTAATGGCGAAGCGGAGACCCTCGTCCATCGCGATCGGCGTAATCAGCTCGATCGTCATCTGCACGTTGTCACCCGGCATCACCATCTCCATCCCCTCGGGCAACTCCACACTTCCCGTCACGTCCGTCGTCCGGAAGTAGAACTGCGGACGGTATCCCTTGAAGAACGGCGTGTGTCTCCCGCCTTCTTCCTTGGTCAACACGTAGACCTCGGCGTTGAACTTGGTGTGGGGCGTGATAGAGCCAGGCTTGGCCAGGACCATCCCACGCTCCACGTCGTTCTTGTCGATTCCGCGGAGCAGGAGTCCGACGTTGTCCCCAGCCTGGCCGTCGTCCAGGAGCTTCCTGAACATCTCGACCCCAGTGATCACGGTCTTCTTGTCAGAGTTGAAGCCGATTAGCGACACTTCCTCTCCAACCTTGATCTTCCCCTTCTCGATTCTACCCGTAGCCACAGTTCCACGACCGGTGATCGAGAACACGTCCTCGACGGGCATCAGGAAAGGCTTGTCGGTCTCACGCTTGGGCTGCGGGATGTAGGAATCCAGGGCATCCATCAGCTCGCCGATCTTCTTCCCGTGCTC
>JBKPDS010000041.1:0-13281 GCA_046727995.1 Gemmatimonadota bacterium
GCGAGCGAGACCGGCGTGCAGAAAATCACCGTTAGCTCGTCGTGTACCAAGTGCGACAACGATCGCTTTTTCTCTCACCGAGCCGGAGACAAGGGGAGGCAAATCGCGGTTATCGCCGCCCAGGCGTAGGTCTCCCAATCCGCAATTAGTCAGCAGCCCGCAATGCACTTGGTCCGCAATGCGCAGTCGCCCCTCAAAACTTGACTCGCCCGCCTACGCCCTCTACATTGATTAGGGCGTTCAACTCGGCGGCCAACCGGAATGTGGGGATACCCCCACATTTTTTTATCTCTGTAAGTAACCTCGAACCTGCATGAACGAAACGCTGGAAGCTCTTGTGGCATCAGAAATTGAGCCACTGGGACTAGAGCTTTTCGAACTGAAGGTGGGGGGCAGCAAGGGCCGGCCCGTGATCGACGTTCGCGTCGAGCGCGAGGACGGTCAAAGCGTGACGGTCGATGACTGCGCGGCTGCATCGCGCGCCATCGAAAACAAGCTGGACGCCGAAGATTTTGGCGGCAGGAATTACGTGCTGGAAGTGTCGTCGCCGGGGATCGAAAGACCTCTCCGGAACGCGAAGGATTGGACGAGGTTCGTCGGCAAAACCGCAGTCGTCACCGCGAACGTTCCGGGTGATCCGGCGGGGAGACGGACCGACGAAGTAGAGATAGCCGGTGTCGAAGGTGATGCCGGGCAGGAAATTGTGATCGTGCGCAACGAGCGCGGCGATGAACGACGCTTTCCGCTTGCCGCGGTCGAAAGGGCAAGGCTGGCGTTTCACTGGAAAAGGTAGGGTTAACACATGGCGGCTTCTGTAGAAATTCTGTCGGCGATCCGCGAGTTGACGAACTCGAAGCAGATCGACCGCGCTGAATTGCACGGGCTTCTCGAGGATGGCATCAACGCCGCCCTCGCCAAGAAGCACGGGCCTACGGTGCAGGCTGAAGTCGATATCGACGAGAACAAGGGCCAGATCCGGATCGTGCTGCTGAAGACGGTTGTCGAGGACGTGACCGACTCCGCCAGCCAGATCTCGCTCGAGGAAGCCCGGTACGAGGACCCCGACTTCCAGATCGGCGACCAGATGGAGATTCCCGTCGACTTCGCCGAGTTCGGACGAACTGCCGTCCAGGCGGCGAAGCAGCGCATCATCCAGCGCGTCCGTGAGGGCGAGCGCTCCAAGATCCGCGACGAGTTCTCGAGCAGGGTGGGCGACCTCCTTTCCGGAGAAGTCCAGCAGATCGAGCGCGGCAAGCTGGTGATCATGCTCAACAAGTTCCGCGAGGCGGAAGCGATCATTCCTTACCGCGAGCAGAACCACCGCGAGCATTTCCATCAGGGCGATCCGATCCGCGCCGTTCTCAAGCGCGTCGAGGAGACCCCCAAAGGTCCGCGTCTCGTTCTGAGCCGCGCCGATGCGCTGTTCGTGAAAGCCCTCTTCAAGCTCGAGGTGCCCGAGATCCAGCAGAACCTGGTTGAGATCCGTGCCAGCGCACGCGAGGTCGGCAGCAGAACGAAGATCGCGGTTTTCTCGCGCGATGATTCTGTCGATCCGGTTGGCGCCTGCGTTGGGCTCAAAGGCTCGCGCGTGCAAGCCGTGGTGAACGAGCTCGGCGGCGAGCGCATCGACATCGTACCGTGGTCTGCCGATCCGGAACGGTTCGCCAAGCTTGCGCTGGCGCCGGCCCGCGTTGCCCGCGTTTTCAGCGATCCGGCGACCAAGACTATTCAGGCGATTGTCGACGAAGACCAGCTTTCGCTGGCGATTGGTCGCAATGGCCAGAACGTTCGGCTCGCTTCGGAGCTCACCGAGTGGAAGATCGAGTTGTACTCCAGCCGCGAGTGGATGGAGCGCGGGAGCGATCAGCCGATTTTCGCTCCGCTGCCGACCGACGAGCCCGTCTCGGGGGTCAATCCACGTCTCGCCGATATCGAAGGAATGCAGCCGGCAACGGTTGCCGTGCTTGAAGAGGCAGGCTACCGCACGCTGGACGACATCATCGATCTCGAGCGCGAGGATTTCCTGCGGCTACCGGGCATCGCGCCGGAAGAGGCCGACCGTTTGATGGCGATCATCAACGAGCTCACGACCGACGAAGTGCCGGAGAGTGGAGAAGAAGCCGTTGCCACGACTCAGGACGACGCGGAGGCGATCAGCGAAATGGCTTCCGAAGGTGGGACGGGCACGACTGGCGAAGTGATTCCGGATAGCGAAGGTGGGAAGTCGGAGTAGCAGTTATGGACGCCGCGCAACAACGCAAACTCATCGGGCTTATCGGCCTGGGAGTTCGCGGCCGCGGCGCGATAATAGGCGTTCAGCAGGTGAGGGAAGCGGCGCGACGCGGCAAGTTGCATCTGGCTATTGCGGCGCCCGACGCTTCTAGCAACAGTTTGGAGAAAGTGCTCCCCTTGCTTCACGCTCGTGGGATCACGGTGGTGGCGGGACCGCCGGCTGTCGAATTGGGATCGGCGGCTGGTCGCGAAACCACCGCGGTAATTGGGATAGTCGACAAAGGTCTGGCCGAAGGGATCCGGGCGCTCAGTCTGGAGCCAATGCCGGATATCCGTCAGGATGGGGAGGAGTTGGGTTGAGCAAGCTTCGAGTACATGATCTGGCAGGCGAGTTCGGGGTTTCCAGCGACGAGGTGATCAATCTCCTTCGTCAGATGGACGTTCCCGTCCGCAGCCACCTCAGTCCGCTGAGCGACGACCAGGTCGCGCGCATCCGCGCTCGCTGGGAGCGCGAGAAGCGGGCTCGTGTTGCTGCACCTCCTGCCGCCACGCGCCGTAGACGCGGCACCGCCGCTACAACCCCCGCGCCGGAACCGAAGCCCGAAGCTGCTGCGCCCGCCGAAGGTTCATCGGTTCGACGTCGTCGCCGTGCCGCGGAACCCGTGGCTGAAGCGCCTGCTGTTGAAGCCCCAATCCCTGAGGTCAAAGCGCCTGTCCCCGCGCCGACTGCGCCGACGCCCATCGCCGCGTCGGCGGAGGCTCCAACTGTAGATCGCCCGAAGGCTGCGCCACCGGCACCTCGCGCTGCTCCACAGTCGCCGCCGTCCCCGCCGGCTGCTGCCACCCCACATCCTCCAGAGCGGACGGATGGCCGAGACCGCCAGCGTCCGCAGCCAGTGGTACCGGGCGCGCCGCGTCCGCGTCCGATTGCTACCGGCGCCCCGTACACTCCTCCGCGGCCGGTTGCATCGGCTGCACCGGGCGCTGGTACTGCGCCAACCCGCCGCGAGGAGCGCGGCACCGGTCGTGGTGAGGATCGTGGTGCGCGCCGCGGCAAGAAAGGAAAGCGCGGAGTGGATCAGGAAGCGGTGCAGGCGAACATCGGGAAGACGATGGCGACGATGCGCGGTCCCATCCGCCGCGGCGCCGCGCGCCGCGCGGAAGCTGGGGACTACCGCGAGGAGCTGGCTGCTCAGCGTCAGGCCGAAGCCGAGCGTGAGAAGAAGACTGTTCGCGTCAACGAGTTCATCACCGTCAGCGAGCTGGCGCAGATTCTCAAGGTCCCGGCGGTGCAGATCGTCGGATTTGCGTTCAAGAATCTTGGATTGATGGTGACCATCAATCAGCGGCTCGATTTCGACCAGATCGAGCTCATTGCCGGCGAGTTCGGGTTCCAGGCAGTCAAGGAGGAGGAGTACGCGGCCGACCTCAAGACGACCCCGGCGCCCGAAGACACCGACGAGCAGCTCGAGCCGCGTCCACCGGTCGTCACCATCATGGGTCACGTCGACCACGGCAAGACCTCGCTCCTCGATTACATCCGGAAGTCGAACGTCGTAGCCGGTGAGTCGGGAGGCATCACCCAGCACATCGGCGCGTACAACGTGTCGTTGCCGGGCGGCAAGCACATCACCTTCCTCGATACACCTGGTCACGAGGCTTTCACCGCCATGCGCGCGCGCGGCGCTCAGGTTACGGATATTGTCGTGCTCGTCGTAGCCGCCGACGATCAGGTGATGCCGCAGACCGTCGAGGCGATCTCGCACGCCAAGAATGCGGGCGTGCCTATAATCGTGGCGATTAACAAGATCGACGTTCCGGGCGCCAACCCGATGAAGGTGAAGCAGGATCTTCTCCAGCATGGTGTCGTGCTCGAGGAGTTCGGTGGCACCGTGCTGTCGAGCGAAGTCTCGGCCAAGAAGGGAACCAATATCGATGCGCTTCTCGAACAGATTCTGCTGCAGGCGGAGATTCTCGATCTCAAGGCGAATCCGAACCGCAGCGCCACCGGCGCCGTAATCGAAGCGCAGCTCGACCCGGGCAAGGGTCCGGTGGCGACGATCCTTGTCAGCAACGGCACTCTGCACGTCGGTGACGACTTCATTTGCGGCATGTACTCGGGCCGCGTGAGAGCCCTCCTCGACGAGCGGGGACGCAGCATCAAGGATGCGGGTCCGGCGATTCCGGCGCAGGTGCTCGGCATCGGCGGCGTGCCGATGGCCGGCGACCAATTCGTCGTCGTCGAGGACGCCATTGAGTCTCGCGAGATCGCGCAGCGCCGCCAGCGCCTCGACCGCGAAGCCAAGAGCCGTCGCACGGCGAAAGGCGTTGTTTCGCTCGAGGAGTTCATGTCGCAGACCGCGCCCGGCCAGAAGCGCACGCTTCGCATCGTCATCAAGGCGGATCAAGGCGGACCGGCAGAAGCCCTTGCCGACGCGCTCGGTCAGCTCTCCAACGAAGAAGTTTCGGTCGATGTCATCCACCGCGGCGTGGGCGCCATCACCGAGAGCGATATTCTGCTCGCCCGTGCTTCCGGCGCCATAATCGTCGGGTTCCACGTTCGCCCCGACAACAATGCGCGCGCCGCTGCCGAGCGCGAGGGCGTCGAGATCAAGCTTTACAAAATCATCTACGAAGCCGTTGAAGACGTGCGTGCGGCGCTCGAAGGAATGCTGCGACCCGAGGAGAAGGAAGTCGTGCTCGGCGAGGCCGAAGTTCGCGAGCTCTTCAAGGTCCCGCGGATGGGTGTCATCGCCGGCTGCTCGGTTCGCAGTGGTGTGATCAACCGTCAGGGCAGGGTGCGCGTGATCCGCGACGGCGTCGAAGTTTACGATGGAGCTATCGCCTCGCTGCGTCGGTTCAAGGACGACGTCAAGGAAGTCCGCGAGGGATTCGAGTGCGGCATCGGCGTCGAGAACTTCAACGACATCAAGGTGGGCGATGTGCTGGAGTGCTACCGGAAGGAGCAGGTAGCGCGCACGCTGACGTCAGCGGCGGGCGCTTCTGCGTAACACACGTCGAGCGGACCGCGTCGCCGAAGCGGTCCGCGTCGAGGTAGCGACATTCCTCACTGAATCGGCAAAGGATCCGCGCATCGTGGGGTTCGTGACCGTCACCGGGGCCGAGGTGAGTCCGGACCTGCGTCACGCCCGCGTCTATGTCAGTGTGCTCGGCAGCGACACGGAGAAGCAGGCCACCTTCGACGGACTGGACAGCGTCGCTTCGTTCCTTCGCTCGCGCGTCGCCAGACAGCTGCAGCTGCGCGTCGCGCCGGAGATCCAGTTCAAGGAAGACGACACTATCGCTCGCGCTGCCCGCATCGAGTCACTCCTCGCTGACGTGAAGAAGCAGGATGCCGCTGCATCCCGCGGGCGGGAAGACGACTGAGCGCAGTGACGATCTTTCGACTCCCGTCGAAGGATTGCTGCTCGTAGACAAACCATCCGGAATGACATCGCACGACGTCGTCCAGCGCGTGCGTCGCATCTACGGCGAGCGCAGCATCGGCCACCTCGGCACGCTCGATCCTTTCGCGACCGGGCTGCTGGTCCTGCTGCTCGGCCGGGCCACGCGACTGGCAACTTTCATCGAGACCGAGCCGAAGGTCTATGAGGCCGTCATCAGGTTTGGCGAAGAAACGGACACCGACGATGCGACCGGAACCGTCATCCGTACGGCAGGAGCTCCTCAGGATTCTGCAGTAAGGGCTGGGTTGCAGACGCTCACGGGCAAAATCTCTCAGGTACCTCCGGCCTATTCGGCAAAAAGCGTTGAGGGAACGCGCGCCTACGACGCCGCGCGTCGTGGCGAGCCGCTGGATCTTCCCGCCGTGGAAGTGACGGTTCACCGCTGGGAGGTGCGCGATTTGTCCGGTGAATCACTTACTGCGGCGATCACCTGCAGTGGCGGCACTTACATTCGAGCTCTCGCTCGCGATCTCGGCAGGCTCACTTCATCGGCCGCTCACCTTCAGTCGCTGCGACGTACCAGGGTCGGGCAGTTCGATGTCAGCGACGCACCGACATTGGAGCGACTGGCCGCCAACCCGACCCGCATCAAAGCGTTGCGCGTCGTGACTGATGCCTAGAGATCCTTACCTCACCGACGAGTCGGGTCTTCCGCCCCACGTGAGCGGCACAGTGATCACAGTCGGAACCTTCGACGGTGTGCATCGTGGGCATCGCGACGTCGTCGAGCGTCTGGTAAAGCGCGCCCGCGTACTGAAGATTCCGAGCGTCCTCCTCACTTTCGAGCCGCACCCGCTGGAGATCGTGAATCCGGTAGCGGCTCCGCTTCTTCTCACCACTCACGACGAAAAGCAGGAAGTCCTGGCCGAAACGGGAATCGACTACATGGCAGTAATCCCGTTCACGGCCGAGCTTGCGTCGTATTCAGCGGAGGACTTCGTCGAGCTGATCCTGCGTCGCTGCTTCCGGCTGACGGAATTGCTGATCGGATACGATCATGGGTTCGGCAAGCAACGCGCGGGCAACGTCGACGTTCTCAAGGTTCTGGGCGAGCGAGATGGCTTTCGTGTCGAAGTCGTCGCACCGGTGTCGACCGCCGATGGACATTCCGTCTCATCCACCTCGATCCGCCGCGCCGTCGCCGGCGGCGATCTCGCCCGCGCCGCCGAGTCTCTGGGTCGCCTCTATTCCGTTAGCGGACGGGTCATTGAGGGTTCACAGCGGGGCCGGACCATCGGCTTTCCGACTCTGAATCTGGGACCGCCACCGCAGCGGAAGCTTCTTCCGCCCGAAGGTGTATATGCCGTTCGGGTCCAGACACCGAACGGACCCGTTGGTGGAATGATGAATCTTGGCACGCGTCCGACATTCGGGGATTTGGCGACGTCGCTCGAAGTGCACCTCTTCGACACCGATGGTGATTTCTACGGCGCGCAGGTGCGCGTCGATTTCGTGGCGCGCCTCAGAGAGACCCGAAAATTCGCGTCGCCGGAACAGTTGTCGAAGCAGCTCGCGCACGACGAGAGCGATGCTCGAAGCGCGTTGACTCTCCTCAGCAGGCCCGGTAACCTTAACGGCTAGTCTTGAAGTGCAACTTTTTCCCTGCGTAGAAGCATGAATCTGAAGTGGCGCATCGGCATCATCCTCGGTCTGATCGCACTATCGTTCTGGGCGCTCTTCCCGCGCACTGTGGTGGAGCGCGTCAAGCGGAACGGTGAATTCGTTTACGACACTGTCCGTCGCGTTCCGTTGAAGCTCGGCCTCGATCTGCAGGGCGGCATGCACCTGGCGCTCGACGTCGATGAATCGAAGGGCGCCGTGCCCGACAAGAGCAAGGCGATCGACAACGCGCTCAAAGTTGTCCGCAACCGCATTGACGAATTCGGGGTTTCAGAACCACTCGTGCAAAAGGCGGGTAATGATCGCATCATCGTCGAGCTGCCCGGTATCGACGATCCTCGTCGTGCCGAAGACGTCGTCCAGAAATCCGCGTATCTGGAATTTCAGATAACGGACAAAACGCAGGCGCTCGACAAAGCACTGCCGCGTATCGATGCGGCGCTGAAGGATACGAAAGTTGCCGCCGGCACTGCGGCACCGAGTGGTGGTACGAAGGACACCGCCAATGCCGGACTGCAGTCGCTCTTCACCGCCGACACGTCCAAGAAGGCAGATTCGACCAGGAAAGACACCACGGCGGCGGCAGCCGGAACTGCAGGCGGACCAGGAGCGTTCTCCAAGCTGGTTCAGCCGGGCAGGATGCCCGGTGAATATTTCGTCGCCCAAAGCGATGTCGCTCTCGTCACTCAGTACCTCTCCCTGCCACAAGTCACTGCCGCGCTCCCGCCGGGCAAAGTGGTTCGCTGGAGCAGCGACACCCTCTCCTACGCAAATCGTATCTATCGTCCGTTGTACGTCCTCGATGCCAAACCGATCATTACCGGAGAGTACCTCACCGACGCCAAGCCGAACACGTCCCCGACCGAAGGCAACATCGTTCAGTTCACGATGAACAACGAGGGTGCGCGTCGCTTCCGCACCGAAACCGGGCGGCACATTAAGGACTTCATGGCGATCGTCCTCGATCAGCGTGTGATGGGTCAACCTCCGGTCATCCAGAGCGCGATCGGGGCGAACGGCCAGATTACGATGGGGGGCAAGGATCTTCAGGCGGCCCAGGACCTGGCGCTGGTGCTCAGAGCCGGATCGCTCCCCGTTCCCCTCAAGATCGCCGACGTGACTCAAATCGGCGCCAGCCTCGGAAAGGACTCGATTCACAAGGGAATCACGGCCGGCATCATCGCCATCGGGCTCATCGTTTTCGTCATGCTTGGGTACTATCGGTTCTCGGGAGCGTTGGCAGTAGCGGCCCTTGCACTCTACATCCTTTACACGCTGGCGGCACTCGCTGGATTCAGTGCCGTGCTCACGTTGCCTGGGCTCGCCGGATTCGTGCTCTCCATCGGTATAGCGGTCGACGCCAACGTGCTGATCTTCGAGCGAATACGCGAAGAGCTGTCCCACGGTAAAACGGTCAGGACTGCGATCGACGAGGGCTTCCGTCACGCCATGAGCGCCATCGTCGACTCCAACGTTTCCACCGCGCTGACAGCGGCCGTTCTTTATCAGTACGGCACCGGTCCGGTGCGCGGCTTTGCCGTCACACTACTCGCCGGTATCGCGGCCTCGATGGTCACCGCGATCTTCGTCGTCCGCACGTTCTACATGATCTGGCTCAATCGCTCCCGCGAAGCCCAGACAACACTGAGCATCTGATGCTTCGAATTCTTCACGACACCAACTACGACTTCATCCGCTGGTGGAAGGTGATGGCGGCGATCACCATCGCCTTCATCCTCCTCGGCCTCGGTTCCCTCGCCATCAAGCCGCCGAACTACAGCATCGAGTTTACCGGCGGTACGCTGATGCAGCTGCAGTTCACGCAGCCGCCCGACGTCGGTGAAATCCGGTCGACCCTCGACGACGCCGGAATCCACGGCGCCGAGATCCAGCAATTCGGCAGCAACAGGGATTTCACGGTGCGCGCCCAGAACCCCGCCCAGGTCGCCGCCCAGTCGCAAGGTGCGGAGAACATCGCCACCACGATCGAAGCCGTGCTGAAAAAGAAATTCGGCGATAACAACGTCAGGGTGATGCGCAGGGAAGGCGTCGGTCCTCGAGTCGGTCAGGAGCTGAAGCGCGGTGCCATTATCGCGATTCTGTTGTCGTTTCTCATCACGCTTGTCTACCTGTCGATCAGGTTCGAGTGGCGATTTGCAACTGCGGCGGTGATCGCCACCAGTCACGATGTGTTCACGACAATCGCGTTCCTCAAGCTGATGCACCTCGAGATCTCGCTGACGGTCGTGGCGGGACTCCTCACCGTTCTCGGGTACTCGCTGAACGACACCATCATCATCTTCGATCGTGTGCGTGAGAACCTGCGCAAGGGACGGAAGGAAACGCTGTACGAGACATTGAACCGCTCGATCAACGAGACGCTGCCGCGATCAGTGTTGACGCACGTAACTACCTTTCTGGCCACAATGGCGCTGCTCCTGTTCGCGGGCGAGGTGATCAGGCCTTTCGCCTGGGTGATGGCTTTCGGTATCGTGACCGGAACCTTCAGCTCGATTTACGTCGCCGCACCGGTGCTCCTCTGGATCGAACGCAAATGGCCACGCACGACGGGCGCCCGTCAGTCTTCGTCGACAGTCACGCCCACCTCGCGGACGCGGCGTTCGGCGGCGACCGCGACGCGGTAATAAGTCGCGCCCGCGAAGCGGGCGCGCTGGCGATAGTCTGCATCGGTGAATCGCTCTCGGCCGCGGCGAGCGCAGCTGAGTACGCGGCCGAGCATCCCGGGTTTATATTCGCGACCGCCGGCATCCATCCACACGACGCGGCAGGGTTCCTTCCCCAGCGTGACATGCCGCGCCTGCGCCATTTGCTTCGCGATTCCGCTGTCGCTGTAGGTGAGTGCGGCCTCGACTACCATTACGACAATTCACCTCGCGAGTCTCAGCGTGCCGCGTTTTCGGCGCAGATTACTCTCGCGGCGGAAATCAACAAGCCGCTGATCGTGCACACTCGCGACGCCGAGGATGACACCCGGGCCATGATTCGCGAGGCGCGCACCGTCGGCGCCACCGGTGTTCTCCACTGCTATACGGGGTCACAGGCGCTCGCCGAATTCGCCATCGACGCCGGCTGGTACATCTCCTTCAGCGGCATCATCACGTTCAAGAAATGGACGGACGACGAGTTGCTGCGACTAATCCCGGACGATCGTCTGCTCGTCGAATCAGACTCCCCTTATCTGGCGCCCACTCCCTTCAGAGGGAAAAGGAATGAGCCGGCGTGGGTGGCTCATACTGTGAGCAAGCTTGCATCCGTCCGCGAGGTCGATCCTGACGATCTCGGCAGACTCACGGCCTCGAATACCGCGCGCTTGTTTGGGCTGGCCTTTGAACTGGAATAGTGAGTAACATTCGCCTTCACGCCGGCAGTGTGAATTGCAGCGCAACCGAACGGAGCACTGAATGTCACTGAAGAAGCTTTCCACTGAAAAAGCGCCGTCTGCCATTGGCCCATACTCACAGGGCATCATCGCCAACGGCTTCCTCTTCACGGCGGGTCAGATTCCACTGGATCCGGCCGCGGGGAAGATCGTCGATGGCGGAATCGTCGAACAAACCGATCGGGTGATGCTCAATTTGCAGGAAGTGTTGCAAGCCGCCGGAGCGTCGTGGAGCGACGTCGTCAAAACCACCGTGTATCTGCACGACCTCTCGCATTTCCCGACGGTGAACGAGGTGTACGGCAAGTGGCTCGGCGACGCGCGTCCTGCCCGATCGACCGTTCAGGTGACGGCGCTGCCCCGTGGCGCGCTCGTTGAGATCGACGCCATCGCCGTCCTCTCGAAGTAACCGCAGCAGGTCGGTCGGTGAGCACATCCAAAACGCGCGAAGAGCTCTTCCGGCTCACTTCATTCGCGCGCTGCGCCGGTTGAGCGTCAAAAATGGGTCCGGGTGACCTATCCCGCGCGCTGGCCGCGCTCCCTGTGAAAAAAGATCCACGTTTGTTGGTTGGCACTGAGACCTTCGACGACGCCGGGGTCTTTCTCGTGTCCGACGACATCGCCCTCGTCCAGACAGTGGATTTTTTCGCGCCGATAGTCGACGATCCTTTCGATTTCGGTCAGGTCGCGGCGGCCAATGCTTTGTCCGATGTCTATGCGATGGGCGGCCAGCCGCTCACGGCGCTCAACATAGTCGCGTTTCCGACCAGCCAGCTGCCGCTGGATGTTCTGAGCGCGGTGCTCGCGGGTGGTCAGGAGAAGGTTCACGAGGCGGGAGCCTTCATCGTGGGCGGACACACAGTCATCGACACCGAACTGAAGTACGGACTGGCCGTTACCGGGCGCGCTCATCCCAAATTCCTTCTCACCAATGCCGGTGCGAAAGCAGGTGACCAGATCATTCTCACCAAGCCAATCGGCAATGGCATCCTGGCGACGGCAGGGAAGCGAGGTCAGCTGCGCCCCGATGCCGAGCGTGCGATGCTAGAAGCAATGAAAACCCTGAATGGCCACGCCAGCAGAGCGGCTCTGGCCGTCGGCTCCCGATGCGCGACCGACATAACCGGATTTGGAATGCTCGGCCATCTCTCGCACATCGCGCGCGCCAGCAATGTCTCGCTGCGACTGAATCTCGCCGCGGTTCCGATCTTGCCTGACGTGCGTGAGGCCGTTCGAGCCGGGTTCGTGACGGACGGCGCCCGGAGAAACGCGGAGTACTTGAAGGACTTCGTTCGCTGGAACAGGGCAAGTGACGAGGATCGTGCGATTCTTACCGACCCACAGACGTCGGGGGGGCTGGCCGTCTGCGTAAAGGCCGAGCAGGCGACTAATTTTCTGTCACGAGTTGCCGGATCGACAATCATCGGCGAGGTCATCGACCGGGGAGAAGTTGCGATCGAAGTTCAGTGAGAAAAGTGGGGGTGGATGGGGCCTGGTGGCTTCCGTGATCTTCAAAATCACTGTGACCCTACTTCGTGGGGTCGGGTGGGTTCGATTCCCACACTCTCCCGCCACCTCGCTGATTCTTCCGGCTTGCGTTCTCTCTCTGCTGATCTCGCAGCCGGCAGTCTCGCAGCAGCGTGACAGCGCGCGCGCGGGGATTCCCGCCCAGCGAGCGCAGAAGCAGCCCAATGCGCCGGATACCACGCGCAAGCCGCCGCTGTCGCCGCGACGCGCGTTCCTCACATCACTGCTGATTCCGGGCTACGCCCAAACGGTGTTTGGGCGCGATCGCGCGGCGATGCTCTTCGCCGTGATCGAGATCGGGTCCATCGGGATGGCGCGCAAAGCCGCGCAGGATCTTCAGGAAGCCAAAGGACTTCCCCGGGACAGTATCGTCGCCAGCTACAAAATCGATTCCAATACCGGCCTCGCCGTCATCGATCCAAAGACCGGACTTCCCATTCCGGATACGTACATCGTCAGTCGTTTCACCGACGATCGCATCAAGGCGCGCCGAACTCATTATGAGGATTGGATAGCGGCGATCATCTTCAACCACCTCTTTTCCGGGGCCGATGCCTACGTCGCCGCCAACCTCTGGGACTTCAACGCGAACATTGGCGTGGTGGCGACTCCACGAGCTGCGGGCGTTTATGCGTCGCTGCGTCTACGGTGAGTAATTCCGCGCCCGTCGGCGTTTTCGATTCAGGTATCGGCGGTCTGACCGTCGTCCGCGAAATGATCAGTCAGCTCCCCAACGAGAGCATTATTTATTTCGGCGATACCGCGCGGGTGCCTTACGGTCCCAAGAGTCCGGACACTGTCTTGCGATACAGCCGCGAGATTACGTCTTATCTCAAAGGCGAAGGTGTGAAAGCGCTCGTCATCGCCTGCAACACTGCCACGGCCCATGCACTACCAGCTTTACGCCGGGAGTTCGACCTTCCGATCGTTGGAGTGATCGAGCCAGGCGCCAGGGCTGCCGTGTCGGCGACGAAGACGAAACACGTCGGGGTGATCGGCACCGCGGGTACGATCAAGTCGCGGGCGTACGAAAAA
>JBKPDS010000042.1:0-2837 GCA_046727995.1 Gemmatimonadota bacterium
CTGGAGATTTGTCCCGCTAACCGCGACATCCATAGGAATTGAGTGGGGCTGCTCCAGCAGCGTCAGTGTCGCTCCCAGTTTCCCGTCAGTCTCCGCGATACTGAGCGTGCCGATCATCATCCCCTGATCCATCGGGATCACCACATCGTAGCTCCCTACCGGCTTCGCACTCCAAGCCTCGGCGGCACCGATCGGCTTGCCGTCGACAAGGACAACGTTTGCGATTGGCGCCGGCGGCGGAGCAGCCGACGCGACCTGAGTTCCAGCCTGGGCGTATCCCGATCTCGCACTCAATACGCCGAGCGCGCCACACACTACGACAGCAGAATAGAGTCTCACAAGCCTCATGATGTAATTGGGTCTTCCACGCTCTACGTTTCTCCGCTTAATCAGGTTTCGGACTAATCGTTAGCTTCAAGACGATGAGTTTTACCTTCGAGATCGCCGCCACTGCCGGCCCCGCACGTGCCGGCGTTTTTTCCACGCCCCACGGCAACGTCGAGACGCCGGCATTCATGCCAGTGGGAACGCTGGCGACGGTGAAGGCGCTCGACCCCAACGACCTCGTCCAGATGGGCGCATCGATGATACTCGGCAACGCGTACCATCTGCACCTACGTCCCGGCGACGAAATCGTGCGGGAGATGGGCGGGCTGCACCGCTTCATGCGCTGGGATCGGCCGATCCTCACCGACTCCGGCGGCTTCCAGGTTTTCTCGCTCGCCCAATTGCGCACGGTGGACGAACAGGGAGTGGAATTCCAATCCCACCTGGATGGCTCGCGCCGGTTCTTCACTCCCGAAATCGTGATGCAGATCGAGCGCAACCTCGGCGCCGACGTCATCATGCAGTTCGATCACGTCATCCCCGGCCAGTCGAGCGAGGCTGCCGCGCGCGACGCCAGTGAGCGCAGCATTCGCTGGCTGGCGAGATGCGTGGTGGAGCTACGCCGGCTGGAGGAGAGCCAGCCGCTCGAGGATACCCCGCGCGAAGAATTCCCCGCCGACAATCCGCGCAACCATCAGGCACTATTTCCGATCGTTCAGGGCGGAATCCACGCCCACCTGCGCCGGGAAGCGGCAAGTGCAATCCGGTCACTGAACGACTGGAAAGGATTTGGAATCGGAGGGCTGTCGGTGGGCGAAGAGAAGGACGCGATGTACGAGATGATAGAAGTCGTCGAAGACGTGCTGCCTCCAACCCACCCGCGCTATCTGATGGGCGTCGGGTTCCCCGAAGACCTGATCGAGGCGATCCGGCGCGGCGTCGACCTGTTCGATTGCGTCGCGCCGACGCGCATGGGGCGAAACGGAGCTGCTTTCACCCGCGACGGGCGGATCAACATCAAGCGCACCGAGTACCGCACCGACCCGCGGCCGCTCGATCCCGACTGCGACTGCTCGGCCTGCACCCGCTTCACGCGGGCGTACATCAGGCACCTGTTCGTCTCCGACGAGATACTCGGCCTGCGCCTACTCTCCCTGCACAATGTACATTTCCTGCTGTCGCTGGCCCGCGCGGCGCGGCAGGCGATACTGAACGGCGATATCGATTCGTGGTCGCGCGATTGGCTGTCGCGATATCGCTCCGCTTCACCACTCGCGGTCTGACTCATCCAAATCGGTTTTAGACATATGCAAGGCAATCCAATCCTCGGCTCCATTTTCATGTATGGGGCGATCTTCGCGATTTTCTATTTCGTTCTCATCCGCCCGCAGTCGACGCAGCGGAAGAACCACGATGAGATGGTGCGCAATCTGAAAAAAGGTGACGAGATCGTCACCAACGGCGGGCTCGTCGGCGAAGTGCTCTTCATCAAGGAGCGCGGCGGCGACGACAAGAGTGGCGGGATGGAAGACCGCGTCACCATCAAATCCGGCGAGACCCGCGTCATCATCGAGCGCGGACGCATCGCGAAGATCAACAGGCCAGTGGCGGCCTCCAACGTGAACGCTGGGTGAGCATCCTCGACATCCGGGTGCTGGGCGACCCGGTTCTACGCAAGCCGACAAAGCGCGTCACCGAGATCACCGACGAGCTGAAGCAGCTCATCGCCGACATGTTCGAGACAATGTACGCCGCCGAGGGCATTGGGCTCGCCGCGCCGCAGGTCGGGCGGACGGAGAGACTGGCGGTGGTCGACGTCGACGGCGCCAGGTTTACGCTCATCAATCCCGAAGTCCTTACCAGCGACGGCGCCAACGAGAAGGCGGAAGAAGGCTGTCTGTCGATCCCCGACATCTACGGTGACGTCGAGCGTCCGGGCACGGTGACGATCCGCGCCACCGACCAGAACGGTGAGGAATACGAGGCAACGGGAAATGAGTTACTCGGCCGCTGCTTCCAGCACGAGATCGACCATCTCGATGGAAAGCTCTTCATCGATTACCTGAGTCCGCTCAGGCGCAAAGCGGCGATGGCGAAGTGGGAAAAAGCGAAGGCCGAGTACCCCGGATTGATCCGAAAAGTCCGCACGGAAGTAAAGGGCGAGCACCATCACGAGACGGAGATGTAGTGCGCGTCATTTTCTGGGGCACGCCGGATTTTGCCGCGCCGTCGCTGCGCGCTCTCATCGGTGAAGGATTCGAGGTCGTTGGTGTCGTCACCCAGCCGGACAAGCCGCAGGGCCGGTCTCGCGAGATAATTCCGTCACCGGTGAAGCAGATTGCCCTCGACGAAGAGATCACAGTCTTCCAGCCCAAGAACGCGCGCGATGACGATCTGTACGACAAGCTGAGGCGGCTTAAGCCGGATGTCTTTGTCGTCGTCGCCTACGGACACATCCTGCCGCAGAGGATCATCGATCTTCCCCGACTGGGGACGCTGAACATCCATGC
>JBKPDS010000043.1:0-8217 GCA_046727995.1 Gemmatimonadota bacterium
CCGAGCGCGGCGAGCGACCAGACAACGATCAGCAGCTCGATTCCCAGAGGGTCGGGCAATAGCAGCAGGCAGACTGGCGTGTACGTCCCGGCGATCAGGATGTAGATCATCATGTGATCGATCCGTCGCAGGTGCGCGACGGCGCGCTCGGAAATCCTGAGCGAGTGGTAGAAAGCGCTGGCGCAGTACATCGACACCAGGCTCGCGCCGAAGATCGAGAACGCGACGATTTGCCGGACGCTCCCGTTTTCGACGCCGATCACGACCAGCACGATCAATCCGACAACCGACAGGATCGCGCCGAGCAAATGAGTTAAGCCGTTGACGGGCTCGCGGAGCAGGAGTCGCATAGAATGGCGGGGAGGCGAAATTCGGGCCCAGCTGTCAAGGCGGGCCGGAGACATCGACAACTAGCTGGCATCTACAAAACTAAGGCTATAATCCGCCGGAATAGCTCGACGCTCCCAGCTGACTACGCTTACAGCTCCCCGCTTTGGTTTTGTGGTGGCTATTGAGCGGCCAGATCTACGGCCGGCCTTGACCCCTGATTCTGGTTGAGCCACCGATTGATTCCATCGGCCGCGTCCCGCCCCTCTCGAATCGCCCAGACTATGAGTGACTGACCACGGCGCGCATCGCCAGCCGCGAATACACCGGGCACGCTGGTTCGATGGGCCTCGTCCGTGGAGATGTTTCCACGCCCATCGAGGGCAACGCCGAGGTCAGTCAAGAGTCTGCTTTTCACCGGGCCTGTGAATCCCATCGCCAACAGTACGAGATCGGCCTCGACCTCGAACTCGGTTCCGGGCACAGGCGAGAAGTTGGCGCGACCATCGGCGAACACCTTCGTCTCCAACCGCACCGCGTGAATTCTCTGGACGCGACCGTTCTCGCCAGAGAACGCGGTAGTGGCGACGCTCCAATCGCGTTGCGCTCCTTCCTCGTGGGCGTGAGATGAGCGCAGCATCATCGGCCACAACGGCCAGGGTGTACTCGATGCGCGACTCTGCGGCGGCTGCGGCAACAGCTCGAATTGCGTGACGCTGCGCGCGCCCTGACGAATACATGTCCCGGCGCAATCGGAGCCGGTGTCTCCGCCGCCGATAATCACCACGTTGCGATCGCGCGCGTTGATCGGCGGCAGCCCGTTCTCGAGGTCGTTCAGCTTTCTGTTCTGCGCCGTCAGAAAATCCATCGCGAAGTGGATTCCGGCGAGATCTCTGCCCGGCACCTCGAGGTTGCGCGGCATTTCGGCACCGATGGCGACGCAGATTGCGTCGAACTCCGCCCGCAATTCCTCGACGGTGACGTCTTCGCCAACGTTGACGCCGCTACGAAACTGCACTCCCTCCGCCTCAAGCTGGTCGAGACGCGAATCGAGCACCGCTTTCTCCAGCTTGAATTCCGGAATTCCAAAGCGAAGCAGGCCGCCGACACGCTCGTTCTTCTCGAAGACGACAACGCCGTGTCCAAATCGACGCAACTGCTGCGCGGCGGCGAGTCCAGCGGGGCCTGATCCGATGACTGCCACTTTGAATCCAGTCGCGCGGCGTGGAGGACGCGGTTGCACCCATCCCTCCGCGAATCCACGATCAGCGATCGTCTGCTCGATGTGCCTGATCGCCACCGGCTCGTTGACGATGCCGAGCACGCACGCCGATTCGCAGGGTGCAGGGCAGAGACGGCCGGTGAGCTCCGGAAAATTGTTGGTCGCATGCAGCGAGTCGAACGCGGCCCGCCATTCGCCACGTTGCACCAGCCCATTCCATTCGGGGATGATGTTCCGCACCGGGCAACCCGTATCGCCCTGACAGAAGGGAACACCGCAATCCATGCAGCGCGACGCCTGCGTGCGCACGTTGGCATCGGGAACCGGATGATAAAACTCGCCCCAGTGCCGCACCCGTTCGGTTACCGCCTGTCGCTCCGGTGTCGCCCGGCGCAGCGTAATGAACGCCTTCGGATCAGCCATGGCGATCACTCCGTGCATCGACGATCGCCAGACCATGACGCGAGCCCGCTACCGCGCGCGTCGCGTCGCCGTCTGCCTGACGCTCCAGCGCTTTTCTGTACTCGCGCGGAACTACCGCGATGAAACTGCGCAGGAGATGTTCTCCCTGGGCAAGCAGCCGCTTCGCTCGCGCACTGCCGGTGAGCCGGGCGTGATTCTCCAGCAGGTGGCGCACGGTGTCCCGCTGGCCGAAGTCGAGCAGCGGGATCAGATCGACCATCGACGTGTTGCACTGCTGCTGGAGCAGCCCGAACTCGTCGAGAACGAAGGCGAGACCGCCGCTCATTCCCGCGGCAAAGTTGCGTCCGGTGCGGCCGAGCACCACGACGGTTCCACCCGTCATGTACTCGCAGCCGTGGTCGCCGACGCCTTCGACGACGGAGATCGCGCCGCTATTGCGCACGGCGAACCGCTCCCCGGCGACCCCGGCAAAGTACGCCTCACCCGATGTCGCCCCATAGAGAACGGTGTTGCCGATGAGAACGGTTTGATCGGGGATGAACTGTGCTGCGCGCGGATGCCGAATGATCAGCCTCCCACCCGAGAGTCCTTTACCCACGTAATCATTGGCCTCGCCCTCGAGCTCGAGAGAGAGTCCGCGCGCAGCAAAAGCGCCGAAGCTTTGACCTGCCGAGCCGGTGAATCGGAACGAGATGGTGTCGTCGGGCAGGCCGTCGTCGCCGTAACGACGCGCGATCTCGCCGGACAGCGTCGCTCCCACCGCGCGATCCGCATTCGAGATCGGCAGGCTTGCCTTCACGCGCTCGCCCTTGTCCAGCGCGGGCCGCGCGACCTCGAGAAGAATCCCGTTCATGCTCTTTTCACCGACGTTCCTCGCCTCCCGCCTCCCGCCTCCCCCTCCCGCCTCCCGCCTCACGTGACGACGCACGACACGAGCTGGATCCTCGACGGCCGGCGGCGCGGTGAGATGCAGCAGCGCCGATAGATCGAGAGTGCTCGCCTTGGCGCTATCAGCCGGCGGACGAACACGCAGCAGATCGCTGCGGCCGATCATCTCGTCCATCGTCCTGAACCCGAGCTGCGCCATGATCTCCCGCACTTCCTCGGCGATGAAGAAGAAATAGTTCACGACGTGCTCGGGCTGGCCGGCGAACCGCGCCCGCAGCTCGGGATCCTGCGTGGCGATTCCAACGGGGCAAGTGTTGAGATGGCACTTCCGCATCATCACACAGCCTTCGACGATGAGCGGCGCTGTCGCGAACCCGAATTCGTCGGCGCCGAGCATCGCGGCGACGGCGACGTCGCGGCCTGTCTTGAGCTGGCCGTCGGTCTGCAACCGCACGCGTCCGCGCAGATCGTTCATGACGAGCGTCTGCTGGGTCTCGGAGAGGCCGAGCTCCCACGGACTTCCGGCGCGCATGATCGATGACAGTGGCGATGCGCCGGTGCCGCCCGAATCACCGGAGATGACTATGAGATCCGCGCGCGCCTTGGCCACGCCGGCGGCAACCGTCCCCACACCGGCTTCGGCGACGAGCTTCACCGAGACAGCCGCCTTCGGACTGATTGCCTTCAGATCGTAAATGAGCTGCGCCAGATCTTCGATCGAGTAGATGTCGTGGTGCGGCGGCGGCGAGATCAGCGTCACGCCAGGAATGGAGTGGCGAGTTTTGGCGATGATGGCGTCGACCTTATGCCCGGGCAGCTGACCGCCTTCGCCCGGTTTCGCGCCCTGGGCGATCTTGATCTGCAACTCGTCCGCGTTCACTAGATATTCGGCGGTGACACCAAACCGAGCCGACGCGACCTGCTTGATGGCGCTATTGCGGTCGGTGCCGAAGCGCGAGCGCTCCTCACCGCCCTCGCCGCTGTTGCTGCGGCCGCCGAGCTTGTTCATGGCGATGGCGAGGGTCTGGTGCGCCTCGGCGCTCAGCGATCCGAACGACATCGCACCAGTGCAGAAGCGACGGGTGATGGCGCTGGCCGGTTCGACTTCGTCGATCGGAATCGGGTCGCGCTCCACGAACTCGAGCAGCCCGCGCAGAGTCGATTGCCGGCGCGTCTCGTCGTTGGAGAGTGTGCTGAACTCCTTGAAGGTCGAGTAATTGTCGGATCGCGTCGCGTGCTGGAGCTTGGCGATCGTCAGCGGATTCCAGTTGTGGTGCTCCCCCTGGACGCGATACTGGTACTCGCCGCCCGGATCGAGCTGCGTCGCAGTCTCGGTGAACGCGCTGGCGTGACGACGCAGCGTTTCTTCGGCGATCAGCTCCATGCCGATGCCGCCGACGCGCGACGGTGTGCCGGCGAAGTGACGCTCGACGAGGGCCGGGCTCAATCCGACTGCTTCCCACAACTGGGCGCCGCAGTAACTCTGCAGAGTGGAGATGCCCATCTTGGACATCACCTTCAGTAAGCCCTTTCCGATGGCCTTTATGTAGTGATCAACTGCAACTGAAGAAGACCGGCTGGGAGCGGTGTCCGGAGCGGCTGGGGGCTGCGAGCTCTCGACGATCAGTTCGGGGCGCGCCAACGCTGCCACCGTTTCCAGAGCGAGGTACGGATGGACCGCGCTTGCGCCGTAGGCGATGAGCAGAGCGACGTGCGAGACTTCTCGCGCTTCGCCGGTCTCGGCGACGAGACTGACACGTCCACGCAGTCCTTCACGAATGAGGTGATGGTGGACTGCGGAGATCGCCAGCGGAGCAGGGATTGGGGCGTGATCGGGATCGACGCCGCGATCGCTGAAAATGAGCACGCCGCAGCCGGCGGTGACTGCTTCACTGGCAGAAACGCACAGAGCATCGACGGCGGGCTCGAGCGCGGCGGTACCATCGGCAACGCGGAACAGGGTACTGAGAGTAACCGCACGCAGGCTCGGCTCGCTGACATCACGCAACGCCGCGGTTGCCTGTTCCGTGAGCACAGGTTGCGCAATTCGGATCTGCCGGGCGTGCTCGGCGCCGACCTCGAGCAGATTGCCCTGCGGTCCGAGGTTCATCGCCAGCGACATGACGAGCTGCTCGCGCATCGGATCGATCGCGGGATTAGTGACCTGCGCGAACATCTGCCGGAAATACGAGAACAGCAGCTGCGGCCGCTTCGACAGCACGGCGAGCGGAGTGTCATTCCCCATGGAGCCGGCTGGCTCTTCTCCAGTGTCCGCCATCGGCCCGAGCACCATCTTGATTTCGTCGGCGGTATAGCCGAAGACGCGCTGAAGCGGGAGGCGGGACGAGGGGCGAGGGGCGAGGGGCGAGGGGGCTCCCGCCTCCCGCCTCCCGCCTCCCGCCTCCTGTTCCTTCAGCAATTCCTCGAGATCAATCCTCTGCTCCGAAATCCAACGGTGGTACGGGCGTACCATCGCCAGCTCGGTCTTGATCGCCTCGTCGTCCTGAATCACGCCCTGGGTGGTGTTGACGACCAGCATCCGGCCCGGCTCGAGCCGCCCCTTGGCGCGGATCCTTTCGACAGGGATCGGCAGCGCACCAGCCTCCGACGCCAGAACGACGAGGTCGTCGGAGGTGACCACGTAGCGCGCCGGCCGCAGGCCGTTGCGATCGAGCACTGCGGCGACGTGATGCCCGTCGGTGAACGCCATCGCCGCCGGCCCATCCCATGGCTCCATCAGCGACGAGTGGTACTCATAGAAGGCGCGTCGATCCGGCGACATCGTCGCGTGCGACTCCCACGCTTCGGGAATCATCATCGCCATAGCGTGGGCGAGCGGCCGACCGGCGAGCGTCAGCATCTCCAGCACGTTGTCGACCGACGCCGAGTCACTCTGATTCGTGCCGCAAACAGGGAACAGCGCCTCGATCTTTCCGCCGAATCGCGACGATGCCATCGTCGCTTCGCGGACCCGCATCCAGTTCAGATTCCCGCGCAGCGTGTTGATCTCGCCGTTGTGGCAGAGGAATCGATAAGGATGCGCCAGTCGCCACGACGGGAAGGTGTTGGTCGAGAATCGCGAATGCACCAACGCGATCGCGCTGGCCAGATCCGGATCGCGCAGATCGAGATAGAACCCGGACAACTGATCGGGCGTCAGCATCCCCTTGTAGACAATCGTGCGCGACGAGAAGGACGCGAAATAGCAGTCTTTCCCTTCCGGAATCGCGCGCAGGGCTGCCTCGATCTTCCGTCGAATGATGTAGAGCGCAACCTCGAACGAAGACCCGACGTCGCGATCGACGAACAGGCGCGCCACGAAAACCTGCCTGATGACAGGGCGCGTCCGACGAGTAGATGCGGAGAGCACGGCGTCGTCGACCGGAACGTCGCGCCACCCCAGCACCGAGTACCCTTCCTCGGCGACGATCTTCTCGATCACTCGCTCGCACGCGAGCCGTTCGCGCTCGCGCGAGGGGAGAAACGCCATCCCGACGCCATAACTGCCCGCGTCAGGCAGCGTGATGCCGGCGAATCCGCAGGCGCGTCGCAGGAAAACGTGCGGCACCTGGAGCAGGATCCCCGCACCGTCACCGGTGCAGGCGTCGGCAGCGACGGCGCTGCGATGCGAGAGATTCTGGAGCAGCTGAAGCGATTTCTCGACGACGTCGCGCGAGCGGACGCCGTGGACATGGGCAATGAAGCCGATGCCACACGCGTCGTGCTCGTAAGCCGGATCGTAAAGGCCCTGCTTTTCCAACTTATCCATCCTGGAGTCTGGCTCCTCTGGATCGTGCATAAAAAAAGGGCCTCTTCCAACTTGGGAGAGGCCCTTGCGCGTTATCTCTGCAACCTTGCTATGAGTCTGCTTTGTCCGCGCAAATTCTCCCCGTCGCCCCGATGGTAATCGGGTACAGGCTAAGAAGAATTCGGTTAGCGGAGCGGAGTGCCATCGTCTATTGGTACACTAGAATTGGATAATTATACATTGCACATACTGGGCCCCTGGGTCAAGGGAGAATTTCATAATCAGACGTATCTCATCCAGGGAGCGGGGTTGGTCGACTTCCGCTGCCAGTACCAGCTGCTGGGTAAGTAGAGCAGGGCGACGACGATAGCGAACACCAGATAGAGCAAACCCAGCGACCACACATAGCCGTCGGGCGGCGGCGGATTCATCATCGGATGGTTGGTGAAGAGCCAGGGGTCGACCTTGCCCTCGCGGATCAGCGAAACGATCACAGCCGCGAAATGGATCGCCGGGATGTGGAGCTGGTAGTAGAACATCGGCACACGACCGTAGACGGCGACGATTTCGCCGATCTTTCCCCGCGCGCGATCGAACAACGGCATCAACAGGATCGTCGGGCCGAGGGTCATCAGCAGGAACTGGAGTGACGCGGGGTACTTGGTGGTGTTGATGTAGCGGAGGAACGTCGGCAGCTGCGACTGTATTGCGACGTGCCAGTGCCGCGGATCGCCGTAGACGTCGGTCGTGCGCAGCAGGAAGAAGAGGACGATCGCCGACACCCCAAGCACGACGCAGGCCTTGTCGCGCCGCTCCTGGTCCATCGTCATCACCGCCCCGAACGCGTAGCCGGCCGCCATCACTCCGATCCACGGGAAGATCGAGTACAACACCGCCAGCACCGGCCCGCTGGATCCGATCTGGATCGGACCGCCGAAGTAGAGAATCTGCCAGAGCGGAGCGAGTGCGCTTTGCGACAGCCGCTGTCCCGTCTCCGGCGGAATGAAATCCATCAGGTTGTGGAGAAAGATTACCGCCACGCCGAAGCCGCCGATCGCCGCCGTGGGGAGCCAGACCAGCGCCGCCATCAGCACCATGCACCAGCCGAGCATCCAGATGACGCCGGCGAGCAGATATTCGTTGAAGTGGAAATTGAAGGTCCAGCAGACCCGAATGACGGTGAGCTCGAGCAGAACGAGTACGAGTCCGCGCGTGAGCAGGTACTTCGAAAGCGCTGCTTTGCTGCCGAGTTTCTGGCCGAGTAGGTAAGCGGACGTGCCGGAGAGGAAAGCGAATGCCGGCGCAACGAAGTTCGTGATCCAGCGGGTGAAGAAGACGCTCGGTACGGGGCCGCCGGGCGGAACACCGGCGTAGACGCGGACGTGGTCGATCGCCATCAGGATCATGGCGACGCCACGGGTGACGTCGACGGTGTGAACCCGTCGCGTCGGCGCGGGACGGACTTCTACATCGGGTGTGTACGATCCGAAGCCGGGTCGAGCCCGCTCGACAGGTGTCGGCACGGGATCGAATGTAAGGTTGGTGGATATCGGGTCAAGCGGGCGTGCTACTCGGTGTCCGCTTCCCGTAACCCGTAACGCGTAACGCG
>JBKPDS010000044.1:0-2471 GCA_046727995.1 Gemmatimonadota bacterium
GAGCCTGTGCCGGGATCGTCGAACCATCGCACATCTCCGTCGGAGAGCAGAAGATTCAGCCGGTCGGGATGCCCGTGCCCGCCCCCCGAATTGCCGTAGTCGAGCGCGACGTAGAGCTTTCCACCGTCGCGGCGAAGCACGCCGATCCCCTGTGCGGGGAGCAGGTCGGATTCCAATGCCGATGGGACGAGTTGCGGAAGCTGCTCGCGCGCGAACAGAAGCGAGCGCCAGGACAGGTCGGCCCGTGTGAGTCCGGTCGGGGGGAGATTGCGCTCTACATCGGCCGAGGTGCGGGCGCGTCCGGTATCGCCCCGGGGAATGTCGGGATCGTAAAGACGGGCGAGTATTCCGATCAATCGCTGGTCATCACTCCGTGCTAGGCCAAGCTCGCACGATTCCGCAAAACGCGGTTGGCGAATGCTTACTGCGTACTGAGAATCTCGTCGGGACGGGTACGTCAGATCGGGAAGTAAAGTTCGGAAGGGCGCTGCAAATCCCTCCCGGAATCTTCGTTCGAGTTCTTGCGGCAAGCCGTATCCACGTTGCTCCGCGACCTGCACGCAGTACCAGAGGCCGCGATGCGCGAAGAGATGATAATTCTCGCCTTCGTACCAGCTTCCGTCGCGAAGCAATGCGTGCTCGAGGTGCGCGTGTAATCCTGACGTGCCCAACAGCGCGCGTTCCACAACTGCGTTATCTCCGAGCAGGATACCTGCCGCGGCGAGTGCGGCATTGTTCCATACCTGGCGGTTCGACATGCCCTCGTCATACGACGCAATCAATGCAGCGCTTGGCGCGACGAGACGATCGCGCACGCGTGCTCCGAGCTCACCGATTTCCTCAGGCGGCGCGCCGGTCTCGAGCAGGTCGAGCGCGACAACGAGCTGAAGGAGCCAGATCGATTCGAGATACGTACTGAAGAATGGACGCGAGGGACCGAGAACGTTGTCGCGATTCGGGTAGCGGAGATACTGATCGGCGTACGCATCGAGCACTGTGACAGCGAGCGTTCGCGCGTGTCGATCGTCCAACAAAACGCCGAGCAGCGCGGCGTGGAGCATGCGCTCAGCGAGCCAGAGCTGATCGAAGTAGAGTCTGAACCGCTGATCTGCCTCACCGGCGCGCGAGAGACGCGCCTTCTCCTTCGGCACTTCCGGCGTACGCGCAATGAGCGGTTCCAACTCAGCGCGCAAACCATCCGCGAGAGGCGCGAGTGCACCGGTCGCGACGCTCCGTCGCGCGAGAAGATCTTCCGCTGAAACGAGAATGCTCATCGTCGCGGGAGCGGTGGTCGGAGCGCGCGGCGCGTCAGCGCGCACTCGTCGACTGCTTCAACGCACTAAACCTGGGCGATTGGCGACTTCGTTCCGGTCACTATCAGCACCTCTGCCGGAAAGCTCATGCCGCGCGCGGTGTGGTATTCATTGAAAACGCGAATCACTTGCTCCTTCACTGCTCTCGATTGCTCAGCCGGCAGCTGGGCGATTTTTTCACGGAGCTTCTCCGACCATTCCATTCGCATAGTCCAAAAGTCTTCGACTGAGAGCGGCGCATCTATTGAGAATCGTAGCAGACGTTCGGCAGGTTGAGCAGCACCGGCTTCAACGAGAACACTTTTCAATTTACCCGGCGAACCGAAACGGAACGGTTCCGGAGCGTCAGTCGGCAAGGGTGTCGGTTCGATGTAACGATCGACGATCCTGGCCAGCGAGTGGTGAAAAGGATTGTTATCGAGAAAATGCCACACGGCGAAGGCCAGTTTCTTTCCAGGCTTGAGTACACGCAACATCTCCCGAACAGCATCAACCGGAGATGGAAAAAACATCACGCCGAAGCGGCTGACTTCCGCATCAAACGATTCTGCTGGAAACGGCAGCGCGTCTGCGCTGGCGATTTCGAATTGTGTGTTCTTTAGGCCGAGATTGACCGCAGCTCGGCGGGCGCCTTCGATCATTCCCGGAACCGGATCGATACCTACAACCTTGCCCGATGGTCCGACCTCGTCAGCGACGCTCAGTGCCGGGTCACCCGCACCCGTTGCAACATCCAGTACCGCGTCACCCGGCTTGACCTCGGCATCATCGAGGAGCGCTTTAGTGACCGGTGCAAACATGTGCTGGATCAGCTCACGATGCTTTTCCCAATAGGGAGTGTTGCCGCTCCATCGGCTAAGCGTTTCGTTTGCTAGTTGTGACATCGTATACGTAACATGCTCATCGGGGCGCGAGCGTCCAGTCGTGAACCGTCACGAGCTCGCCGCGGAGGTCCATCCTGGCGCCACGCACGCGACGCGAGACGCCCTGGAGTCCGCGTGCGTGATAGATCCACGTCGCTGGCGCGAGGGTATCGAGCGCCGCTTGCACGTCGCGCCACGCACGGTGTTCCGCTTCGCCGGGCGCAGCGTTCCGCGCCGCGTCGAGCAGAGCATCCAGTGCCGCGGTGTGGTAACCGGTGTAGTCAAGCGCGCCGCC
>JBKPDS010000045.1:0-8205 GCA_046727995.1 Gemmatimonadota bacterium
ATTCTCGTGCTCCGACAACAGTGTCACCGGAGCAGATGGCCTCAACACCGACAACCTGAACGCCGACGCGGCTCGCGTCGCTACGGTGACGGTCTCACTTGCTTCGAGCTCGATCGCGGTGGGAGATACGACCCGGGCGACGGCGACGCTGCGTGACTCTCAAGGCCAGCTGATCAATCGCCCCGTCACCTGGAGCTCGAGTAACACCGCGGTTGCAACTGTTGATACAAGCGGTCTCGTAACCGGCGTAGCAGCCGGGACGGCCAGCATCACCGCGACTCGCGGTACGAAATCGGGCAGCGCTACCCTCACCGTCACCGCCCAGACTCCGCAGGGATTGGCGCCCGTCGCCTCGGTGACTGTGTCGCTGGCGGCGAGCACATTGAATCCAGGTCAAACCACCCAGGCGACAGCGACGACCTACGACTCCAGCAACAACGTCCTCACCGGACGCAAGATCACCTGGAGCTCTGGCAACACCGCGGTGGCGACGGTCGACACCGCCGGCCTCGTCAGGGCTGTCGCCGCCGGCACGGCGCAGATAACCGCCGCCAGCGAGGGAAAGACCGGCAGCGCCACTCTCACCGTGAACGCGAGTCCACCGCCGCCAACGGGCAACCCCGGCACCGTGACGGATCTCAAAGTGGCGGCGATCGACAGCACTGGAGTCACTCTGAGTTTCACCCAGGTCGATGACGGGACGGGCAAGCCAGCCGAGTACGATGTGCGGTATTCAGTGGCGCCCATTTCATGGGGCGCGGCGACGACTGTGACGAGCGGCAGTTGCGCAGTGCCGGTTATGGGGACGGCAATCGGCAGTCCGCTCACCTGTACCGTTCTCGGATTGCAGCCGTCGACGAGCTACGAGTTCCAGCTCGTTTCATTCCGTGGAACGCTGAACTTCAACGCGGTATTCGGCGGGCTCTCGAACGTCGCGGCAGCAACGACGAAGGCTTCGGGGTCACCGCCTCCGCCGCCTCCACCGCCTCCGGGAACGCTGCTGTTCGAGGAGGATTTCGAGAATTCCAGTATCGCCTCGCGCGGCTGGTACGACAACACCAACGTCGAGCTATCGACGACCGAGCACATCACGAGCAGCACTGCATCGGCACAGTACCACTGGCTGGCGGGAGCGACGTCGCCGACTTCTGGTGGCGCGCAGCGGCACAAATTCACCCCGACGAGCTCGGTGTACCTGAGTTATTACGTGAAGTACAGCACGAACTACGTCGGCTCTGGCCACACCTATCACCCGCACGAGTTCTACATCCTGAGCAACCTGGACGCCGATTATGACGGGCTGTCGCAGAATTATCTGGATCTCTACGTCGAGCAGAATTATCAGAACGGCGGCCGGCCGCGGATCCAGATGCAGGACAACAGATCGGTCAACTACAATTACGGCGCGTTGCCGAACAATCTGATCAACGTGACGGAGGACCGCTCGACCGGTGGGTGCAACGGCCTGGTGGAGAGCAACATTTTCTCCGAGTGCTTCGACTTTGGATCGTACTGGTACAACGACAAGCAGCTGACCGGACCCGTCGAGTTCCAGCCGAGTCCAGGCGCAGGTTACAAGAGCAACTGGAATTTTGTGGAAGTCTATTTCCAGCTGAACACCATCTCGAACGGTAAGGGCGTCGCCGACGGCGTGATCCAGTACTGGTTCAACGGTGCGTTGATCTTCGACCGTCACGACATTCTGTTCCGCACGGCGGCGCATCCGACGATGCAGATGGATCAGCTGATAATCGCACCGTACATCGGCGATGGATCACCGGTCGACCAGTACATGTGGGTCGACAATTTGCGAATCGCGACGGCTAGGATTCCGTAGCAGCGTCGCAAGGAGGCCGTCCTCGCCCGCTCGGGGAACCTTCGGGGCGGGGGCGGGGACGGCCTGTAACAAATCTTAACGCGCCTTAGCGTGACGGAACGTCGGCTTCGGTGAGTCTTCGTTAACGGTAGAGCGGCAGTCACCGTCTAAACGCTCAAACCTCTCCACCCGGAGTTAAACCAATGCGCAAACAATTCTACCTGGTTTGTTCTGCGGCCATTGTTGTGGCCGCCACTGCCTGTAGCGATTCCACTGGCGTGAATGCTGGAATCAACCAGGCCGATGCAAACCAGCTGGCGGCCGACATGGACAATGTTGCCACGCTCAGCCCCACCGATTTCGGACCCGGCGTCTCATTCTCGATCGGCGTCGATCAAATCGGATCGGCGGGAGCAGCGGCAACCACGCTGGCGCCGTTTCCGATCAACACGACATTCACCGTCACCAAACAGTGCCCGCGCGGTGGACAAGTAGTGATCGATGGCAGCATCGTCGGAACCGGTGACCGCACGACCCACAGTCTCACTGTCGACGCCAATGCAACGCGGACCGACACCAACTGCGCGTTCGACACGAAGGACGGAGTTCTCACCATCAACGGCAACCCGAATCTCCAGTTCACGAGTCACGTGAACATCGTGAACGGTGTACCGACCGGCCCGCAGACGCAGACCCACAAGGGAAGCTTCACCTGGTCGCGGACGGGTGGATCGGGGACGTGCGATGTCGACATCACTTCGACGTACGATCCTTCCACTCACACGTTGACGATCACGGGATCGTTCTGCGGTCACCAGATCAACGTGACGAAGACAAGAGGAAGCTGAGGTCGTTCGACGAGAAAAAAGAGCCCGGTAATGACCGGGCTCTTTTTTTGTCTCCGTGGAGCGGCGTCTAACGCACGCGCCTCAGGAGCAATACGGCCTAATCCAATCTCCCACGCTCGTCGGCACGAGGCCTATCGTAATGATCGGCTGCGAAGGATCATCGGTCTGCAGCTCGACGATGCCGTGGCCGGCGGCCAGCATGTCGTGAAAGCCGCCGAGATTCGCTCCCATGCTCGAGCTGGCGGCGCCCTGTGAGATCTCGGGACGATCGGCGGTGGCAATCGGCAGATTGAGCAACACCTGCGAAGGATTCGACGAATCCTTGATCGAGGCCGAAGTCACGTGGCCCTTGAGAGCATCAGCTGTCACCAACCAGGCGATCGACTGACCCTGGAGTGAGCCGCGCTGCTCCGACAGAGTCACCTGCGCCGTCGCGAACGCCGCGCCGTTCTGATTGAACTGACCGGCCGCGTCGAGCGAGCGCAATTCATAGGTGCACTTCCCGCTGAACAGGTTGCAGCCGGAAAAAGCGAGGGCGAGGATTGGATAGAACAGGTTTCGCATGGACATCCGCAAAAATACCCCGTGAAATTGCCGTTGTGCACACCAAATCGTCTACTCGGCAATGTCCACCGTGACGCTCCGCATCCCCATGATCACCGCGACCGGGCCCGTGCAACCGTCGCAGCTGTGTCGCGAATTTCAGGGCAGCTTACCGACGGTCGGCGCCATCGCCTTCATCGCCCACATCATCCGCGAAGGATTGGAGGAAGCGGAGTTTCCCGATTGGCAGGGACACAACGCGCTGCCCGATGAGTACCTGGTGCAGGAAGCCACACTAGCCAAGGCGGTCCCCAATGATGTCTGGATCAGAAACGGATTCTATCCGCTCGGAGACTGGCACCACTCGGTCTAGAGCACATCTGCCCTAACCGTAAAGCTCACCGCCGAGCTTCTATCCCGGCGGTGAGCGCTTAGTTTTTGACAATGCGTCGCCCCAGACTTCCGCGACTTCCGAAGCGCTTCACTGGGCTGGTCGAGGACCTCCGTCGCAAAGAGGATCGACTCTCGCTCCTCCTCAGCCTGTTCATCGGCGCGCTCGTCGGACTCGTCGTCGTCGCATTCATCCTCCTCACAGGACGACTTGCCGCCCACATGTACCCGGCGGGCGGACTCGGCTGGCGACGCATCCTCGTCCCGACCCTCGGCTCACTCCTCACCGGCTACCTCCTCTACCGTTATTTCCCCCTCGCCCGCGGCAGCGGCATCCCACAGACCCGCGCCGCGGTTTTTATTCACGACGGACGCATCTCGCTCCGCTCAGTCATCGGCAAATTCATCTGCTGTTCGACATCGCTCGCCAGCGGCATCGCACTCGGACGCGAAGGTCCGTCGGTCTACATCGGATCCGGCATCGCTTCAGTCATCGCCCGCCGGCTCGGCTTGAGCAAAACGCAAGTCAAGTGGCTCGTTCCAGTGGGAGGCGCCGCAGCACTCTCCGCCGCCTTCAACACTCCGATCGCCGCCGTCCTCTTCACCCTCGAAGAAATCATGGGCGATCTGCACGCGCCCGTACTCGGCTCCGTTGTGCTCGCGTCGGCCACTGCGTGGATGGTGCTCCACCTCGTGCTCGGCGACAGTCCACTCTTTCACGTCGCCGGGTACAATCTCGTCAGCCCCGGTGAGCTCCCTATCTACGCGCTGCTCGGCGTCGTCGGCGGGCTCGCCTCTGTCGCCTTCGTCAAGCTGCTACTCAACCTGCGGCAGCGGTTTCTGCGATTCCCAAGTTCGACGCTTTGGTTTCAACCCGTCGCCGGCGGACTCACTGTCGGGATTTTCGGTTTCTTCGTCCCACAGGTGCTCGGCGTTGGATACGACCAGGTCGAGCGAGTTCTGAATGGCGATGTAATCCTCCAGACGGTGCTGGTTCTGGCAGTGCTTAAGCTGATTGCCACCGCCGTCGCATATGCGTCGGGTAACGCCGGCGGAATCTTCGGACCGAGCTTGTTCATCGGTGCGATGGTCGGCGCATCGGTTGGAGGCGTGGCGCATATGATCTTCCCTGCTTCGACCGCCGGTCCGGGCGCGTACGCACTCGTGGGAATGGGAGCCGCCTTTGCCGGAATCATCAGGACGCCACTCACGTCGGTGATCATGATCTTCGAGGTGACACGCGACTACACGATCATCGTCCCGTTGATGATCTCCAACCTGATCGCGTTCTTCATCTCGCAAAAGTTGCAGCGCGAGCCGATCTACGAGGCGCTCGCACACCAGGACGGATTGCATCTGCCGAGTGGCCCGTTCCGCACCGATACGGCGTTGTGGGTGACGTCGGCGATTCGCACGCCGCCCGAGCCTTTGACCCTGGAGATGAAGGTCGACCAGGCTCGCAAGCTCACCAAGAACTCGGATCTCGAGTCGTGGCCCGTCGTCGACGACGATGGACTGCTCGGCATGGTTCGCGTCAGCGACATCATCGACGCTACCACAGGATCGCAACGGCCGGTGACGATCGCGACGATAATGAAGCGAGCGCGCGGACCCGGCTCAAATAACAACTCGATAATTCCGCACGTCCATAGCGATCAACCTCTCGGTCTGGCGCTGGCCCGGATGGGCGACACCGGACACAACG
This sequence comes from Gemmatimonadota bacterium, assembly GCA_046727995.1. Lineage (GTDB taxonomy): Bacteria > Gemmatimonadota > Gemmatimonadetes > Gemmatimonadales > Gemmatimonadaceae > UBA4720. Next base: position 5,303 of record JBKPDS010000045.1, read on the forward strand.
TGCTGCCGGTGGTGAGCCGCGCCAATGCGCGGATGATCATCGGCGTGGTGACGCTCACCGACGTGCTGCACGCGTACGGGGTCGATCCGCGACGGGTGACGCCGCCGCACGGGACGGGAGTGATCAGAGTGTGAGCGATCCAGCCGCACAGGAGCTACCGCCTCCGCCGACGGCAACTGCGTCCGAGTTCATTCTGACTCTGACGCTCACCGGCGTTGCGATCCTGGTGCTCATCATCGGCGACACGGCGCTGGCGAAAGTGGACCGCGAAGCGACGCGCGCGACGGCCGCCGAAGAGTACCGCGTCGGTGTGAATCTGATCGAGCACAAGCGACTTCCCGACGCGATCGAGCATCTGCGCACCGCTGCCACGCTCGATCGTGAGAGGCCGGTGTACACCGTTGCGTTGGCGCAGGCAGTGCTGGCGCAGGGTCGAACGAATGACGCCGAGCAGATGCTGCTCCCTCTACTGGAGCGCGACGCGACGGATGGCGGAGCGAACCTGGCGATGGCGCGCGTTCTCGCCAAACAGGGACGCATCGAGGAGGCGAAGTCGTATTATCACCGCGCGATCTACGGGATCTGGCCCGGCGACGCCGCGCGCAGCCGGGCGATCGCGCGCTTCGAGCTGATCGACCTGCTGGCGGAGACCGGTGCCAAACAGGAATTGCTCTCGGAGCTACTGCCGATTCAGGACGAAGCCCCCGAGGATACGGTGCTGCGGAAGAAGATCGCCAACTACTTCGTGCTGGCAGGCTCGCCCGCGAAAGCGAGCGACATCTATCGCGACTTGTTGCGCAAGAATCCGCGCGACGCTGACGCCTACGTCGGACTCGGCCGGGCAGCACTGGCGATGGGCAACTATCCGGTTGCTCGTTCCGATTTTCTCGCCGCGCAGCGCATCGCACCGGACGACAGCTCGATCGCGTTGACGATCAAGCTCGCCGATAGCGTCATCGCCATCGATCCGACCCAGCGCGGCCTCGGCCTCGACGAGCAGGTGCGGCGCAGCCGGCAGCTAGTCCAGATGACGATCAAGTCCGCGCACAAATGCCTCGACGTCGAGGCGCCTTCGGTGGGGGCCGCTCTCGATTCGGTGGCGAGAGGCCTGGCCACCCCAGCCGGCGTCGTCTCGCGGAGTCAGGCCATCGACGAGAACATCTCGCTCGCCGGAGCGCTGTGGAGAATGCGCGAAGGCCGCTGCACGTCCAGACCGGATGACCAGGCCCTCGCACTCGTGCAGGATCGCATAGCCCAGTGACGCGCTGGTCCTCGCAATTGAAGCTCGCGGGGAAGATCGCCGTAATCGCCGCGTTGTACGTCTTCGCCGCGCGCGCCGGGCTGCAGCTCGAATCGATCTCCGGTTTCGCGGCGCTGGTGTGGCCACCCACCGGCATCGCGCTCGCCGCGCTGCTGCTCGGCGGATACCAGTTGTGGCCGGGCATCTTCATCGGCGCCGTGGTCGCCAACATGTTGACGGGCGCGCCTCTCCTGATAGGTGTCGGCATCGGCGTCGGAAATACCCTCGAGGCACTCCTCGGCACTTATCTGCTGCTGCGTCTTGTCGATTTCCGACCGGCGATCGAGCGAGTGCAAGATGCAATTGGGTTCGTTTTGTTCGCCGCTGTTTTGGCGCCGGTGGTCAGCGCGACAATCGGCGTGGCGACGCTCGATCTCGGAGGACTTGTACCGCGCACCAGACTGGTCGACACCTGGCGCGCCTGGTGGCTGGGCGATGCCATCGGGGCGCTGGTAGTGGCACCACCGGTCCTGGTGTGGACGGCTCGGCCCGTCTTGCCTGCGCGGCGACACCTGCTGGAAGTGGGCGCGCTCACGTTTGCCGTCATCGCTCTCAGTCTGGCGATTTTTCAACGCCAGGCCGGCGCCCCCGGTGGTCCACTCAGTCGCGCATACGAGTTGTTTCCTTTACTGATCTGGGCCGCTATCAGATTCGGTCCGCATGGCGCCGTATCGACTTCGTTCCTCGTTTCGATATTCGCGCTGTGGGGGACCATGACCGGCCACGGTCCATTCATTCAGCCGACGCTCCACGCCAGTCTGTTAGCGCTGCAGTCATTCATGGGAGTTACTGCCGCAACCTTTCTGATCCTCGGCGCAGCGACCGCCGAGCGTGAGCGGGCCACACGCGAGCTGAAGGTGGCGCACCAAATCGCGGCCGCAGCCAATCAGGCGAAGGGAGAGTTTCTCGCCGTGATGAGCCACGAGTTGCGCACACCGCTGAACGCCATCGCCGGATACGCCGAGCTGCTGATGTTGGAAGTCACCGGCGCCTTGAACGAGAAGCAAATGGATGCAGTCGCGCGCATTAAACGCAACGAGCAACATCTGCTCGGTCTCATCGACGACGTGCTTAGTTTTGCCCGCGCCGAGGCGGGAGTTACCAAGGTAGAGTCGCGTTCTCTTCGCATCGGGGAAGAACTCGCAGCGCTGGAGCCAATCGTTCAGCCAGATCTGCTCCGCAAGGATCTGCAGCTGGTTCGGGAGCCAGGAGACTCGATGCTGGAGGTACGCGCCGACGCGCTGAAGCTCCGTCAGATCCTGCTGAACATCGTTAGCAACGCCATCAAGTTCACTCCCAGAGGCGGGAGCATTCACCTGTCCGCCGCAACCCGGAATGCCAACGTCGTGATCACGGTCCGCGACACCGGGATCGGCGTGCCGTCGGACAAGCTGGCGCAGATCTTCGAGCCGTTTTTCCAGGTAGACAGTGGGACGACGCGAGAGTATTCGGGTGTCGGCCAGGGACTGGCGATCGCGCGTGATCTGGCGAGGGCGATGGGCGGGGACATTTACTTCGACAGCACTGAAGGACGTGGCAGCGTGGTCAGCATAGTTCTCCCACGGAACGGCTCCGAATGACACTGCCCGGTCACGTTTTCTCA
>JBKPDS010000046.1:0-20596 GCA_046727995.1 Gemmatimonadota bacterium
CGCCTCATCTACGATAGAACTCGCAGCGTCATCACTCGACTCGATGTGCCGGAGTTCGTGGGCACCATTACGCCTGGTCCGGCTAACACCTTCGACATCTTCAAGTTCCGCACTGGAGAGGAAATCGGCACGATCTACGGACAGGACTTCGTCCGTCGCTGCGATCAGCTTCCGGCGCCGTTCAACGCCGACTGCGGCGGCCCGAACAGCTCGTTCAGAACGAACGATCAGGGCTTCATCGTCTGGGTAGGTCAGGGCAATCAGCTGACCGAGGGAATTACGCGCAACCTGTGGACCGCGAGCCTTCCACAAGGCTCTGGTCCGTGGGGGAACAGGACGACCTGGGGCATGCCGATCACGTTGCGCGATTCGATCGGCAACATCGCTACTATTCCTGTCGGAAACGGTCTGCCTCGCTTCCATTGGGGCATGTCGCACAACATCGATTTCAAGAGATTCAACGTCTACGGGCTGCTGGATGCGTACCGCGGCCAGAAGCTGTGGAACATCGCCTACGCCTGGTCGCACGGCGATCTCCAGACATCCGACATCGATCAGACTGGCAAGTCTGTCGAGTCGGCGAAGCCAATCGGTTATTACTGGCGGCGTGGTCCCTCCAACTCACCGGGCGGCAATTCGGGAGTCGGCGGACTATACGATGCGCTGGCGCCGAACACCTTCAACGTCGAAGACGCCAGTTACGTGAAGCTGCGTGAGTTAAGCGTCGGCTATCACATTGGTCCGCTCGGTGGCAGGGGAGACTGGAAGGTCGGGTTTGTCGGTCGCAACCTGCACACGTGGACGAAGTACAGGGGATTCGATCCGGAGTCAGGCAATACCACCGGACCTCTCAATTCCTCTGCGCTGACGCCGGTGGCGGGTTACCGCTTCCCGAACCTGCGCACGTACACGGCCCAGCTCTCGAGCTCGTTCTAAATCGAATCAGGCATGAGTTGGTGGAGTGAATTGCAAGTCGCAATTCACTCCGCCCCTACTTCCAGTTTCAGTGAGGTTCGGAATGCGTCAAACAACTATCGTCAGGCTTTGCTTCGGAGCGGCCGCGATGTCGGCAGTACTTCTCGTCGGGTGCAGGGATAATCCGCTCGAGGTGCAAAACACCCAACAACCGAGTGTCGGTGGAGTTTTTTCCTCGCCGCTCACGACGGAGACAGTGGTCTCCAAGCTTTTTGAACAGCTATACAACGGTCAGTTAGGCTCCTCCGATGACATCATGACTCAGACAATCACGATGTCATTCGAGAGCGCTTCGCAGCTCGGAAACTTCGGCATGGGTACACGCGGCGCAATTCCGCGCGCTCCGATCGATAACTCGATCGGAAACAATGTCTCCAACGGAAATTTCCGCGACTTCGATTTCCACAGTCGCAATGCGCGTCTCGCGGCCACGGCGGTGCACACTCTGAATGATTTCATCGCCAAGAACAACGGCGTCCCCGTGCTCGGAACGGCCGGCCGCGACGCAAGAGCGCGTGCATTTGCCTATTTCGGGCTCGGTTACGCGTTAGGGAATATCGCCCTCGTCTACGATTCTGCGGCTATCATCACCGCACAAGATCCGCTTGCTCCAGTCACAGTTCCGCCACTTTCGACTTCAGCTGCCGTGATGGACGCCGCACTTAAAGACCTCGACTCGGCGATCGCCATCACCAACGCCGGCCCAGCGTCGACAATTCCCGCCGACTGGTTGGCGCAGGTTTCAGATGTGACGGCTGCAAATTTCGTGAAGTTGGTGCGGTCCTACAAAGCGAAATTCCGCGCCGGACTTGGCCGGACGCCGACGGCTCGCGCTGCAGCTGATTGGGCAGCGATCATTGCCGACGCCACCAACGGCATCACTTCGGACTTCGTCATCCAGGTCAACACGGTTACTGGCTGGAGCGGCTCGGTCCAGTCGCAGATGGCGACATCGACGACGTGGAGTCAGATGACTCCGTTCATTCTGGGGATGGCTGACACCACTGGCGCGTACGACGCCTGGCTACAGACGGCACTCACGTTGCGCGCACCATTTCTCCTGAAAACGCCCGACAAACGCTTCCCATCGGGCGAGACTCGCGCTGCGCAGCAGGCCACCGTCGCCACACCCGTCCTGTTCAGCAATCCGGGCGGTACCAGTCGCGCCGGCACACCCACGGGTAGCATCGTCTACTTCCGCAATCGTCCGAACGGCGAGGATTCACCCGCTGATCCCTGGGGCACCTGGTTTTATGACAACCAACGCAGCTGGGCGATCCGTGCTACGGGCGGCAACGGACCCTACGTGTTGTTCGCGGTCGCCGAGAATGACATGCTGGCTGCCGAGGGATATCTGCGAACGGGTGCCGTCGCGTCGGCAATTCCTCTGATCAACAAGTATCGCACCCGGGCCGGACTGGCCGCGATTCCAGCCACGGCAATCATCACCGACCAGGTACCGAACAGCAGCGCGCTGGCGCACGATTGCGTGCCGCGCGTTCCACAACCGCCTGCCTACAACACGACAGCGTGTGGAACGGTGTTCGAAGCGATGAAGTGGGAGAAGCGCCTCGAGACGAGCATGATCGGGTACGCCCAATGGTACATCGATGCACGCGGCTGGGGCGACTTGACGACTGGAACGCCGCTGGAGTGGCCCGTTCCGTATCAGGAGCTGTTTGCCCGCGGGTTGAAAAGCTACACGACCAGCGCTCGCGCGACCGTTGGTACTTACGGCTTCTAACGGTGGAGCGGGTGCGGTATGCAGCTAGATAAAGGATTCTCGCGGGTGTGGCAGCGTGCGACGGCGTGCTCGTCGGTGTTTCTGCTCGGATTCATTTCGGGCTGCTACACCTTCACGCCGGTTGCCGCCACGCCTGCGCCGGGTACGGACCTCGTACTCGGTTTGAACGATCAAGGCAGGGCGACGCTCGGTCCGAGCGTTGGGCCGGCCGCTGAAACGATTGAAGGCAAGCTGCAAGTCAGGAACGACTCGGCGTACGTGATCTCCGTCAGCTCGGTGCGCTACTTCAACGGAGGGACCAACGTCTGGTCGGGCGAGCCGTTGACGGTATCAACGTCGTTCGTGCAGCAAGCACAGGTGCGACAGTTCTCGCGCAGCAAAACAGCGCTCGCTTTCGCCGTCGCAGCTGGTGCCGCTCTGTCGTTCATTCTTACGCGTTCGCTATTCGGCTCATCGAGTCCGGACAAGGACACTTCCACCGGACCCCCGAACGGCCAGTAGCTGCTCGACTCAGGAATTTCACTCAGTGCTTTTGGAAGCCTCTAATCTGGAGTATTTGCTAATGCGTCTAACTCGTTTCGTTGCGTCACTCGTCGCTGCCGTTGCGATTGCCGGTTGTGGCAAGGACAACGTCACCGATCCGACGTTTCCACCGCTCGCCGGAGTTCGCTTCATAAACTCCGTCAATGACACCAGCGCTCTCGATTTCCGCGCCATCGATCAGATCGCGTTCTCGCCGGTTGCCAACGCCCTCGCCTTCCGGGGTGCAACTGAATTCCAACCAACGGAAGCCAAAGCCCGTCACTTCCGGGTGTTCGTGACGAGCCAGAACATTGCGATCACATCTCACCCGATCGTTGACACCACCGTGACGTTCGCGGCGAACACCAACTACACAATGATGCTGACGGGCAGCGCTCGGGGCACAGTGCAGTTCGTGGTCATCACCGAGAATGCACCAACTCCCGCGGCCAGCCAGATCGCGGTGCGGACCGCAAACAACAGCGCCGCGGCGATCGATGATTATCTCGTTGATTCCGTAACCACTGCGGTGTCGGGCACCCCGGCAATGGCTAACGTTGCGGCGGGCGGTTTGTCCGGGTACGTCGCAATACCTTCGGGGAAGATTGCCTCGCGGGTCACGCCCGCCGGTTCAGCGACGGTTTCCGCTTCGCAGCAAGGTCCGCGTGCTCCCGCGACGCTGCCGGGTGAGCGTCCCGCCGCCGGCGTCGACGCGCAGGGCACGGCGTTCACAGTCGTCTATTTCCCCGCGGGTGTACCTGGAAGCCCCACAGCTCCGTCTACAGGAACCAACCGCTGCAGCGGAACTGTACCTCTCGCGACGTGCAATCCAACCGTAGTTTGGTTCGTCGATAGACTGCCGACACCGTAAGCAGTTTTCTCGCGCAGGCTGGAAAGCGCGTCACCGAGGACTCGGTGGCGCGCTTTTGCATTTGCGGGCGGCAGTCGGCGAGCGGATCTTACGCATGATGAACAGGATGCTGTGGTCGGTCGGCGTTCTGCTCGCCGCGATGATCGTGGCGATCGCAATAATTCGCCGACGCGCTAGCAGAATCGCGCTGCGAGCGTTGCGACGGTCCGGGTCGCGCGTCGATCGGTTCAAGCTCACTAAGAAATCGTTTATTCGGGAAACGCTGTTGGCCGACGACGCCGTCGCTCAGGCCGTGAAAGAGCATTCCGCCGAGAACTGCATTCCCGAGTCACAGACCTGGAAACGCGTGGAGAGCTACATCGACGAGATCGTCCCGTTCTTCAATATCCTCACCTATTACAAGATCGGACTCGTTGTCAGCCGAGTGCTGCTCAACTTCTTCTACAAGATCTCGGCGGAATACGCAGGTCGCTCCTCTCGGGGTACACTGCCAAAAGACGCGATTGTCATCTACCTGATGAACCACCGATCGAACGCTGACTACGTCCTGGTCGGTTACGTGCTGTCGGGACAGGTCGCGATCTCCTACGCCGTCGGCGAATGGGCGCGCACGTTTCCGCTCGAGTACATCTTCAAGTCGTTCGGCGCGTATTTCGTCCGCCGCAAATATCGCGAGAAGCTGTATCACACCGTTCTTGAGCGATACGTCCAGCTCATAACCCGCAACGGAGTGACTCAGGGCATCTTTCTCGAGGGCGGACTCAGTCGAGACGGGAAACTCGGCACGGCGAAAATAGGCTTGCTGGACTACGTCCTCGGTGTCGCGCGCGATCCGGAGCTGCGGAAGCGACTTTACATCGTGCCGGTGGCAATCAACTACGATCGCGTGCTCGAGGATCGCTCGCTGTTACGCGAGCTCGACGCGCGCGAGGGGCGTACGCGTCCGCCGAGGACCGCTCAGCTCATGGAAGTGCTGCGGTACTTGTGGTGGAACAGCGCGCGGCTCGTGGCGCGCAAATGGAAGCGGTATGGTCGCGCTGCCGTCGTTGTCGGTGAGCCCTTTGCTGTCGCGCCGTGGCTCGACGAACAGGATCGCATCGTGGGAGATCTTTTCACCATCGAGAGGACCGCGCGCCTCGCGCGGGTACAGGCGCTGGGGGATTCAGTTCTCGAAAAGATCGCGGCCATAATTCCGGTGACGTCGGTGACATTGGCCTGCGCCGCCATTCAAAGCTTTGACGGTGATTTCATTTCGCACGCGGCGCTCGTCACCCGCATGAGTGAGATGCGTGATGTGCTGCGCGAGCTGAACGCGCGCGTGGTTTATCGGGAGGGCACGATCGAAGAGATCTTCGATCGTGCCTGGCGGATGCTCAGCATGCGCCGAATGCTGGTGCGAGTTGGCGGCGGCTATTCAGTACTGCCCGGCAACCGGCTACTGATCAGCTACTATGCGAACAGCGTAACCCATTTGCTGGGTCCTTTCGCCGATGGAGTTCGCTTGCGAGACCGCGTGCGCGTCTCTCTTCTATAGTAGCTTCAGCGCTTCCTGGGGTTTTCATCGTTGCCTGGTGTCAAATCCTTTGTTGACTCCAGGTGCGCACGTGGTTTTTATTCCGTTTAGTTAGACCGCTGCGAGTCTGCCGCGTGTCGGCCCCCGTCCTGCCGACAACGAACTGACGCACGCGTTCACGCAACAATTCCTGTAAGTCCCCGAATGAAACAAGCTGCTAAGGCGTCCGAGCCTTCACTTGGCGCGTGGCCTTACATCAGTCTACGGTTCGATAGTCACGCCTCCGCCACCGTGCGCCGCGCCTCGACACGATCATCGTGCCGCACGCTCACGACCGTCATGGAGAAACGGTTCGTTGCGCTGCATCCGGTTCCGGCAGGCCATCAAGTTCACTCCGTCGCAGAGTGGACATCTACGCGCCACGTGTGTGGTGCAATCATAAGGAGAGTTTAGCAGTATGCGAAGACTACTCTTGTCAGTACTCAGCGCATTCGCGTTGACGGCGTCGACTGCACTCGCCCAGAGCGGGACTACAGTGACCGGCCGGGTAACGAGCGATGCGGGAGTGCCGCTGGGCGGGGCGAGCGTGTTCCTTCCCGGGTTGAACATCGGCACTCAAACCAACGACGACGGTACCTATACGTTCGTCGTTCCGGCGAGTCGCGCCACGGGGGCGACGGTCCCACTGACTGCGCGCGTGATCGGATATACGGCTCGCAGCTTTCCGATCGTTCTGGCAGCCGGCGCGACCATCAGGCAGGATTTCGCGCTTACGGTCAATCCGTTCCACCTCGGTGAGGTGGTGGTGACGGGTGCGGGAATGTCCACCACCCGCGAGAAGCTCGGTGTCACGATCAACAGCGTTGATAGCTCGATGATCCGTCGTGCCTCGGAGCCGCAAAACCTCATTACGTCGCTGGCGGCCAAGGCACCGAACATCGTTGTGCGGACGCAATCGGGCGAGCCAGGCGCGTCGGCGTCGATCATCATTCGCGGCGCCGCCTCGTTGACCGGAACCAACCAGCCACTGTTCGTGGTCGACGGTCAGCCGATCGACAATCAGACCAACTCGACGTCTTCGCTCGCGGTATCGGGCGGTGATGTGCAGGGAGGTACGGCGACTACGAATCGCGCCGCTGACATCAACCCTGCAGACATCGAGTCGATCGAGATTCTGAAGGGATCGGCGGCCTCGGCGGTTTATGGAGCGCGTGCGGCCAACGGGGTGGTGCTCATCACCACCAAGCGCGGCCGCCCGGGGCCAACGAGGATCACCTTCAGCTCGTCGGAGAATTTCGACAAGGCGTTGACTCCCGATATCCTGCAGACCGATTACTCGCAGGGATCGCTCTTCTTCGGCGTGCCATCCTCGGTCTGCAACGGCCCAGACTGCGTGCCGAGCAGAGGAAGGACTTCGTGGGGCGCCAAGCTCCCTGCCGGAACGCAGACCTATGACCATATGAACGAGTTGTTCCAGACCGGGATCACGGCAGATAACAACGTTCAGATCTCCGGAGGAAATGACAGAACGACGTTCTACGCATCCGGCGGCCTGACGAACCAGGACGGCGTGGTAAAAGGTCCGAACAACAAGTACAACCGTGCCAGCTTCCGTCTAAAGGGAACTCAGGAAGTAGGCAGCAAGGTGACTCTGAGCGGCAACTTCAATTACGTCGATGCCCGCGGTAACTACGTGCAGCACGGCAACGACGTATCAGGACTCCTGCTGGGCGCGCTGCGCACGCCGCCGGCGTTCAACAATGAGAACTACCTGACGGCGGGTGGCCTGCAGCGTCCCTACAGGTTCCCGAACGCGACGAGCATCGAATCGTTCTTCTGCTGCGCCTACTATGACAATCCGTTCTTCGTCATCAACAGCCCGGGAAACCGCAGCGAGCTCGGACGCGTAATCTCGAACTTCAACATTGAGTGGCGTCCGCTGTCGTGGGTCATCGTCAAGGAGACCATCGGCGGCGACTACTACAGCGATGATCGGCTTCAGGCATTGCCGGTAACATCAGCGAGTGACCCGGTAGGACAGGTAGTTCGTGCAAACCAGAACAACCTCGTCATCGACCACAACCTGATCGCTTCCGCGACCGGCAATCGTGGCGAGAACCTCAGCGCGACGCTGACGATCGGACAGAACCTGAACTCCCGGCGGTATCGGCAGCTCACGTCTCAGGGAGAAGGTCTCATCGCACCTTCACCGCTTGCGATCGAAAACACAGTTTCGCAAACTGGAAAAGAGTTCAGGTCGCTGCGGCACGTCGAAGGCTACTTCGCACAGGGAGAGTTGGACCTGTATAACCAGCTCTATCTCACCGCCGGTATCCGGAACGACGGATTCTCGACGTTTGGTGCTTCGCAACGCCGGCACAGCTTCCCGAAGGCATCGCTCGCCTGGACCTTCAGCAATCTGCTGAACGGTGGAGAGCAGAAGGGCTGGCTCAGCTTCGGCAAACTCCGCGCAGCTTACGGTGAAACCGGCAAGGAGCCGGATGTGTATGCCGCGCTAAACGCTCTTAGTACAACGGTCTTGTTCGGATCGGGCTTCGGTGATGCGCTCAAGACGTCGATCAACGGCGTACCGGGCATCACGAGCAGCACGCAGCTCGGAAACAGCGCTCTTAAACCCGAGAGAAACCGCGAGACCGAATTCGGCGCGGATCTCGGTTTCCTCGATCAGCGCATCGACCTCACGATCACTGCATACAACAAGAAGTCGACGGACGTGATTCTGCCGATCAGTGTTAACGCTGGATCGACGGGGTTCCTGAGCGCGTTTGGGAATCCGGGGGCGCTCACGAACAAGGGTCTCGAGCTGGCGCTGAACGCGCGTCCTTTTACGTCGCAAAAGCTGGCATGGGAGGTCGGCGTGCAGTACGGACGCAACAAGGGCAACGTAACGAACCTCGGTGGCGCGGATATCTTCGACCTGAACGAGGGCTTCGGTTCGAACGAAGCGGAAGGCGCTGACGTGCTCGGCTACGCTCCCGGTGTCATCATCGGCACCCGGTTCGTGCACTGCGGCAACGCAACGCAGATCGACGTTCCCGGAATGACGGGCACGCAGGACATCGATGCCCTTTGCGCCGCGACGCCGGGCGGCTTCAAGAAAGGCGCCTTGTTCCTCGGTCCAGATGGATTGCCAGTCGCGGATCCGTCCGTCGGGGTCATCGGCGACCCGCACCCTCGTTACACGATGTCCTACAACACTTCGGTCAAGATCATGAACAGGGTGACGCTGTCGGGACTGCTCGACGTTCGCAAGGGCGGAGATGCATACGACGGAACCCGCGGCGCGCTCTACGTGTTCGGCACCCACAAGGACACTGATCAGCGGAGCGGCACGGGCCAGTACGGCGTCAACTGGGACACGAAGCGGTACCCGGACGTCGCCGGCCCCGGTAAGGGAGTCGTCGCTCTCACCACTCCGCAGCAATGGGAGAATTGGCTGAGCGTGACGGGAACCGGCGGCGGTTTTGCCGGCCCCGGTGAGCAGTTCATGGAGGATGCAGGGTTCGTGAAGCTGCGCGAGCTCTCGCTCACCTTCTCACTCGACCAGCCGTTCATCCACAGCCTGACCGGCTTCAGCTCGGCGGACATCCGCTTCGCCGGCCGAAACTTGAAGACGTGGACCAAGTACCGCGGACTCGATCCGGAAGTCAACAACGCCGGCGCCGAGTATTTCACGCAGGGCATCGACTGGTTCGCAAATCCGCACACCAAGTCGTTCGTGCTTTCGTTCAGTCTCAACCGGTAATAGAGGAGAATCGAAGTGATAAAATTCCGATATCTTGCACCGGTTGCCGCAGTTGTCATTGCGGGCGTGACCGCGTGCAAAAGTGATTTTCTTACGGGCGGGGATTTGAGTACCGATCCCAACCGGCCTACCGTCGCGACAGCGACGCAGCTTTTTCAGGGCATCCAAACCAACGTCTGGGCGTTCTTTGGAAGCGATCCCGCCAGAGTGACCGGCATGTGGGCGCGTCAATTCGCCGGCGGGCAGAATCAGTATGAGAGCATCTACCACTACCAGTACGACGAAGGGATCCAGAGCGGCTTCACTTCCGGGCTCTACGCCGCTGGCGGTCTAGTCGACATCGCGCGGGCGAAGCAGATCGTGTCCGACGCGAATAACTTCGCGCTCCTGGGCATCCTGCAGGTGCAGGAGGGAATGTTGATGGGAACCGGCGCCGATCTCTTTGGCGATCTGGTTTACTCCCAGGCGCTGAAGGAAACAGCGAATCCCACGCTCGACCCGCAATTGAACGTCTACGACTCGGTGCAAAAAGTGTTGTCGGCGGGAATAGCCAACATGGCAAACACCGCGGCCACCAGCTCACCGCCAGTGAACTCCGATCTCGATTATGGTGGGGACCTGACGGCCTGGACGGCCTTGGCCCACACCATGAAGGCGCGGTTCTACATGCATACCGCCGAAGTCCGCGGTGTGGCGGCGTACACTGCGGCGTTAGCTGAGGCCCAGCAGGGAATCACGTCGAACGCGGGAAATTACGTCGGCGCGTTCACCGCGAACTCGGGAGAGCAGAACTTCTACTACCAGTTCGATGGGCCCGCGGGCCGGAAAGGGTATCTGATTGCAGATACTCTATTCGTCAATTTGCTAAGGAGCAGAAACGATCCGCGGTTGACGAATTATTTCGAGTCGAAACCGGTCCCACAGTTCTTGAGTGCCATACGGGAAGCGCCGGACTTTCAGCAGCCGTACGTGACGTACGACGAGAACACGCTGATCTGGGCCGAGGCGGCTTACCGCACTGGAAATCAGGTTCTCGCGCTTCAGAAGTTGAACGAAGAGCGCACCAATCACGGTCTGGCGGCGGAAGCTGTCGCCGGTCTGGCGCTTCTCAACGAGATTCTAACTGAGAAGTACATCGTTGATTTCCAGCTGGGGCACGAGGCTTGGAACGATTACAAGCGTACGTGCACCCCGAATTTCCCGCCGACGGTGGCTGGACAGAAGGTGCCGGGACGCATGTACTACGACACGCATGAACGGCTGACCAACACCAACATTCCGGCGGCTGGTCAGGGCTTCAACGCTTCACGGAATGCCAACGATCCGCCCAACACTACTTCGGACGGGACGGGAGCGGCTTGTCTGGCGGGAACATAGGCTTAGCTTCGCTGTAACTGAAACGGTTTTTGCAAGAGTCCGGTCCGTCGCATACGACGGGCCGGACTCACTTACTTCTAGGCCATCCATTATCGTTAAGTCATGCGCTCGGCCGTAGCCGTTCTCACAGCATGTTGCTTTTTCCTTGGCTGCTATGCCTACTCGCCGCTTCCGATGGTGCAAAATCCGCCAGCTGGCACGGTGCGAATCACGCTCACACCCAGCACGTACGCCCAGAGTTTCGGCACGATTGGATCGCAGGTGGCCGCGCTGGAGGGGGAAGTCAGAGCCGTCGATGATTCTTCAGTAACGATCTCAGTGACGGACGTCGCCCGCGCGACCGAAGATGACGAACGTTTTCACGGTGAGACGGTGACCATTTCTCGGCACGATATCGCGTCGGTCGATCGCCGGCGCGTTGATGTGCCGAGGTCGTTAGGGCTTACGGGAATAATCGTGGGGGGAGCAATCTGGATCGCTGCCTCGCTGGGACATGGGGCGGTAAATCAGGTGCGCCAGAAGGGGGCGAGTGGAACACAGTAACTGACAAACATTACCAGACGCCAACAGTCGATCTGACAAGATTCGATTCGAGCGTGAGGGCCACAGTGTGTCCTAATCTCACCGACACGGTTGGACTTACGTACTCGTCGTTGGCACCGATCCGGTGCACGACGAGTTGGACTGTTCCATTGGAGCTCACGAAACGGGCGGGAATGGCGAACTCCGCCGAATGCGCGGCTGTCACCTGAGTGAAACGGGTACGTCTCCCGTCGTGCACGATGTAGATCACGACGTCCGACCAGTTGTTGTTCGAGACCTGGAGAACCAGATCGTCAGTTATGACTACCTGCTCGCCTCCGGACAACGGCGATTCCGCGGCTCGGTGGGGGCGGCAACCCGCGACGAGGAAAGCCAGGGATAGCGCAATCGTCCGGACGTACATGGCCGCCTTCTGGAAACGATTCGTTAATCTACAATTGCGCGCATAAAATGCGCCGCGCGTTGACACAAGTACAGCATTCGTCTAACTTTACAGGCTAGTCCGCGCCACGATTGGGTGGACTATTTACTTACGGGCAGACGCTCAACCAGTATTAATGCCGACAATCAATCAGCTCGTCCGACAAAGCCGCCGCGACGTTCAAAAGAAAGAAAAGGCGCCAGCGCTAAAGTCGAATCCGCAGAAGCGCGGCGTTTGCACGCGCGTCTACACTACTACCCCGAAGAAGCCCAATTCGGCGCTGCGCAAAGTGGCGCGCGTCCGTCTGACCAATGGCTTCGAGGTCACGGCCTACATTCCGGGCGAGGGTCACAACCTCCAGGAGCACTCGATCGTGCTCATTCGCGGTGGTCGTGTGAAGGATCTACCCGGCGTCCGCTATCATATAGTGCGCGGCTCCCTCGACGCCTCCGGCGTCAACGGCCGCAACAAGAGCCGCTCCAAGTACGGAACCAAGAAGCCCAAGGCCGCAGCTGGAGGTAAGAAGTAGTGAGCCCACATCAAACGTCCTCGGGAGTAGAAAGTTGAGTCGCCGCAAAAAGTCGATCAAGCGTCCCATTCTTCCGGACGCGCGCTACGATAGCCAGACCGTTTCCAAATTCATCAACGCCATCATGTACGAGGGCAAGAAGTCGACGGCCGAGAGAATTTTCTACGGCGCGATGGATATCGTCGAGAACAAAACGAGCCAGCCCGGCGTGACGATCTTCAAGCAGGCGTTGACCAATCTCAAGCCCGCCGTTGAAGTGAAGAGCCGCCGTGTCGGCGGAGCTACTTACCAGGTCCCGGTCGAAGTCCGCCCGGATCGCCGCACGGCGCTGGCGATGCGCTGGTTGATCACTTTCTCACGCAGCCGCAACGAGAAGTCGATGGCCGAGAAGCTCGCTGCCGAAGTGATCGCCGCCAGCAAGGGCGAAGGCAACGCCATCAAGAAGAAGGAAGACACGCACCGCATGGCCGAAGCCAACAAAGCATTCGCGCACTATCGCTGGTAATCGAACACTGCACGAATGAAAGCCCCGCTGATTAGCGGGGCTTTTTTTTCTTAATGCGGCGTTGGTTTTCTGGCGCGATCTCCTTTGCGCCGCTCCGTAACTTCTCTCGCCTTTCTGCGCCGCTCGGCGGTGGTGGCAATTACAGCGAGGGAGAGCTCGATCAGTCCGTAGACGAGCGCGACGAGCGAGAGTAGCGAGACGACGGCGAGCAGCCGCGTCATGCCGGCAGGGAGAGAAGCTTTTACTACACCATATGTCGAGAGCGTGACGACGATGACAGACACGATCGTAATCACCGCCGCCTTGCCGATCGACATCCCGTGATCGAGTGGGGGATGGACGTCGTGCGGCTGCTCAACAGTAGCCGATGGTTCAGTCATGACAGTTCCGGTTTGCAGTTCCAAAAGACCAGAATCAACCCATCATGCTTCGTGCCGCGAGCGACGGCAAGCTGGACAGCATCTTCATCCGACGCGCGTGAGCAGCGCAGATTTCGCGATAGCTCGCCCCAAGCCGATCGAGCTCTCCTTCCCAGTCAAGTCCCTCAGCGGTGCGACGCGCTCCCAACGCCAGTTGATCGCGTAAATCGGGATTCATCACCAGACGAACCATCGCGTGCGCCATCTCGGTGACGTTGCCGGCCGGATAAGAAAGACCGTTCTCTTCGTTGCGCAAATGGTCCGCAACTCCCCCGGCCGGACTCGCGATCACCGGAAGTCCGCTCGCCATCGCTTCCAGCACCACCAAGCCGAGCGTCTCGGTCAGTGATGTGAGCACGAACGCATCCGCGCTCGCGTAGAGCTGAGGCAGTGCGCGTTTGTGATCGAGCACACCAAGAAAGGTGACGTCGGGCGGCGCCGCGGCCCGCAAAGCGGGCTCCTCCGGACCGCCGCCGGCAATCACCAGATGCAGACTGCCCGCCGGCAATAAATCACGCGCGACGCGGAAAGCTTCGAGAATCCGGTGCACGCCTTTTTCGGCGGCGAGGCGGCCGACGTGAAGCAGCACGAACTTGCGCTCCCATCCGTTCAGTAGTCGGATGAGCGGATCGGAACGCTGCGGCGAGAAGACTTTGGTGTCGACTGTTCGTCCCCAGACTTCGACATCCTTGATGCCAAACGCCAGCAGGTCAGCGCGGGCGGCGTGCGAAGGGGTGAAGGTGCGACTCGCGCGGCCGTGGAAGCGAGCGATGTAATTCGACACCGCTTTTCGCAGCCTCGGCGCGCCGTACGCCTCGGTGTAACGACCGAAGTCGGTGTGATACGATGTGACCAAAGGCAAGCCGGCGCGCGCCGCGGCGATCTCGCCGAGGCGTCCGATCATGAACTCAGTCGCGCAGTGAATGAGATCGGGACGAAATTCCGAAATCGTGCGTGCGATGCGCCAGTACGCGGGCGTGGCGAGTCTTATGTCCGGGTACGGCGGAAATGGCACGCTCGGGACATCGACATGAAGATCGGCGCTGCCAAAATCATTGACGAAATGTCGTACGCCCGTCTGCGGGTTCACCGGGTAGCGAGGGGCGACGACAGCAACTCTCCATCCCCGCTCGCGCAATCCGGAAACGGCGAGCGCTGTGACGACCGATACCCCGTTGACCTGGGGCGGATAAGTGTCGGTGCAGTAAACGACGCCGGGTTGGAGCCGATTGTTGGATGACACCTGCAAAAGTCCCTGAAATGGGTAAACAAAGGTCGGCATCGACCGTAACTACTTTGACCGTTCTCTGTCACGACCGTGTATTGATCCTCGTAACTGCCGATGCACCAGGCAGTTACGGCGTTGGATGGGGTCGTTACAGAGTCGGATTCGGTTCGTGGTCTGTTAGAGACATCCGAACACTACGATTCGGAGCGCGGGAGGGCACAAAGACCCGCGCGAACTTTGACCCGAGCTGTCACCATGATCAGCCCGACCTTGTTTCTGACAAACCTAGGTGCGCACGACCGGACGTTGTTCCGGCGCTGGACGCTGATGCCGTCGTCTCGACGGGCGCGCGCGCTGTGGACGATGCTGACAAACTTTGGTGGCGCAACGTTCACCATTTTGGCGACCGTGCTTCCACTCTTTCTCGGGGTTGCCATCGTTGCCCGGCAAGCGCTTGTCACGCTGGCCGTGTCGCATCTGATAGTGCAAATCATCAAGCGCACCGTGGGACGCCCGCGTCCGTCGCACGGTCTCAACGGAGCGGCGCTCGTCGCCGAACCTGATCGGTTTTCGTTTCCGTCCGGACACGCTGCGGCGGCAATGTCGGTGGCGTTCGTCTACGCCGCTGCCTTTCCATCGCTGGCTGTTCCGCTCGTTTTGTTCGCCGGCGCGGTGGGAATTTCCCGCGTGTTCCTCGGCGTACACTATCCCGGTGACGTTCTGATCGGCCAGCTCATCGCGGTTTTAACGGGACTCCTCGCGCTGCATAGTTAGAGTCGCAGGATCTGGCGGCGACGTAACCCCAAGATAGATTCGCGGAGATGACCCTCCGCGATTTCGAGATCGACAAGGACATTCGCCGCGCTTCGACGCTGCCGTCGCGCGTGTATTCGGATCCCGAATATTTTGAGGCGCAGAAGGATCGAGTGTTTGCGCGGAGCTGGCAGTACGTCGGGGATGCCGCGGCCGTCAAAGCCCCAGGCCGCGTCGCTCCGCTGACGTTATTGGAAGGCTGCCTGAGTGAGCCGCTGGTGATCACGTCCGACGACGAGGGGACCGTCCGCTGCCTGTCGAACGTGTGCACACACCGTGGTGCGATCGTCGTCGAAGGCGAAGGTCACGCCCGCAACCTTCGCTGTCGCTACCACGGGCGCCGGTACAACCTCGACGGAAAGTTCGTATCGATGCCGGAGTTCGACACGACGGTCGGATTTCCCTCGGAGAAGGACAACCTGCCGCAGCTGCCGCTCGAGAGATTCGGTCCGCTTCTCTTCAGCGGACTCGCTCCGGAAATGCCGTTCGACGACTGGATCGGGCCCGTGCGTGAACGAGTCTCGTTCATGCCGATCGATCAGTTCGCCCGCGATGCCGCGACGACGCAGGACTACCTGATCAGCGCCAACTGGGCGCTCTACTGCGACAACTATCTCGAAGAGTTCCACATTCCGTACGTCCATGCGGGACTGGTCGAGAAGCTCGATTACTCGGGCTATCGAACGGAGAGATTCCGCTGGGGGAATTTGCAGCTCGGCATCGCCAAGGCCGGCGAGCCGGCGTTCGAGCTTCCCAAGTCGCATCCCAATGCAAGCGACCGCGTCGGCGCGTTCTATTTCTGGTTGTTCCCCAACATCATGTTCAACTTTTATCCGTGGGGACTTTCGCTCAACATCGTCTCGCCCCTGAGCGTCGGACGAACCAAAGTCTCGTTCCTTTCCTACGTCTGGAACCCCGCGCTGCGCGAGACCGGCGTCGGCGCCGGTTTGCATCGGGTTGAGATGGAGGACGAAGAAGTGGTGGAGTCGGTGCAGCGCGGGGTTCGCTCACGACTCTACGATCGCGGTCGTTACTCAGAGCGCCGTGAGGTCGGAACACACCACTTCCACGAGCTGCTCGCCGATTTCATGCGGCGGCCACTCAGTAATAACGGAGCATCGCGTCTGACTCCGCGCGAGTGACGGAGCCCGCGGGCGCGCGGGAGGAAACCGCCAGATCAACCGCCCGGCCGAGTCCGGGATTGCTCGCCGTCTTGGGAGTAGTGTTCGGTCTGTCGGTCACGGTCGGCAACACGATCGGTTCCGGCATCCTCCGCACTCCCGGCCTGGTGGCCCAGCTGCTGCCGACAGCCTGGCTTTTCATCGGTGTCTGGATTCTGGGTGCACTCTACGCCGCGCTCGGCGCAAACGCGCTCGCCGAGCTGGCCACGATGATGCCCGAGTCGGGCGGCTATACGGTCTACCTGCGCCGCTCGCTGGGACCGTACGCCAGTTTCGTCATCGGCTGGAGCGACTGGCTGTCGACGTGCAGCAGCGCGGCGCTTGCTGCGCTCGTCATCGGCGAGTACGTGACGATTCTGGCCGGGATCTCAAAGGGCTTTACTTCGACGGTCGCGAGCGCCGTGCTTCTCGTCTTCGCTCTGATTCAGTGGCGCGGCGTGAAAACGGGGAGCTTCACCCAGAACCTGACTGCCTTTCTCAAGACGCTGGCATTCGCCGTTCTGATCGGTGCTTGCTTCCTCCTCGGACGCGGCATTGGTAGCGGCGCCACGAAGGCCCCCACAGGATTCGCTTTTCTGGCGGCGTTCGTGTTGGCGATGCAGGCAGTGATCTTCACCTACGATGGCTACAACGGGATCGTCTACTTCTCGGGGGAGCTGCGAAATCCGGCGCGTGACATTCCGAGGTCGATGTTCGGGGGCGTGTTGTCAGTCGCGATCATCTATTTGTTGGTGAACGTCGGGTTCCTTTACGTTCTGCCGCTCGACAGGATGGCTGGCCAGCCGCTGGTGGCGGCGACGGCGGCGAACGAGATCTTCGGCCGCAAAGGCGACGCGGTCATCAGAGTCCTGACCATTGTGTCTTTGCTCAGCGCCGTGAACGCGTATCAGCTGATGACGTCCAGGGTTCTGCATCGCCTGAGCGTCTTTGGATTCGTCCCCGCGGCAGACTACGTGAATCGCGGCGGCACGCCGGTGATTGCACTGTTTCTCAGTGCTGCAGTGTGTCTGGCGATGGTCATCACCGGGACGCTGGAGATCGTGCTGGCAGTAACGGCTTTCTTTTTCGTTGCTCAGTACGCGTTGATTTTTCTGAGCGTCTTCATTCTCAGGCGGCGTGAGCCGACTGCGCCGCGGCCGTTCCGCGCCGTCGGCCATCCGTGGACGACAGGGCTCGTCCTTGTTTTCTCGCTCGGGTTTCTGATTGGAGCTTTTGTCGCGGATACTCGCAACAGCATTTACTCACTGATCATGCTGGGTCTGAGCTGGCCCCTCTACTTGATGCTGCGACCGAAGGCAGGGCGGCCGATTCCAGCTTCGTAGGGCACGATCGGCGTTCCTGACGCTTCGGTTCCACTCATACCAGTGCCGAGCGGCGGGAAGAGGTTTGCAGGCGAGCAACGTCTCCAGGGAATCCCGCTGTGGCTGCGGAATTTCCGCGCGCCGCGCGACCAGCGTTGGAATAGCGTCGCGCGACAACTCACGGGTCGCGTACCGGGAGTCGAATCGCTGCGATGTCATCGCGCGATCGATGTTCTTGTTGGCGATCCACGCCTCGTAGTTCCAGAAGACCAATAACGTGAAGACGCCGAGGGCGATCTCGGCGACGCGCCGGCCGAAGGCAATGGAGATTCGGCCCTTGACGATCTCTGCGGCGAGCGCGACAAGGGCGAGCGCCATTACGACCATGTACGCCTGGGCATGTACTCTCGCCGCGGTGAAGCCGTAGGCGTCTTCGTAAAGGATCACGCGTCGAAAAGCAGATATCAGCACGAGCTCGAGTGCGATCACCAGCGATAGCTCGAGTCGGCGCAGTACAGTACGGTCGCGGTCGGTGGCGTCAGCAGGCCGCGCGAACTCGAGAATGATCACCATGGCGCCGACGATCGTCGCAGCGAACGACAGCTCGCCGAATCCGCGGCGCGCGTAATCAGCGAACGTGACCCCGGTGCCGATGGCCGCCGGCGGCGGGTGAATGAAGTACGAAACCTGGAGGACGACAAAAAGCCAGAGCACGACGGCGGCGCTCCACAGCATCATGCGTTGCTCTGTCAGGCCGACGGTTGGCTTTGCACCGAGCGGCGGGTATTGGGGGAACCTGGCTTCAACCTGCCGTGACGCGATCGAGTTCGCGCCGAGCGTGAGCAACAGCAGGAAGGCGAAGAAGGCGACGCGGGGCGGGAACGACCAGTCCGGAAGCCATTCGGTGATGCGATCGGTGCTCCAGCGAATGACCGGATCGGCGCTGCCCAGCAGGACGATGAGTACGATCACCAGCGGTGCGGAAAGGAGCGTACCCTTGATAATCGATCGTGCGCGCGGGGAAGAGACCGAGCGCGGGGCGCCAGCCGCCTCGAACCAGGTGGCGGCAGTGACGCGCAGCGGCGCCAGAAAGGGCACGGCGACAAGTAGCTTCGCTGACAGCTCGCTCCAGCTTCGGGCACCGAGGGTGATCGTGGCGAGGCCGAGAAGCATGGCGTCGCTCAGCACGATGAAGACCTTGATGAAGTCGTTGTCAGTGAGAGCGAAGCCAGAGCTGAGCACCGTGGCCCAGACTACCAGAATGATGAGAGGCGTCTCGACGGCCTGGACGGCGACGAACCGGGAGAGAATCAAAGAGATCGAAGCCGCGGCGACCCAGATCGGCCAATTGATTCCCTGCCAGGCGGAGAAAAGAATGGCCGCGCCGAGGGCGGAGGTGATGATCGCGGCGGTCCAGGCTGTGGTAGAGGCAGTTGAGCGCATTGGGAGAGTTAATCGTCGGAGTGGCAGAGTACTTTACATCATAAAGTAAGACGCCGCAAGGCCTCCATCGTCACAGGTCGAACAATCTCTGCAGTACATCCGTCCGTCGGGATTATGCCAGCATGCGGAGGGTGCCGCACACGAGTAAGATCGGACCACGTTTATTGTAACTGGCCAGCAGAATTTGCGTGCCAGTCGTATGCGATCGAATTAAAGTTCGCGATCGACACCACTCGGTATCAACGCGGTGGCGCGTTACAGTTCATTTGAGTAATCGTCGCCCATTAGTAAGGCCTGCTCACCACGAAGCCGGGTCTTGGAAGAAATAGTACGGCAGGATCGCGACCTCCGTGGAGGTGTGCGACAAAGGCAAAACCTGCGAAAGCAGGCGACGCAAAGCCACGAGGCTACCATCGACGCGCATTGACGCGCGC
Source organism: Gemmatimonadota bacterium (assembly GCA_046727995.1). Lineage (GTDB taxonomy): Bacteria > Gemmatimonadota > Gemmatimonadetes > Gemmatimonadales > Gemmatimonadaceae > UBA4720. The sequence goes on from JBKPDS010000046.1 coordinate 19,586, forward strand.
CGATCACGCCGGTCGGGCCGCCGAAGCTCCGAGGAGGGTTTCATGTTGCCGCGCGCGCGAGTAGGTGCGCCTATCGGCGCACTCCTGGTACTCCATACTTCCCACGAAACTCCCGGCGCACTCGCGCCAGCCATCAATTGATCAGGCTGGTTATTGCCGACGATCGGCCCGTGTTCCGCGAAGGGCTCAGGCACGTTATCTCGGAATGCCGGGACATGCGGGTCATCGAGGCACCTGCCGAGCGTCGCGGCGTTCTCGAAGCAGCATTGAGCGCCGAGGCCGACGTGCTCCTGCTCGGCGACGTCTCCGTGCCACCTCCCAAGATTCTCGATCTGATTCGTCGGCACAAACGCCGCGGCGCAAAACCGACGGTGCTGGTGCTCGGTGTGCGCGACGAGGACGAGTATGCAATCCGGGTGTTGCGGGCCGGTGCAGCCGGCTACCTCACCAAGGACCACTTACCGCGTCAGCTGATTGAAGCGATTCGAAGAGTAGCGGATGGCAGACGGTATCTCAGCCCGGCGCTCGCACAGAAGCTCGTGTTCGACCTGGAGGTGAGCGAGAAATTGCGTCCGCACGAAGGACTATCAGACCGCGAATACCAGGTCCTCTGCATGTTCTGCGCGGGCAGGCGTTTCAACGAGATCGCGTCGGAGCTCGGCCTGAGTCCGAAAACCATCGGCACCTACCGAAACCGGATTCTGCAGAAGCTTCACCTAACGACTAACGCGCAGATCATTCGCTACGGGATAGAGAACGGCATGGTCAGGTAGCCGCTCCGTGTCGCTGGTTCAGCTCGGTCCCGTGTCAGATAGGGATGACGACCGATGAAAGATCCCGCTGACTGCGTCAGACTCCCACCAATACCGCACTAACCGGTGCGCCGGGATCTTCCTAGCAGGGATTATTTCTGGAGATATTCATGAAAGCCTCGCGCTTTCCGCTGGTTGGATTGGTCGTCGGTGCGCTGTTCTCCTACGCGTGCTCCGACGTCCAGAATCCGGTGGCACC
>JBKPDS010000047.1:0-3105 GCA_046727995.1 Gemmatimonadota bacterium
GTTCCACCAGCGGCAGCTGCCTGGCGCTGAGCCGCGATGAGATTTGCGTGTGCGACATCGGCTGCCGCCCGCGCGGCATCGAGCTGTTGCTGCGAAATTATCTGCTTGGCAGCAAGCTCCCTGGCACGGGCGAAGTCAGCGTCGGCCTTGTTGGCGTTGGCGCGTGCGGCGCCGATCTGCGCGTCGAGCGCGGCGCGCTGACCGGCCGCGCTCTGGACCTGCGACTCGGCTTGTCCGGAGAAGCCACCGCCGCCTGCGGTTGCTTCTGCGGCGGCGAGATCTGCCTGCGCCTGCTGCAACCTGACCACGTAGTCGGCGTCGTCGAGCTGGACGAGGAGTTGACCGGCGTTGACGTGATCGTTCTCGTTGACGTTCACCGTCTTCACGTAACCTCCAACCTTCGCCAGCACCGGGACGATGTGACCATCAACCTGGGCGTTGTCGGTGGATTGGTGCGACCGGCCGTAGCTCACCTTCTGGAAAACCCAGAGCAGAACCAGGAGTCCCGCGACGATGGCGATGGGGAGCACGAATTTCTTTTTCGACGAAGTCTTTTCGGTTTGGGTAGCCGTCGACTTCCCGTTGCGCGATGGAGGTGATGTCACTGGTTCGGTTTCAATTGCGGTGGCCATAATCTGTCTCGGTTCTTTTTTTAGTTTAACTGTAAAGGCGTGTGCAACTTCATCTAATCGTTGTAACGCTGCCAATTGCGCGGGCGAGTGATACGCGCGCCAGCTGGTACGCCGTCTCGGCGTCGTTTACCAGCGTTCGTGAAGCCGTCAGAGCGAGCGAAGCGTTCACGACGTCCGCGTTGCCGGCGACGCCCGCGTTGAAGCGGTCTCTCGCCTGTGACACTTCCTGCTCGGCGAGTCGGAGTCGCTCCGTGGCCGCATCGACCTGTTCGCGAGTATTGGCGATGTCGAGCAAAGCGCCGCGCACGTCGACTTGCGCCTGCTGCTCCAGATCGCGCCGGCGGATCTCAGCCTCCTTGACCACCGACTCCTGCTCCTGAACGCGTGCCTCGCGCTTGAAGCCGTCGAAGATCGGAAGCGTCACCTGGAGTCCCCAGGTGTAGGTGTTGAGAAGCTTCCCCCCGGTCTTGCCAATGACGCCATCGTCCGCAACCAACCCAAGCGAGGGCAGTCGTTCCGCCTTGATGGCGGAAATTCCCTGCTTCGCGGCCTGGACGCGCTGCTCTTCGGCAATAAGATCGGGGCGGTTCCGCAGCGCCAGGGCAACGAGCGTCGCTTCGTCGGGAATCGCTTCGACAGTAGTCGAGGGAGAAAGCGAATCAGTGAGCGCGACGTCTGTCCCAAGGGGCAATGCCAGCGAGCGCAGCAGATCGAGATGCGCGTGGTCACGGGCATTGCGCGACGCGATGAGGTTGGCGCGCGTGGCTGCGAGTTGTGCCCGGGCACGGGTCACGTCGAGGCCGACGCCGGTGCCCGCCTGCAACTGCGACTGAGCAATGCGGAGTAGCTCGGTGGCGAGCAGGGTGTCTGCCTGGCGGGCGCGCAGATCAGCGTCGGCGCGCATCGCTCTTACATAGGCGCTGGTGGCAACGTTAGCGGCCTGTTCGGCTGTGGCGTCGGCGTCGGCGTTCGACGAGCGCGCCTGGGCTTGGGCCTGGCGGATGCGTCCGATGGCGCTGAAGTCCAGCAGGTTCTGCTGCACCCGGCCACGAACATCGACCAGGTTGACCGGTCCCTCGACCTGGCCGCGCGGATCGAATAGCGGCGGCTGGCCGGGCGGCGCCGGAAAATCGATCCCGAAGGTGGCCGTATTGAAGGTGCGACCTGATTGCTGGGCGTAGCTGCTCACGTTGGGTAAGAGGTCCGCTTTGCGCTGGCGCACGCGGGCTTGCGCCTCGTCGGCGCGAAGTCGTGCACCGAGGGCGACCGCGCTCTGTCGCGCAGCGAGCCTGGCGGCGTCGCCGAGTGACAATGGGATCACGGCGCCGGGTTGATCGGCGGGACCGGGCGGCGCTGAGCCGGGCTGTTGTGCGAAAGCTGCGGTCGAAGCGAGTGCGATCGACGCAACGGTCGCGAGCGCGCGAAAACGCGTGCTGAAAAAGATTTCAATCATTGTCGAAAGGGATAAGCGAAACAGCATCCGCGGGCGCGCCATCGGCTTGTGCGGACGCGCCTTCGGAAGCGGTGATCGAGTGCAGGTAAAAGTGGGCGAGCTCCCTGAACACTTCCTCGTCTTTCTTGTGGCAGAGGAGCGGGACGCCGGTGTGCTCGTCGCGCCAGATGCCGTTTTGCACTGTCAGGGCGACAAGCATGCGTGCGGCGATCATCGGATCGATGTCGCGGAATTCGCCGGACTCCACGCCGCGGCGGATAATTCCACTCAGCAGTCTAAGCCCGCGCGACACGACTTCATCGGCGTAGAATTGGGCGAGATCGGGGAACTGGTGGAGCTCGCCCAGCACTAGTCGGTAGATGGTGCTGAAGACCGGGGAGCGAACGAACTTCCAGTACCCGCGCATGGCGGCGCAGAGCTGCTCGGTCGGAGTGCCCTGGGCGGTTATTTTCTCACCCGACTCGATCGCGGCGACGGCAGTCTGCCGGATCATCTCGCGAAAGAGCTCTTCCTTATTTGGGAAGTAGAGGTAGATGGTGCCTTTGGAGACACCGGCGCGCTGGGCGATGTCCTGGAGCCTGCTCTTGGCGAGCCCGCATTCGCCAAAGACCTCGAGTGCGGCGTCGATGATCTGCTGGGGCCGGTGCTCGGGTCGTCTACGCCACTTTGGCGATTTTGCTGGTGCGGAGGTGGTACGCGTCATCGTAAATAGCTAACTGACCGGTCAGTAAGATACGCCGCACCGGGCAATGAGTCAATGGCTGCGCGGTTTTGACAGGCTTTACGCGTTAATTACGGCGTGGCGGCTTGGTGGGGCGCCTCGGCTGCTTCCTTGTGGCGATACTTGGCGTTGGTCAGCAGCACGATCGAAGTCAGCAGCAGGAAAAGCGTCACCGCGCCGAGGATGAAGCCGGTGAGCGCGGCACCCAGGTCGGTCTTCTTCTTTGTTGCCATCACCTGGCTCCTTGGCCGCTGGAGACTCTGGCCTTCGACAGGGTGTCGTTCTGATTGATTTTGGGA
>JBKPDS010000048.1:0-17092 GCA_046727995.1 Gemmatimonadota bacterium
GACGCGTGGGGACCCGGTGCTGCCGACAACGTGAGCGGCACGGTCAGTGTGCTCGAAGCAGCACGCGCCATCGCCGAGGAGGCAAAGGCTGGGAAAACCCCCAAGCGAACCATCGTATTTGCGACCTGGGACGCCGAAGAATGGGGATTGATCGGATCCACGGAATACGTCGAACAGGATTCGCTGCGCCTGCACAAGAACGCGGTGGCGTATCTCAATCAGGACGACATCGCTCAGGGACCCAACTTCAGTGGCGGCGGGTCACCATCTCTCCGCGGCGTGTTGCGCGACGTGGCGAAGAAGGTTCCTGATCCGAGTCACGAGGGCAGTGTGTACGACGTGTGGAGAAAACGAGCCAATCTCGCAGCGGATTCTCTCGAGCCGCAGATGGGAGATCCGGGCGGAGGCTCCGACTTCGCCGGCTTCTACAATCACCTCGGAATTCCAATTGCCGACTGGGGTTTCGGCGGGCCGCAGGGCATATATCACTCCGCGTACGACTCGTATCACTGGATGTCGAAGTTTGGGGATCCAAAATTCGAGTACCACGCAGCAGCGGCACGCATTGGTGCGGCAATGCTGCTGCGCATCGCCAACGCCGATATCCTGCCCTACGACTATGTGGAGTTCGCGCGGACCATGCGCCGATTCGGAACGCGTGTCGACAGCGCGGTTGCAAGCAAGCACTGGAAGACTTCGACGGCCGGTCTGACATCGGCGATTGCACGGATGGAAGACGCCGCGGTCGCATTCAATACGGCGCGTGACCGCGCGCTTACGGCTCAGCTGTCGACGGCGACGCTCAAACAAGTCAACGCGAGCCTGGTGGAAGTTGAACGCCAGCTTACAAGACCTCAGGGTCTGGTCACGCGACCCTGGTTCAGAAACCTGATTTACGCATCCGACGAGAACAACGGTTATGCGACGATGGTCCTTCCGTCGGTAAATGAAGCAATCCGTCTTGGCGATGAGAGCGCTGTCGAACGCGAATTGGCGGATCTTTCCAACCGCTTTGACGCGGCGACGCGAATGTTGCAGCAAGCAACGGCATTGATAAAGTGAGAGCGGGACGCGGGTACACTCGTCGTTCCGTACCGGCCCGGACATTGCTATGGACTTCTTCTCGTCAAGAACGGGACGGCAGGAAGATTGATGCGAACCACCCAGTCAGGAGTGCGGCGCTCACGTCTCGCCTCCGAAGAGATCGCCGCGATAAGCGCGTACGGAGCGCGAGCGGTTTGGCCTTCCGGATTCCAACTGTATCAGCGTGGCGCACCGGCTGACGGTGTTTTCGTCGTCCTCGAAGGCCACGTAGTACTGCGAAACAAGATCAAGGTTGGCCGCGGATTCGTGCCGGTGATTGCCACCTCGGGACAGACATTCGGTAGCGAGGGACTTTCACCCAGCAGCTGCTACGTCACCGACGCGAATGCATCGGAAGAGACGAGGACGCTGTTTCTGAGCGGAGCGCAATTCCGCGCATTCGTCCGCGAGCGACCGGCGCAGACGATTCCACTTCTGTCGCAGATCATGTCGGAGCGCGCGTACCTGCTGGAGAAGCTTCACGAGCTCGCCGCGCTGAACGTAGATCAACGGCTGATGTCTACACTCACGCATTTGAGCAGCGACAACAGCTTTACCGCGCCGGATGGCCGGCTCAAGTTGGAGAACAGTCATCACCGCCTTCTTTGCGAGATGGTCGGGGCGACGAGAGAGTCGATCGCGCTGGCTCTGAGTCGTCTGGTGTCGGCGGGGATTGCCGAGCGAAGGGGAATGACGTTTCTCATTGAACCTGGCTCGCTGGGCTCTACATTCAGCGACCTCGGTAACGGGGACGCCGCGATACCGATGGTGAGAGAAATGTCTTCGTGAGGATGAATGGTCGATCAGCAAAGCGCTGACCCAGCCATAATCAAAGGAGCTGAGACAATCGATCTGCAGGAGGAGGGCTCACATGGAGTTCTCCTCCTGCATGGCTTTGGGGATACCCCGCAAACACTTTCCCTGCTGGCGGGCCGACTGGCGAAGAGTGGTTACGGAGTACTTGCCCCGCTTCTGCCGGGTCACGGTCGCGACATGGCTGCTTTCCGGCGGGCGCGAGCGGAGGAATGGATCGCTGCCGCGAAGAGTTCACTCACACGCATGCAGCAGCGATATGCGCTGGTCAGCGTCGTTGGTCTCTCCATGGGCGGAGCACTGGCAGTTCTGATCGCCGCTGATACAAAGACGATCTCGTCGCTGGTGCTGATCTCTCCTTATGTCGGAATGCCAATCCGGATTCGTCTGGCGGCAGCAGTGCATTGGCTGTGGGGACCGCTCGCGGGCGAGATCAATGCAAGAAATCCGCTCTCGATTCATAATCCAGTCGAGCGGGAAAAAAATCTCGCCTACGGCACAGTTACCGGGCGCACGCTTTTCGAGCTATCGAAAATCGTCAAGCGCTCGAGGAGGGCACTCCCCGGCGTGACAGCTCCGACTCTCGTGATTCTGTCGAGGGAAGACCCAAGAGTGCCGCCCGCCGTGGGCGAGTTTGCGCTAAAGACGCTCGGCGCGCGTGACAAAAAGCTGGTGTGGACCGAAGGCGCCGGGCACATCATCACGGTCGATTACGGCCGTGAGCGCGTCTTCAGCGAAGTCGAAAGTTGGCTGCGCCTGCACGACGGCCGAAGCGCGACAGCCGCCGAGGATGACCGAGCGGCTGTCGAACGGCCCTGATACTAGAACCGATCCTGGACGAATTCGGTAACCGTGTCGACGGCGCGCTCGCCGAGGTCTGCAGCTTGATGAACGACTCCGCTGGCGACACGCTTCACGCGGGCGACGGGAGATGTCGATCTGCGACGGCGACGGCTGCCACTCTTCCTACTGCTGCTCCGGCGTCCACCTTTGCGAGCAGACTTACGGCTCGACTTCCGCGCCGACGATTTGCGACCGCCCTTCCGACGCGCGGACGATTTCCGTGCGCCGCGCCGCGGCGACTTGCGCGCGGAGCTCCGCGAGCGCTTTCGTCCGCCTCCACTCGACCTCTTTCTACCGCCCCTTTTTCTTGCTGCAGCCATTGGAAGCTCCGATGTAGGAGAGTTCGTAAGACGGATAGCAAGATTCGCGCACAACTAGTGACAATCGCGTCGCGTACGGCAACACCTCACCCGGGTAAATGAATGCTGCGCGTCTCACCGTGTCGCAGGATCCAGAGATCGTTTGCATCGTGGTGAGCTGTCTCCCATAGCTCCCGCATCAAGGCGGGTGGCTCGTCCATCGGCTCGTCGGTCAGCTTGAACGTCCCCCAATGACCGGCGATCATCCCCAGCCGTCGACCCTTCTGTGCACTCGTAAGTTGCGCCATTGCTTTGATGCAATCCTCGGGATTCATATGTACCGCGCCCATGAACCAGCGCGGTTCGTACGCGCCAATCGGCAAGATTGCCAGGTCGAAGGGCCCGCAGCGTTCACCGATCGTAGTGAATTCGGGATGCAGCGCCGTATCGCCAGCGAAGAAAACCGAGTGCTGAACGGATCGCAAAGTCCAGCCACACCATAACGACTGATTGCGGCGACCGAGCGTCCGGCCGGAGAAGTGCCGCGCGGGAACGCACGTCAGGCGCACTGTTCCAACCGAGCTCTCCTGCCACCAGTCGCGCTCGGTAATGTCGCGCGCGCCACGTCGCTTCAGAAAAGCGCCGAGTCCAAGCGGAGCCTGCCACACAACCGCGGGATAGCGTTCGGCGATGCGCGAAATCGTGTTCGCGTCGAGGTGATCGTAGTGATCGTGGGATATCAGGACAACGTCGATTGGCGGCAGACGATCGAACTCGATTCCCGCGGGCACCCAGCGCCGTGGACCCGCAAACTGCACCGGTGACGCGCGTTTGCTCCAGATCGGATCGGTCAGAACATTCAGCCCGGCAATCTGAATCAGCCAGCTGCTGTGTCCTACCCAGGTGATGGTGAACCGGTCTGGCGCAGGACGAGGAACGGTAAAAGCAGGAGTAACACGCGCAAACTTGCGTGGATCGGGGTCAGGTCGGCGAGGATTGCGTCTTCGCTCGACCAAGGTCCATTTGAGGAAATCCCGAAAAGTCCCAGGCTGCCCTCCCGGCCACGGATTTCTAAACCCGCCGTCCGGGCGATGATGGTTGGGAAGTGACATCTGTGCGGAGCGTCAGACTATTCTTGGCGCGGCCAGGTTCTCTTCGAGGTGGGCTCGCGATTTCATGCCGACGAGTGCTGACGCGACGGGCAAGGACTGTGTGAAGGCGATGGCGCGACGCGCATCCGTTTTGAATCCTGGGAATTCGGCGTGAACCTGCTTGGGAAGAGAACGTGTCAGCTGCGACTGCATCAGCGTCGCACTGCCGATCACGGAGATGCCCAGCCGATGAGCCGCCGCCAGCAACGGAACATGATCAGCTCCCAGACGCTGAGTCGGCAGTCGTACCGCTTCCGTCATCGCCAGATTGATCGGCAGCTGAATCACTTTGAAGTGGTGTTTCGGGCCGGCGCCATCGCGCGCGACAGCCACCAGCTCCTCCAGGCTCAGACTATTTCTGGCGTCGACCGGCACACGGAACCCGCTCCAGGTCGCGCAGCCATATACCCCCAGGACACCGCGTTTTACCTGCCGCTCCAAGGTTGCGAACGCTTCCTTCATCACCTCGAGGAATCTTGGCCGACCGAGGGCCTCCAACTGCTGTTCGGGATTGTGTACGTAGTAAACGTCGATCACATCGAGGCCGAGGTTGTTTCTGCTGCGCTCGATCTGATCATCCAGGTAGCGCGGAGTAAGGCAATGACCACCCGCGACGACGTCGTCGGGCTGCATCACCCCGCGTTCGAAGTACTCGCTGTCAAGAAAGTTGCGGTAAGCCTCTTTTGTAGTCGGAGGGATTTTCTCGAGGGGGATGTATCCGCCCTTGGTGCAAACGACGACTTCTTCGCGCCTGATCGCGCGCATCGCGATTGCACTTCTGATGGCTTCACCAACTGCCCGCTCTGACCGCTGGCACCGGTAGTTGATCGCGGTATCGACCAGGTTCACACCTTTCTCGAGAGCGGCGCCAGCAGCCGCCCGGTAACGCGCGTCTTCACCGTCGTCGCACTCGCCGAGATATGTACCCAGCCCGAGAGCAGACACCACAAGGCCGCCGGCAAGCTCGCGGTAGAAACTATCACCGTGCGTCTTCGCGAATCGTTTGCGAAAACGTTTCGTTCCGTCGAGCGTGGCACGGCCTTCAACCAGAGCCAGCGCTGGTGAAGCAGGTGGAGTTTGAGTGCGCGTCACTGCGGGAGAGGCTACCCGCGCTGGAGGAGTAATGCAAGGTGCTGGTACGGGATGCTGGCCCTTACGTTGCTAGTCAGTGGAACGCAGCTTAGGAGTTTTCTCAAACGCCAGAAGATCCGAAGTGAAAGCATACGCATTTCTTTTCATAGCGTTTGCCGCATGCTCCCGGCAGCGTCCGGTAGTCCTCGCACCGGTTCGTATGGAGTCGCCAGCCGACACATCGATCACCTCAAGCGGCTCGCGCCACGTGTTCGAGACAAATCGCGACGATCCATTTGCGACAACAAACCGTATCGACTGGCCTGGTCCAAATAGTTATCGCTCTTCGATTGGTGCGCCAGGACCGGATTACTGGCAGCAGCGTGCCGATTACACGATCGTCGCCACACTCGACACCGCCAGCACTGAGCTCTCCGGTTCCGTTCAGATCAGATACACCAACAATTCACCCGACACGCTGCGCTACGTCTGGCTGCAGGCGGATCAGAATCTTTATCGAACCGGAAGCAAAGGATCGGCGTTGTTTCCGGCTGACTCCCGCTGGGGCGTGCGCGGTTTTCAGGGTGGCTACACCTTCAGCAACGTCAGCGTCAACGGCACCTCTGTTCAGCCGCGCATCGACGACACGATGATGCGTCTTGATCTTCCGGCTCCGCTGGCGCCGCGCGGTGGGAAGGCAACGATATCGATCAATTACTCCTTTCGTGTTCCGGAACACGGCTCTGATCGAATGGGACGCGACAGTTCCCTCTACGAGTTAGCTCAATGGTTTCCACGGATGGCGGTGTATGACGATGTGCGCGGCTGGAACACGGATCCATACCTGGGACAAGGCGAGTTCTATCTCGAGTATGGCGACTACGATTACTCGATCACACTACCAGCGGGATACGTGGTTGCCGGAAGCGGGTTGCTGCAGAATCCGGAACAGGTTCTCACCGCCGAACAGCGGCGCAGGCTCGCCTCAGCGGCCGGCAACAGCGCCGTAGTCCAAATCATTACGCAGGCCGAAGCGGCTGCCGCAAAGAATCAACGAAAAGCAGGGACCAGGACCTGGCGATTCCGTGCGCGCAACGTTCACGACGTTGCCTGGGCTGCCGCGCCTGACTTCAGGTGGGATGCAACTAGCTGGAACGGGATCCTGATGCAGTCCTACTACGAATTCCCGAAAGCGGGCAAAGCCTGGGAACAAGCAGCGGCGCAAACTCAGTGGACGATCCGGCAGTACTCGGACCTGTTTTTCCCATTTCCTTATCCGCAGGCCACCAGCGTCGCCGGACCGGTTGGGGGAATGGAGTACCCGATGTTCGTGATGGTGCACTACGGCAGCGATGATCCGACTTCGATTTTCGGCACGATCAATCACGAACACGGACATGAGTGGTTTCCGATGACCGTCGGCTCGAACGAGCGCCGGTACGCATGGATGGATGAGGGGATCAACACCTACCTCAATGCGTTCGCCACCGAGGCGCGGTACCCGGGTCAGAGCGCGTACCCTGGTTACTTGCGTAACTGGGCCGAGGCAGTCGCCAATGGAACGCAGTCACCGCTGATGACGGCCCCGGACAACATAGATCCGGGAACGCTCGGCGCGATCGGGTATAGAAAACCGGCACTGGTGCTGTTGACGCTGAGAAACCACGTCGTCGGCGCCGATCTCTTCGACAAAGCATTCCGGGAATACATCCGAGCCTGGGCGTTCAAGCATCCGACGCCGGGAGACTTTTTCCGCAGTATAGAAAACGGGACGGGCGAAGATCTGTCGTGGTTCTGGCGTGGTTTCTTCTATACGACCGATGTACTCGACATCGGCATCGACAGCGTCACGATGCAGCGCTCGCAAGGACAGAATTTCGCAAAAATCTCGTTGCATCGTCTGACCTCGATACCATTTCCCGTTCGCTTTCGCGTGGCGTACGCCGATGGCTCGACAGAGGATTTCTTGCTGCCGGTGAATATCTGGGCGCACGGTAGCAGCTTCGATGCGGTGGTGCAGGCGCGTGGAAGAGTAACGGGCGTACGGTTGTGGCCGGACCCCTCGGTTCCCGACTGGAATGCGGCCAACGACACCTGGGGGAACCCGCCAGCGGCGAATGCTCCCGGACCGGTTACGAGAAGGTGATGTGGTCGTTTGGAATAGGGGACTGGTTCGGGTACATTGATTGTGTAGCCGGAACTTAGATCAACGGAGTTGAGTAATGCCGGATTTTGGAAGCTGGGCCTCGGCGTGGTGGAAGCCGATACTGTTCGTAATCGTTGCCGGACACCTCACCAACGTGTCTGTCACACTTTTTCTGCACCGCGCGCAGACACATCGCGGCGTGAAGCTCCACTACCTGGCCGCGCTACCGATGCGACTGTGGCTCTGGCTCTCAACGGCTATCGTCACCAAGGAGTGGGTTGCCTGTCACCGGAAGCACCATGCGTTCGCCGATCGCGAAGGAGATCCACACAGTCCGCTACTGGAAGGACTGCGCAACATTATCCTGAAGGGCGCCTTCTACTATAGAAAGGCGGTTCGTCAGCCCGGAGTTCTCGACAAATATGGGAAGGGTACCCCGAACGACTGGCTCGAGCGGCACCTTCTGTCGCCGCTCAACTGGCTCGGGATTGTGGTGATGCTGGGCGTCGACATTTATCTGTTCGGATTCTTCGTCGGACCGCTGGTGTGGGGCGTCCAGATGATCTGGATTCCATTCTGGGCGGCGGGGATCGTCAATGGAGTCGGCCACGCGGTCGGGTACCGGAACTTCAACGTCAAAGACGAGAGCCGGAACATCTCACCGATCGCGATCTGGCTCGGCGGAGAAGAGCTGCACAACAACCATCACGCTGACCCGCACTCGGCGAAGTTCAAGGCCAAGTGGTACGAGCTCGACATCGGGTGGGTATACCTCCGACTGCTCTCGATTTTCGGCCTGGCCAAAATCTCGTACGCGCGGAGCTAGGCTCCGTGGCTGAGACCGTAACCTGCGCGCGGTGCGGACAAACGCGCGCAGGGTTTGTCAAACCTCCCTTTCCCGGGCCGATCGGCTCGCGCGTCGTCGAAGAGATATGCACCCAGTGCTGGGCTGACTGGCTCAAGCAGCAGACGATGCTCATCAATCATTACGGCCTGAACGTGATGGATCCGCAGGCACGCGCCTTTCTCACCAAGAACATGACGGCGTTCCTCTTCAAGACGGGCGCTTCATCAGAGATCGACACGAGCAAAAAAGGCACGATCACACACTGAGGACGCGGAAGTTGAAGGCAATTGCCGCTTTACCTCTCGCCGTCATCGCGGCGGGCTGTACGACTTTGACCAGCAGCCCCGGTGGCCCCGCGCGAACTCCTCCGACCTCCGCGCGATGGACTGATTCGGTGATGGCCTCGATGACGCCGCGGGAGAAAGCTGCACAGATAGTCTGGCCGAGCGTGTTTGGCGATTACGTGTCCGGCGACTCGCCGCAGTGGCGGCGGCTGACGCAATACGTCCAGCAGGAAAAAGTCGGCGGGTTCACGATCTCGGTCGGCTCACCAACCGAAGTCGCGGCGAAGCTCAACGCCCTCCAGTCGATGAGCAAGATTCCTCTTTTGTTCGGTGCCGATCTGGAAGCTGGTGCCGGATTCCGCGCACGTGGCGGGTATTTCGTTCCCAACGCGATCGATCTCGGCGGCGCCAGTCTCTTTCCTCCGGAGATGGCGATCGGAGCAACACGTGATACCACACTCGCTTACGAGGAAGGTCGTCTCACGGCGCTCGAGGGACGCGCGCTGGGAATTCACATCGCTTATGCTCCCGTTCTGGACGTAAACAACAATCCGGACAATCCAGTCATCAACACCCGCTCGTACGGGGAAGATCCTCAGCTGGCGGCGCGAATGGGTGTCGCGTTCATTCACGGTCTGCAGGATCACGGCATGATCGCGACAGGAAAGCACTTTCCTGGACACGGCGACACCGGAGTCAATTCACATCTTGCGCTTCCAGTAGTCACCGTGAGCAGAAGTCGGCTCGATACGGTGGAGCTGGTACCGTTTCGCGCTGCGGTCAACGCCGGGGTCGGCGCGATCATGTCATTCCACGGTGCAATGCCGGCGCTCGATTCATCGAATGTGCCGGGGACGCTCTCTCCAAAGGTTCTTACCGGCCTCCTGCGCGGAGAGATGGGGTTCCGGGGGATCATCATTTCTGACGCGATGGACATGCGTGGCGTACTGGACACCTATGGCGCCGACGAAGCGGTGAAGCGTGCGATCGCCGCCGGAATCGACGTGTTGATTCAACCGCTCGACGTCTCGAAAACGATCGACGCCGTGCTCGCCGGCATTTCCGAGGGACGATTCACGCAGGCGCGGCTGGATTCGTCGGTCCGAAAAGTTCTGGAAACCAAACGCCGGCTTGGACTTGCTGAGAGCAAGCTCGTCGATCTGAGCGCACTACGGTTTCTTGTCGGTGACAGCGCAAACGCACAGATCGCGCAGACCATCGCCGAGAAGTCGATTACTCTGGTGAAAGATTCACTTCACCAGATCCCGTTGCTGGCCGACAGCGCGAGAGTGCTTTCAATAACCGTCGCGCGGCGAGCCGATCTCGCCGCCGGAAACGCGTTCAACGCCGAGCTGCGATCACAGCTGTCAAAATTGCGGGCTGAGTTTGTCGCGACTGAAGATGCGGCGCTTAACTTTCCGCGGTTGATCGCCGCTGCCGATTCGGCGGATGTGACGATCGTTAGCTCCTACGTTGGACAGAGCTGGGACGCGACTACGGCCAGCTCACCCGAAGCATTCACGAATTTCGTGCACACACTCGTCGACCGCGGCCGTAAACCGATCGTCGTCGCGTTTGGAAATCCGTATCTGTTGCAGCAGCTGCCGTGGGTTGGCGCTTATCTCGTTGCGTGGGGAGGATTTCCGGTCTCGCAGGTCGCAGCAGCGCGAGCGATGCTGGGGAACAGCGTGATCTCAGGGCATCTACCCATCAGCATTCCGCCTTACGTGGTGCGCGGCACAGGCGAGGAGCGAGCGGTTCAGCGTCGCTGATCTCGTGCGACGGATCGTTGACGAGCCAACGATTTTTTTTTTTTTTTGAAATTCTCAGTTGACGATTTAGAAGTTCACGCATATATCCGTAGCTACCCACCTGAGACTCTCCTCCGTGTGCGCGAGAGTCGCCACCAACAAAAACGTCCGATGCGGACTTGACTTTAGTCGCAGAAAGTGACTAATTCGCATCCACCATGCGTGACCGCGCGTCTCGGACTTCCTCCTTCAGTGTCGATGTAGTTCTGATTACGGCCACGAGGAACGAGCTAGCGGTGTTGCTGGCGCGCAACTCGAGTGAGCGCGAGCGCTGGTCAGTGCCGTGGAGAGTTCCGCAAGCCGGCGAGAGCCTGGAGATAGTCGCGAGCCGTGCGGCGCAGGAGGCACTCGGCGAAGCGACAAGCTGGATAGAGCAAGTCGGCGCCTTCGGCGACGGCAAGCGACATCCGAGTGAATCGGATGTTTCAGTGGCGTATCTGGGTTTGGTGCCCCACGAAACGGCTTCGCCGCGCGCCGGATACACCTGGTTCCAGGTCGGCGACCTGCCGCCACTTTCGCCGCGACAACGGGCGATGGTCGAAAGCGCCACGAAGACCATTCAAAGCAGACTCGATCAGGCGCCAGTCGCCTTTCGACTTCTTCCCAACACCTTTACCCTCAGCGAGTTACAGCAGATGTACGAGTTGCTGTTGGGTAAACGGCTGCACAAAGCGAGTTTCCGACGTGCCCTTCAAGCCGCTTGGCTCGTCGAACCTACGGACGAATGGCGCAGTGAAGGCCGCGGAAGACCGGCGCAGCTTTTCCGGTATTTACCGAAGAAAAGGCGTAGACCACACCGGGGTGTGAGGTTCGATTTTCTCTATCCCTGACACCAGTAACAGGCCGGTATCAAGCCGGTAAGCAGACGAGGAACCTCTTGCGGTGTGGGTGTATTAGTTGCAATGTGTACCTAAGGTAAACACCCTGCACACGGGGGCCTGTTAGCTATGCTGGCTTATCTGGACAGTTTGTGCGCAGCACTGCTCGCACGAGACAGCACAGAGATACAGCGACTTCTCGCACTACCGGCCGCGCGGGATCTGCCGCGGAGAGTGCGTGAGGAAGCGGTCGCAATATCTCGCGCAGGCAACCGCAGCTTCATGGCGCCGATTCACGCGCTCCATTTTTATTACAAGCTCACTCACATGGTTGACGAGTCGAGCGATCCGATCTTCGGCGATGCCGCAAAACAGAACGAGCCCGAAGGCGGACAGATGGAACTCCCACTCCGCAAAGTTGGGAACGGCGGTCGTTAAACCCCGTTAGACGAGCGCGCGAAGCGAATTCTTCTTCTTCATCGCTTCGTTCCAGATATCGCCAATCTTCTCGAATCTCTCGGCTGCGTTGCCGAGATGAAAGTCGCGCGGGTCCAGATCATCAGTTAACTCGCTCCACTCGAGCGGAGTCGACACCGTTGCGCCAGGTTTGGCGCGCACGCAGTAGGGACCGGCGACCGTCTTGCCCTGAATGTTCTGCAAGTAGTCGACGTAAACCGTTGCAGCGCCACGAGCTTTCACGAAACGTTCGATCGTTGCCTCCTTCGGGTGCGCGGCGGCAACCTTCGTGGCGATCACCTGAGCAACGAGAGTAGCTGCGTCGTTGGGCGTTCGCGGAGGAAGCGGTAGATAGATGTGTAATCCGCTGGAACCGGACGTCTTGATGGCCGCATTGAGTCCGAAGCCATCGATGACCTCCTTCGTCCGGCGAGCAATCTGAACTACACGACCGAAGTTGGCACGCGGCCCAGGGTCCAAATCGATGATGGTATAATCGGCGTACTCCAGTATGGGGACGTGCGAGTGCCAAGGGTCAACAGAGATAGCGCCGAGCTGAATGGTGTAGAGCAGCGTAAGTAGATCGCCGCCAATGTAGCGCGGCTGTTTGTCGCCGTTATCGGTAATGATCTCCTCGACGCGCACCTCAGGCGGCGTCGTCTCCGATGCCTTCTGCTGGTAGAAGCTTTCGCCGTCGATCCCGTTGGGAAACCGCTTGAGAACCAGGGGCCGATCGAGGATCGTCGGCAGGATGTAGTCGGCGATTCGTACGTAGTAACGCATGACATCGCCCTTGGTGAACTTCTCCTTCGGGAAGAACACCTTGTCGAGGTTGGACACCTTGAGGCTCTTCCCGCCGCCGAAGTCGAGGGCGGCATCGCCGCCTTTCTTCTCGATGTCCGTCAGCTGCGAGAGCAGGGTATCGGCGTCGTAGTCGGTCTGCCGCTTTCGTGAGCGTTGCCTTGCCGCCGGCTGCGACTGCCTGGTGCGACTCTGGGCACGGGCGGCGATGACCTGACGTGGCTGTTTCTTCTCGACCGCTCCTTCGGGCGGGACTTTTTTCTGGACGCTTGTCTTCTCGACTCCTACTTCACGGGCATCCTTGTCGTCGCGGACGCCGAGGAAGATCGGCTGACGGAGGCGCCGATCGGCGGTCCACTCGCTGAACTTCACTTCGACCACGACTTTGGGCTCGACCCAGTGGGCTTTCTCGTTGGTCTTTGGCGTCTCGACGAAGGGGGAAGTCTTTCGCTCGAGGGGCTTTAGCAGACCATACATCTCCTGAAGTCCCTGTCGCGAGAATCCGCCGCCGGTGTGTCCGACGTAGATGAACCTGTCCTTGTCGAAGTATCCGAGCAGAATCGCGCCGATGTGCTCCCGGCTGTTGCGGGGCTCGGTATAGCCGCCGACGACGAACTCCTGGCGGAACTCGATCTTCAGCTTGAGCCAGTCGCGGGAACGATGGCCCGGCTCGTAGCGCGAGTCGATTTGTTTGGCAATGATACCTTCCCAGCCCCGTCGTTTTGCCTGGTCGAGCATTTTCCTGCCGTTGCCTTCGATTGACTCCGTAACGCGCAGCTGCTCGGACTCTCGTTTACCCAGGCGCTTGACGAGTCGGGCGCGGCGCTCCGACCATGGCTCGCGCAAGAGGATCTCGTCGCCATCCATGAGGATGTCGAAGAGAATCAGAGCCGATGGCGTTGTAGAAGAGTGGCGCTCGATGATGTGCGAATCCTTGACGTGCATTCGACTCTGGAGCTCCTGGAAACGCGCAGGCTCTCCCTTGATCAGCGCCACGATCTCTCCGTCAAGCACGAGCGATCGCTTTGTTTGTGAGGCGAGCTTCCTGAGTGAAGCCACGATCTCCGGGAATTGCTTCGCTTTGTCTTTGCCGTTTCGGGTGATGAGCTTGACGTCAGTGGCGGTGGCGTAAGCGAGAACGCGGACGCCGTCGTACTTGGGCTCGAACGTCCAGCCGGCGCCGGGAATTTCGGTGCCGATGCTGGCGTACATCGGCTCGAGTGATGCGCTTGAGATCCTCGTGGCCGACGAATCATCATTCACCGATGATTTCGCCGTCTGGTCTGCCCGAGTGACGCTCAGTGATTTCTTCGTCTTCGGCTCGCGGTTGCTGTGCCAGACACGAGGCTTGCCGGCAGCGATTTCTTCCATTGTGCGGCCGGTATCTACGGAGGTCATGTTTTCGGCGACGACGTCCTCGTCGGTCGCGAATTCGTCGCGGTGCTTTATCAAAAGCCACTGTGGCTTACCGGAGCTCGATGAATCCCGCGAGTACTTCATGCGGATGAGCGCGAACGAACCGTGCAGTCGCTTGCCGTGGAAGGTGATTTTGAGATCGCCGCGCTTCAGACCTTCGCGGATTGCGTCTTCCTGTTCCTTTGGTGACTTGGCGACATCGGAGGAATACGTACCGTGATCCCAGACCATCACCGTGCCGCCGCCGTACTCGCCTTGCGGGATCGTGCCTTCGAAGGTGTTGTAATCGATTGGGTGATCTTCCACCTGCATCGCCAGTCGCTTCACGGACGGATCGAGACTCGGTCCCTTGGGCACCGCCCAACTCTTCATGACTCCATCGAGCTCGAGACGCAGATCGAAGTGGAGATTACGAGCCGCGTGTTTCTGGATTACAAAGCGTAGGTGACCCGCGCGGGCGGGTGCGACGGGCTGGTCCCCCGATGGCTCTCGAGTGCGGGTGAAGTCACGCTTCTTTTTGTACTCGGCGAGTTGAGCGCGAGCGCTGCTTTTGGGACCGGCAGCAGACTTTACAGCCATGAATGAATCTTAGGCGCTCTTCGTCTTCTTCGCCTTTGCAGGTTTCCGACTGGCAGCGACGGATTTGCTCTTGGCGCGTACCGCTCCCTTTTTCCCGGCGCCCTCTTCCAGGCTGGCGCGGAGTCGGGACATGAGGTCGAGCACTCCGGAATCCTGTTCCGCTCCTTGTGGCTCCTCGAGCTTCGGCTTCTTGCCCTTCATCTTCGCCTTGATAACCCGCATCAAGTTCGCGCGGTACTCATCGGTGTAGCGAGTCGGGTCGAAGGGCTCGGCAAGGTTCTCCACGAGCTGCTCTGCCATTTGCAGCTCCTGCGGCCTGATCGCCTCGCGGCTCGGAAAGTTGAACTCGTCTGCGTCGACGAGCTCGTTGGCAAAGCGCATGATCTCCAGCACGAGCGCTTCACCGACAACCTTCACGCCGGCCAGATGCTGGGTCTGGCGAATGATGATCTTGCCGATGCCGACAGATCCGGTCGAGCGAATGGCCTCGCGCAGGAGCGCGTAGGGTTTCTCGCCGCCCTTCGATGCCACGAGATAATACGGAGTCTCGAAGTAGCGCGGATCGATCTCTTCCTGCTTTACGAAATCGAGGATGTCGATCGTCTTGGACTGCTCGACGGCAGCGGTCTTGAAGTCCTCGTCAGTGAGTACGACGAATTTTCCCTTCTCGTACTCATAGCCTTTGACGATCTCGTTCCAGGGAACCGACTCACCATCGGCGGTGCAGACGCGCTCGTACTTGACGGGCGCCAGGTCTTCCTCGTGCAGGAGCCTGAAGCTGATATGATCGGCGCGCACTGCGGTCTTCAGCTCCACCGGGATATTGACGAGGCCGAAAGTCAGCGAGCCTTTCCAGATTGCGGCCATCCTGCACCTCCTCCCGATTTGTGTTGAGACCTTCCGCGTGTGGATGAAAGCAAATCAAATGCCGCCTGTGGAAAACCATCTCTGTGATGCTTGAGATACGTGAGTGGCCCGCCGTGTGGGCAGCGTTTTTCCAGAATCAAAAAAGAAAAAGCCCCGTCATTTGACGGGGCTTTTTTCGGAGTGCTTCAAAAACTATCAACTAACCTTCGTCACGTCTGCTGCCTGCGGTCCTTTTTGTCCTTGCACGACTTCGAACTCGACTTTATCGCCCTCGGAGAGTGACTTGAAACCGGATCCGCCGATCGCACTGAAGTGAACGAAGACATCCGGTCCGCCCTCCCGCGAGATGAAGCCAAATCCCTTGGCGTCGTTGAACCATTTTACCGTTCCAGTGATGCGTGCCATTGAACTAATCCTCTTCCCCCGCAGGGCAATCTGTAAAGCATCTACCATAGGCTATCGACAGCTAATGAAACTGTCGCGTCGCCGGATACTCGTCCGCGTGACGCACTATCCCTCCGGCGAACGCACAGGAAGGGCAAGTTTTGTGCAAGAAACTAGAGGATTACGCTGCCCCGGCGACGTAATGAGCGGTTCGACCGCAGCTCTTGCAGCGTAAAGTCACGTGTGTATACGGCGGTGGAGGTACTTGTCTCGGATCACGCTCGATCGATCCCGAGCATGAGGGACAACTGAGCGGAGATCCGCTGCGGTCGTTGCTGATGAGGAAAAGGGCCTGGGCGGGATTGTACGCGTTCGGACGTGGCTTGCGCATGAGCTCTCCAGTTGCAACGAACACGGCGCCGCACGGTTGGCGTCGCGTAGGGTGACTTTTGATGGCTAGCCTTTGAGAAGAAGAGCCATCCAGATTCGCGAGCGGATTTTCGTGGGACTGACGCTGGCGCTCGTCACAGCCTGCGGTCCTCATGCCCACATCCCGCTCCGACCGACCAATCTGCCTGGCGCTCTTGGTCCTTCAGACAACGGAGCCCTGCTGGCCCGGCGCCTGGCACCGGTCTTATACCTGCAAACGGACGAAACGTTCCCACTGGAACGGGCGGTGGCGGTTCTGCACCCAACCCGGCGGGTAATCGCCTACCATTTGTTATGGCGGGACGATGTGCACGGCTCCTGGATCCCCTTCACGGTTCCGACCGACGAAGAGGTCCTATGGGTAGGCTACGATTCAACTTACGCCCCCGTCGACGTCTGGACTTACTGGCACGGATCGATCCTTCATACCAGCTGGCCGAAGTCTCAGGTGGCAGTCGATGTCCAGTGGGGGAAGCACGGTAGCCTGCCCCGGAACGTCCGGCAAAGCGACCTCCCCCGGCCACGGACCCTGAATTTTTTCTACGCGATGACGATCTTTGGGGAGCCGGACATTCTGTTGGGCGACATTTCGCGCAAAGGGCCGCTGTGCTTCTGCCATGGGTACACGCGCTACCGCCAGTTCACGCGACCGATCTTTCTGTCCGACAAGCTCGATGCCGTGATAAGGACCGAGGATCCAAGACCGGTGCTACTAGAAATTTTCGGTACCAAGTACTCAAACAAGCACCGCTGGCCGTAGCGCTCGAGTGCTCAACCGCCGTAGACGATCTCTCCCTCGGCATCGAGCCCCAACTCGTCTTCGAAGCCGCATACGCCGCAGACTTTTTTCACGTGCCACATTTCGCCCAGCGTTTGTTGATGCGCTTTGCTGGCACGGGCGACTTTCAACTTCTTGAAGCTGTATTCGCCGCAGTGCGGACAAGCGTGCGCGCGGGCGATTTTCTCGGCACGGGTCTGCGTGATCGCAGCCAAG
>JBKPDS010000049.1:0-9500 GCA_046727995.1 Gemmatimonadota bacterium
TCACAACAAGCAACGCCGTGGGGACGGCGCGCATTTATATGCGTCAGGCGAAACGGTCGTATCGCCATTGTTTGAGCGTTGAATTTTCAGTAAAGCAATCGCGCGGTGTTACGCGCGCATCGGAATCGGTTCGCCATTATCGTGCCCGCGTGCCGGAACTGGGCGATTGTGAGCGAAAGTGTTGAGCTGGCCGAGGCGCCGCGTATGTGGCAAGTTCTTTGGCAAACCTATGCAACTACTGGTGATACGACACGGCACGGCTGAGGATGCGGGACCGGACGGTGACGATTCCGCCCGTGAGCTGACCAAGGCCGGCAAAAAAGAGATGAAGGAAGTCGTCGCCGGTCTCAAGACCATCGTCGACGATATCGATGTGATCGCGGCGAGTCCTCTGGTGCGCGCGCAACAGACGGCGGAAATCGTTGCCAAGGCGTACGGGGACTTGCCCATTCACACCACGGATTCGCTGACACCCGACAGCGATCCATCTGCACTTCGTGACTGGTTGTCCAAGCACGCCTCCGCTGATCTTGTCGCGGTCGTTGGACACGAGCCACACCTCAGTCTGCTCATCACCTGGTTCATGACGGGTGCGGGAGATTCGCGGGTGGCGCTGAGCAAAGGAGGCGCCGCACTGCTGGAATTTTCGTCGGGGATGTCGGCGGGAAGCGGGATACTCCTATGGCTTCTCAAACGATCAGAGCTGCGTCACCTCGGCGAGTAGACAGCGCAGTGTGACCACTACCCAGGCGCAGCGACTCGCCGCCGGCCTCCCCCCGCGATACGCGTTTCGAACCGAGATCGGGAGAGGTGCGGCCGCATTCGTCGTTCTCGCCGACGATCTCGAGAGCAAGACCCAGGTGGCGGTCAAAATTCTGCGCCCGGAGGTCGCAACGATCGTTGGCGAAAAACGGTTCCGGCGCGAGGTCGAGATCCTGAGTCAGCTCGATCATCCAAACATTCTCAAGCTCGTCGACCACGGCTCTATCGAACGACGGAGTCTGTTCCTGGTGACACCTTTCATCGTCGGAGAAACGCTGCGCCATCGCTTACGTCGAGATAAGCAATTGTCGCTGGGCGAGACAGTGGCGATTACGCGCGACGTAGCCAGCGCGCTCGACTACGCGCATAGCCGTGGCGTCATCCACCGCGACGTCAAGCCGGCGAACATTCTTCTATCCGACGGCCAGGTAGTCGTCGCTGATTTCGGCATCTCCCGCTGGATGGCCGTCGAGCAATACGCCCAAATCACAATCTCCGGTGTCTCACTTGGCACACCGGAGTACATGAGTCCCGAACAGATCGGCGCCGTTGGTGAGCTGGATGCGCGAAGCGACGTTTACGCGCTCGGCTGTGTCGTCTACGAGATGCTGGCTGGCGAGCCGCCATTCACGGGAACGACGCGGGTGATCTTCCACCGGCACAGGAAAGAGCTGCCGCGCCCAGTTCGTGATCTGAGATCCGACATTCCCCCGCAGGTGGATGCGGCAGTCCTGAAATCGCTGGCGAAATTGCCGGACGCCAGATTCAAATCCGCCGGTGAGTTTGCCGGGGCGTTGGACTCGGCACTCGGAAAACCGGGACCGTTAAAATCCGCTTCCTCCGCCTCCGCCACTTCCGCCACCACTGGACCCGCCCCCGCCTGATCCTGACGAGCTCGGGCTCGATGCCATGCTGCTGGCCGCCGCCTGGGACATGGTGCTGATCGAATGTGAGAAACTCGATGCGTTGAAGGGGCCCGTGCCACCAGAGTACCATTGCGGCGGCTGCGTATAGATGTCTCTGAACGCGTTCGCCCATTTCTCCTCGACCCCGAACGCCATGGCATACGGCAGATATTTCTCGAACAGCTCCGGCGACGTGATCATCCGCTTGTAGCGATCTTCTTCGACGCGGGAGAGGAATTCTTTGAAGCCGAGTGCGGCTTCGCGGGTGCGCGCGCCTTCGACGGTCCGGGCGGGCATGATCTGCGCGAAAAACAGGAGCGCCAGCGTGCTGATAATGGTCGCAGTGATGAGCGCAGCCGGCGCGAAAAGAACCAGCGCCGCCTTTAGCGACAGAATAGTGGTCGTGCCGAGCGCGAAGCCGACGGCGACAGCAATCCCGATCCATTTTCCTTTGGTTGTGTCGGGCCGCTCGCGGTAGTCACCGAGCTCCACCAAGCGGTCGTAGATCGCGTTGCGGATCTCGGGCAGGAAGCGATAGAACTTGTTGGTCAGCTCCGACACCTTCACCGTGTAAGCATCATCTGGCGCGCTCTGGGTCAACGCATCGAGATAAGACAACTCGTGCGGCTTCAGATCCTTCCAGTCAGCGCGCGTCTTGATAATATCGAGTTGATAATCTGTACTGTGGGTGAGCCCGAAGAGATGCTTCTCGCTCAGCTCGGTGATGTGCACGTAGCCGCGCACAGCGAGATCGACCAGCGTTGCCGTGATGTCCTCCATGTCGGCCTTGTTGTCGACCAACGTGCCCAGCTCGGCGGGTGATGAACCGGCGACTGGCTCGTAATGGACGACATACGATCCCTCGGCTGGATCGCGGCCGTACTTGTCCCAGTGGCGATACGCGAGCAGGACGACGATCAACGGAATCAGCAGCGGCAACCACCGCATCGCCTCGAGGAATTCTTCATGCAGTCGACTCGGCCGCCCGGCGATGTATCCCGCGGGCCAACCGACAGCGACCGTCATCCCGGCGTACGGATAAAGCGGGTGCCTGGCAGTGAAGTCGACCTCGTTCTGGTCGCGCACGATCACCGCGTCTGATGCGCGGGAGTCCTTGTAGCCCGTGTAGACGGCGGTGAGCCTCGGCCGGATATCGGTGGGAAGAACGACGCGCGCGTGGACGCTGTCGATGAACATCGTCCACTCATTGCCGGTGACGTTCCAGTAAAGCTCGTCAAGTTCGCCGACGTCACTCGACTTGAAAAAGAACCGAATCGCATTCTTCACGCGATAGCGGATGACGATGGTGCGATCAGCGTCGGTGGCGCCCGGAATGTAGATGTGATACCGGCGAGTCCAGCCGCCGTCGAGCGACTGGTGCTCTACCACCAGCGGCTGGCCTGTCGCATCCGTGATCGGCCCATCGACGACTTCGAGTTTGGTCGGACGTCCCTGGGGGGTGTTGTGGTGGAGCAGGAGGTCGCGATTCAGTCCGTGCCACTCGCCAGTAAAGCGGATGGTGAGTTGCTCGACGACGTCGAGTGTCCCGTCGCGGTTGACAGTGAGCAGCGCGTTGTAATCGCGGACGCGGATGTCGCGAGCCTGCGCATTAACGTTGACCGCGAAGCCGGCGCAAAGGAGTCCCGCCCACAACGCCTTAAGAGTGTGCGCTATTCTTGTCATTTCTACGCCTGGAGCCGCCCGCCACAGTCAGTTACCTATAGGACGACCGACCTGGCGGTGCGTTAGGCGCACGTCTCCATCATCCTACGCTTAATCGGCTAACGGTCTCCGCCTCTCACCGCAGCGCTTTTATGCCGTCGCCTCGAACGAACAACCGGCTCGCCCTGCTGCCACCGTCTACGGTCTGTACGACGTTCACCTGGTCGCTGAATAGCTCCGTCATGATGCTGTTCCGCATTTTCATCTTCTGGACGCTCTCGGGTTTGTTCGACATCAGGCAGAACCAAAGCATGTCATTCATTCGCTTGACCCCGCACGGCAAGAGATTCAGTGCGCGAC
The DNA here is from genome assembly GCA_046727995.1 of Gemmatimonadota bacterium. Classification (GTDB taxonomy): domain Bacteria; phylum Gemmatimonadota; class Gemmatimonadetes; order Gemmatimonadales; family Gemmatimonadaceae; genus UBA4720. Next base: position 3,690 of record JBKPDS010000049.1, read on the forward strand.
CGTCTGAGCCAAACAATTGCACGCTCTGCATCAGGTAGACGATCCCTGCCGGTGGATCGATGATGCTGTCGCGGCCCAATCGGATTCGTGAACGTCGCGCGGCCGCTGCCGCAAAGTCGTTGGCGAAAACTCTCACCCACAGTTGCAGCGTACGATTGCCATCGACATAACGCGCTTCAGTGAAACTCATGTGGATCGGGTGCGCGGCGGCCGTGCGAAGTGGCGGAACGCATAACGCGCAAACCATCAACAGCCCACGCAGATATCTTGGCCGGAGTCTCACCATGGCGATCTCTCTACCGCCCAACGGGCAGCGATGATCATCACCGCTGTCGAGACAGCCAGTACCCGCATGCGAAGCGGCGCAATCTGCGGCTGCGCAATGCGGGATCGTCTGATCGCAAGATCGAGGACTGCGATCGCCGCAAACGCCAGCGCCAATACTCCGAGCTGACCGATCTCGATCCCGACGTTGAATCCGAAAAGCGGAACAACGATCCGGTCAAGGAAAAGACTCTTCAGATAACCGCCAAAGCCGGCGCCGTGAACAAGCCCGAATACGGTTGCAAACACGGGCCGGTAATGGCCACGCCACGGAGCGGTCGATCTATTCTTGACCAGAATATTCTCGATGCACGTCGCAACGATCGTTAACGGGATGAGGAACTCCACCACCCGCGCGCTCAGCGGCAGAAGACCAAATACGGCGGCAGCAAGCGTGATCGAATGCCCGATAGTGAATGCCGTCACGACGCGGATGACCTCACGCCAGTCTGACACTCGATAAATCGCCGCGAGAGCCAGCAAAAACAGGATGTGGTCCATCGCGCCGAGATCCACAATGTGGCGAACACCGAGCTCCATGAAGGTCTGGAAATCACTCACCGCGTCGGCCCCTCCCTTGACGCGAGTGAATCCAGTGTCGCGCGCGCGATCCGGTGCTGCGTGTAATCAAACTGGGGATTCAAGCGTAGCGCGGACGCGAGAAAGGAGATCGCTTCCTTCTTGTGACCGAGCGCGGTCTCGATCATTCCCGCGTGATAGTAGAGCAGTGGATCCCGCGTCCCCAGTCTCAGCGCCGCGCGCAGATTGTCTGCCGCTTCCATCGGACGACCAAGCTTATACAGACTCCAGCCGACGATGTCGTAGCCGTAGATGTCCTTGCGCGTAGCTAGCTCGGCAATGGCCTTACAATAGACCTCGTCGATGCGCCGGTTGTGATCGAGGAGGAACAGGCTCCATGCCCGGTGATACGCCCCCGGCTGTCCACGAACAGCAATCTCCATCGTCCGCAGATTTTCCTCAGCGGCGGCAGTGTCTCCCTTCGCCAGAAACGCATCGCCTATTGTGCCGAGCGTCGCCGGATCGAGCTTGATGGCAATTGCGCGCTCGCCGTAGGCGATCGCCTGATCGGGATCGTCTTGCAGCAGTGACAGCCTCGCCAGTCCGCCGAGGATCCTGTAGTCGCCAGGCTCGATCTCCAACCCGCGTTCGAATTCCTCGCGCGCTGAATGGAACCTCCCGTTTCGCAGATCCAGATCGCCGAGCCGGAAGTGAAACCAGGCAATCTGCTCGGTGGGGAGGTCGAGTCGGGTATCAGCGGCGGAAACTGCTCCCCGCAAAATCCGAAACGCGTCGGCGGTGCGTCCGTTCAGCTCCGCCCAGCGCGCCAGACGCGTCGCGATCGAAAGCGTGGAGCGGAACTGATACAGCGAATCGAAAGCTTGACGCGCTGTCTGATAGTTCCCCAGCTCGAGCCGGGTCTCCGCCAGCAGCGCCAGATACTCCGGCACACCAGGGTCGTACGCTACGGCGCGCGCGGCTACACTCTCCGCGTCCGCAAATTGATGCTCGGCCATCAGCGTCGACGCCAGAGTCACGTACGTCCTTGCGTTTCGATTGATGCGCAGTGCCAAGGAACGTCGAGCGTATTTCTCGGCGCGAAGATAGTCGGCGTCGTTTCCCGTCTCCCTTCCACGCTGGAGATGAAGGGCGGCGAGCATCCCGAGAGAAATCGCACTCCCCGGATCGACAGCCAGAGCGCGACTCCACGCCGCGATCTCGAGGTTGTGGCGCGCCAGCTCTCGCGGAGCAGCTATGATCGGCGTTACACCCTCTCGCTCCGGAGCTGCAACTCCCACGATTCGGATACCGCCCCAGGCAAGGAGAATCGCAAATCCCGCGATGCCAAAGCCGACTAATGAACGATGTATTCTCATAGGGATTTCCCGGAGTCATTCGTGGACCGTCACTGGTCCACGAATGAGCCAGGCTCGTTATTTCGCGGCGTCGAGATAAGGGAACGTATTCGAGAACGTTCTCACCGAGGCGGGAACGTTGTCTGACGTCAATCCGGCCACCACCGACGCAGATGGATCGAGAAGATTTCCAAACGATGCAGTGAGGCCTGCATCTACCACGTCGTCGGTGAGCATGCGTCCGCCGTATCCGTTCGCCAGGGCCCAGGACAGCCATCCCGCGCTGGATGGTGGTCGGTTCGGATAGACCATCAGCATATCCGGAGACAAGACTGCCCCGAGAGTGGTGATGATCTTATCCGAACGCCCGAACTGAGACAGAAAACTCCTGATGTGACCCGGGACATCGGTCCCGCCATCGACCATCGTCTTGCTATCGAAGTCGGGCCCCTTGGTGTTGTCGAGACCGTGATCGCGCTTTGGAAAAAACACCTCGCTGACGAGCGGATTTCCGAGTCTCTCGATCTGCGTGAAGTTGTGGGTCGTGTCGACACCGGCGACGCTGCTGCTGCCGCAGGCGGTGACGACGAGCGCGAAGGCAAGCACAACCGCGCCCATCGCTGGTTTGGTGGAGCGTAGCATTCTGGAATTCCTCATGAATGATTTTGCGTTAGCGGCTGATGGTGCCCCAGACGCCGAGCTTCGCGTCCGGCGCTGTCGACGTTACGAGCATTGATTTCGGAACCTCGATCACGATGGCGAGGGCATTTGCCTTGAGGCTGCCGAGCAGATCCACTCCCGGATTCCGGAAGGAGGTTGCCTGCTGCGTCAGCGGAATCGAGAGCGGACCGGTCGAAGGTCTTCGATCCGGGACGATCTTGAAGAACTGCTCCAGATCGATGAAGAACGGATCGGTACGAAGCCCGGCGAACGCCTGAATACCGGTCGCCGAGCCGGCGGTGCTTCCGACGTTGCCGCTGACACGCGGGCCGCCGCTCACCAATTGATTCACCACTCCGCCGCTGGCCGGTGTTCCACTCGTCGCTGGTGCAACGGGACCGACGACGGTAAAGCGCTGGTTGGCGCCCGTTCCGCTGTCGAAAGTGATTTGGAAGACCAGATCTTCCTTCGCATCACCGGTGTTGTCGATCTTCAACTGATAGAGCAGCCGCGGATCGAACGAGGCATCCTGTCCGATGATCGGCGATGACGTCGTCATTACCAACGCCACTCTGTCCGAGCTGGTGCCGTTACCGCCGGGAAACGCGTAGACATCATTGATATCCATGCGCGGGTTGAGCTCGACTTCGGGTGTGTCCTGGTGATCGGAGGCGAGCACTGCTCCGGCGATACCGACGCTCGCCATCATTCCGAAGGCAAGCAGTATCCGCGCTCGGCCGCGGCGTAAAAGCTTCTTGTACATGGTCTTTCTCCGCTGAATGAGGTGTGTAGACGGTGGCGGGTCCGGCGGGAGCCCCAGTCACGGCTTTCCCGCACAGACTCGTATACGACGCCAGTCAGCGATCGGATCTATCGCGCTCCAGGTATTTGTAGCTGCGAAAACGCTGGCTCGTTGAAAGATCTGCCGGCCGGGTTTCGTCGTGCTAATTCGCGAGACCCGTTCGACGGAGGAATGGCACCGTGCAGCGAGCTTCGTGGCATCCTTGTCGACGGCGATCTAGCTTTCGGCATGCCCTCATCACCGAGCGCCGATCGCGAAATCGCTTTCGACGATGTCCACGTGGTGCGACGCATGGCTGCCGGTGACGCATCCGCTCTCGGAGCCTTTTACGATCGCTGGTCGGGCGATGTGTACGCGACCGCGATCTCGATCGTGCGTATCGCGCAGGACGCCGAGGAAGTAGTGGAGGACACATTCTGGCAGGCGTGGACGCAGGCGTCCCGTTTCGATGTGTCGCGCGGCCAGGTACGGTCGTGGGTTCTCAGCATGGCCCGGTCGCGATCACTCGACAAGCTCAAATCCGTCGGCCGCAGGCGCGAAGAGCAACTGGAGTCCGCGCCCGCGGAGCTGCTGGCGACCGAGAGGAGCGCCGACGATCGTGTCCTCGAGGAAGAGCGGATCGGGGCGGTGGCGAGAGCATTGGAGCAGCTACCCGGTCCGCAGCGCGAAGCATTGGAGATGGCGTACTACGGCGGACTAAGTCAGACGGAAATTGCGCGGGCAACCGGTCTGGCGATCGGCACGATAAAAACGCGAATGCGTCTTGGAATGCAGAAGCTGCGCGAGCATCTGGCTCCCGCCCAACAAACGGTCTTATGAGCGACTCACCAGCTGCAGCACCGATTACGCACGAAGCGGCGTTTCCCGAGGTTGGAGCACTGGCGCTCGGCGCTCTTTCACCCGAGGAAGAGCGTCTTGTAAGGGCGCACGTAGAGAATTGTCCGGTGTGCTCAGCGGAACTGGCGTCGATGAGCAGCGTCGTCAGCGGAATGCCGGCTCGACCGGCGGATGGAGCAATGGATCAGCGCGTCAGCGAAGGAATCCGGACCCGCCTGTTGGCGCGCGCGGCCGATCAATCCGCTGGCCGTCAATCGACGGCGAGCGTGTATCGGTTGCTCGCGATTGCCGCGGCGGTGGCAGCAATTCTTTTTGGTGTCGGCTATTACCGTGAACGCGCGGAACGTAGCGAACTGTTGGCGACTACGGCGCGGCGGGATTCCGTGATTTCCGCACTCAACGCGCTCGTGCGTGACCGTGACGCTGAGCTGGCGGCGATTACCGGTCCGGGGGTGAGCGTGGTGGAGCTGTCATCGACCGGAGTTCGCCCGCCGACGGCGCGTATGTTTTGGGATCGCGCCACCAACCGGTGGACGTTATTTGCCCATGGTCTGTCGGCGCCGAAGCCGGGACGAACCTACGAGTTGTGGCTGGTGACCGCGGACAAGAAAATTCCGGCGGGTACTTTCACGCCGGCGAGCGATGGCTCGGCGATCGTTCGCGCGACATACGCGCTGTCACCAAACGACTTGAAAGCTATCGCCGTCACCGACGAGCCCGCCGGCGGAGTAAGCTCACCGACGGGTGCAGTCATTCTCGCGGGGAGCGCAGGGAGCTGAGCCCACAGCCGTAGAGCCTTTGCCAAGCCGCCGCCGGTTCGCCAAATTGGCCGTATGAAGGCGGAGTCTGTTGATGCCACGATTTTGCAGCAGCCGTTCGATCGCGGCGTCCGTCTGGTAGCACTCTCACTCATCGACGATGCGAAGTCCGCCGCGGAAAAGCTCCGTGGCCTTGCCGAGGAGCTGCGCAGAGGCGCCGAAGATGGCGACGAAGCGCTTCACGATTTCAGAGTCGCCGTCCGTCGGGTGCGCAGCTGGCTCGGCGCCTTCAAACCTTGGCTCAAGGGCGACGTCTCGCGAAAACGACGCCGCAACCTGTCGAAGATCGCCGATGCAACTCGGAAAACGCGTGATGCCAGCGAGCACTTGCGCTGGCTGCGGGGCGAGCGAACTGCACTGAGCGCGCGCCAGCGCATCGGCGAGAACTGGTTGAAGGAGCTACTGGAGGAAGATCGAAAGGACGGCTGCGACGCGGCACTTTCGGCCGCTACGGATTTCGCCGATGTCCAGCCGGCGTTGGCCCGCAAAATCGAGT
>JBKPDS010000050.1:0-4333 GCA_046727995.1 Gemmatimonadota bacterium
GCAAGTCCCACTGGGAGCAGATAACGGCGACTATCGACGGCCGCCAGTACGTATTGAAGACGCCGATAGTGTTTCATTATGTCGATCGGGTGCGCGGGGATGTCCAGCGCCCGGTACCCGTCGCCCCGGGAATCTCGATCACGCTCGATCAGCCGGTGGCGATGGCTCGCGCCAACGCATCGATCGATCAGGCAATCAGAACGACACTGCGCTCGGGTTACACCGATTCGACCCCGGTGACGGTGAGCCTCGTGTTGCCCCGCGGGCTGACTGCTGACTCAGTGACACGCACCGTCACGATTGGACCCAACGGTACCAGAACCCTCGCCTTCAGAGTGCGCGGAAGACTGTCGCCGGGAACGCATCAAATCAGTGCGACAGCGACCGCGAAAAGCCTGTCGTTCCGCAGCGGCTACGTGCCGATCGAATATCCGCATATAGATCCACAACGGATCTACCGTCCTTCAACTCTGGCGATCAGTGCCGTCGATCTTGCGCTGCCGGCGAGAATGAACGTCGGATACGTGCCCGGCGTGGGCGATAACGTCGCTCCGGTGCTGGAACAGCTCGGCGTTCCGGTTACGATCATCGATCCCGACGAAATCCCAACGACGGATCTGGGCCGCTACACGGCGATTGTCGTCGGACCCCGCGCCTACCAGGCGAGCCAAACGCTGATCGACAACAACGAGTATCTGCTCTCGTACGTGCGAAAGGGTGGGCGACTGGTCGTACAGTATGGACAGGGCGAGATGCAGCGGTCGGGAATCATGCCGTATCCGATAACGTTGAAACAGCCGGCCGAGCGGGTGACGGATGAAAACGCGCCGGTGACTTTCACGGATCCAGGCTCGCCGTTGCTCAGTGCGCCGAACAGGATAACCCAGGCAGATTTCGAGGGTTGGGTTCAGGAGCGATCGACGTACATGCCGTCGACGTTCGACGCGCATTATCGGACGATGCTGTCGATGAACGACCCTGGTGAGCAACCCAATCGCGCGGCAATTCTGGCGGCGCCGTACGGTCGTGGTACGTACATCTACGTTCCCCTCGCTCTGTTTCGTCAGCTGCCCGCAGGTGTACCGGGTGGCGCGCGCATCTTCGCGAATCTGCTCGGCGGCAACAGCATCAAATGAGGCTTCGCCGGGCGTCAGCGCTCCTCTCGCTCGCTGCGCTCGCGGCGTGCAACTCGGACAACCGGAAAGTCCTCATCGTCTACTCGCCGCACGGGAAGGAGCTGCTCGAGTACTTCGAGAAGGGATTCGAGAAAGCGCACCCGGACATCGACGTGCAGTGGGTGGACATGGGGTCGCAGGAAGTTCTCGAGCGAGTGCGCGCCGAGAAGCCCAATCCGCAGGCGGACGTGTGGTTCGGCGCGCCGGCAGAAGCGTTCGATCGGGCGACCAAGGAAGGCCTGCTGGAGCCGTACAAGCCGACGTGGGCAGCCGCGATCGATCCGGAAGGACGGGAAGCGCGCGACAACTGGTACGGGACGTATCTAACACCGGAGGTCATCGGCTACAATCGCGACGCGATAAAGGAGGCGGACGCGCCGAAGGACTGGGATGACCTGATCGATCCGAAGTGGAAAGGTAAGATCGTCATTCGCGATCCGATCGCGTCGGGCACGATGAGGGCGATCTTCGGCGCGATAATGGCGCGATCCATTGCGCAAACGGGGAAGCCGGACGCAGGCTATGATTGGCTGCGGAAGCTGGATGCGAACACCCGCGAGTACACCCTCAATCCGACGATTCTCTACCAGAAGCTGGGTCGCCAGGAAGGTGTGGTGAGCCTGTGGGACATGCCGGATTTCGCCACCCTCGAGCAGCGGACCCGCATCCCGATCTCCTACGTCATCCCGACCAGCGGCACCCCGCTGCTGGTCGATGGTATCGCAATCGTACGCGGAACTAAGCATCCTAAGGAAGCGCAGGAGTACTACGAGTTCGTGACGACGCCCGAAGCGATGATTGCTGCCGCCGATTCCTTTCTGCGCATCCCGGCGCGGAAGGACATTCCGTTGTCGAAGCTTCCCGGATGGATCCGCGATGCGATGGCGAAGATCAAGCCGATGCCGGTCGATCGCGAAGTGATGGCCGCGCACCTCGATGAGTGGATGAAGTACTGGGACGCGAACATCAGGAATCGCGGGCGCAAGCAGTGACTGCCGCGCCGCAGGCGCGAGAAGGTGCTGGACAGGATGGCGAGAGGACGACGCTCGCGCTGAACGGTGTCACTAAGCGCTTCGGCGATTTCACCGCCGTCGACCATGTCTCGGTCGAGGTGCGCCCCGGCGAGCTGCTGGCATTGGTGGGCGCGTCCGGCTCCGGGAAGACGACGACGCTGCGCATCGCCGCCGGCTACGAGATTCCCGACTCGGGCACGGTGACCCTCGGCGGGAAGGACATCACCAGGGTGGCGCCGGAGCGGCGCGGATTCGGGATGGTGTTCCAGCATTACGCGCTCTTCCCGCACATGCCCGTCGAGCAGAACGTCGCCTTCGGCCTGGAAGCGCGGGGAGTCAGCAAAGTCGATCGGTTGATCAAGGCGCGCGCGGCGCTGGCCAGTGTCGGATTGGAAGGCGCGGGCGAGCGCGCGATCCAGTCGCTGTCGGGTGGCGAGCAGCAGAGGGTGGCGCTCGCTCGTGCATTGGTCATCGAGCCGCGAGCGCTGCTACTCGACGAGCCGCTCTCCAATCTCGATCCGACGTTGCGTCAGGCGATGCGTGACGATCTGCGGAAAATGCTGCGGCGGGTGGGCGTGCCGGCGCTGTTCGTGACCCACGACCAGGAAGACGCGTTCGCCATCGCCGATCGCATCGCCCTGCTAAAACGAGGGAAGCTGCTGCAATCGGGAACGCCGGAGGAGCTCTATCACGCTCCGGTCTCGCGCGAGGTCGCCGCTTTCATCGGACGTGGCAGCATCGTCCCGGCGGAGGACAAGGGTGCCACCGCTACGGTGACGATCGGCGGAGTGAAGCGAGATCTCGCCGTCACTCGCCCGAAAGGATCGCCCACGCATTTCGACGGCGCGTTCTTGGTACTGCGACCGGATGCTTTGGAGCTTTCGCGGCAGCCGGGCGTGCTCGCCTGGCGTGGGCGGGTGGTGAACCGCCGATTCGCCGGGGGAGTGGAGGTGTATCGCGTCGAGCTGGCGGATGGAGTGACAGTCGACGTCGAGTCGAACGCGGCCGATGCCCACGAGGACGACAACGTCTCCGTCTCTCCACTGAAAGGACCTTTTCCGCTGATGCCGAGATGACGTCGCAGCAGCGGCAGAACTGGATCATCGCCCTTCCGGTGATCGCGCTGCTCTTGTGGAGCGTGATCTATCCGAACGCGGCGGTGATTGCCGGCAGCTTCGAGAATGGGCTTGGTCACTGGCGCGAGTTCATGGCGAGCCCGGCGGATCGGGAGGCACTGCGTACCAGCATTGTCATCTCGGTCGCTTCCGTTTTTGCGTCGCTGGCGATTGGAGTGCCGCTCGCGTTTCTGCTGGGCAGATTCGAGTTTCCGGGCCGTCGTTTGCTGCGTTCAGTGGCGACACTGCCGGCGGCGCTGCCACCACTCGTCGGCGTAATCGCGTTTCTCTTTCTCTACGGAGAGAGCGGTGTGGTGACACGGGCGATCCAGCGCGCCTTCGGGATGGCGGAAGCGCCGTGGCGGCTGCAGGGCGTCGGCGCGATCGTGTTCGTCCACGCCTACACCATGTACGTGTACGTCTTCCTCTTCGTCTCAGCGGGGCTCGAGAGATTCGACGCGACGCTTGATGAGGCAGCGTCGGGTCTGGGAGCGAACACCTGGCAGAGACTTCGTCGGGTGACTTTGCCTTTGTTGATGCCGGCGATTGCCGCGTCGATGCTGCTGGTGTTCATGAACGCGCTTGGATCCTTCTCGGCGCCGTACGTGTTCGGCGGCGGATTGCGCGTTTTGTCGACGCAGATCCTCGCCTCCAAGACCAACGGCGCGATGGGACTCGCTTATGTCGAGACGACGGTGCTGGCGCTGAGCGCTGTGGCAGGGCTCGCCTTGTTCCGCTGGCTCGACAGAAAACGCAAATACACTCTGGCGAGCAAAGGCGGGCGAACGCGCAGAACGATACGGTCGCGACGGATTCAGATGCTCACCACCATCTTCTCGGCGGTGATCGTCATCGCGCTAGTGCTGCCACATCTGATGGTGGTGCTGGTGTCGTTTGCGCGTGACGGATCGTGGACGACCCAGGTTCTGCCGCCCGAGTATACTATGGAGAACTACCGGCGGCTGTTTTCGGAGAGCGAGTTGTGGCGGCCGATCTATAACAGCGTGTCGATGGCAATCATCGCGACGGC
>JBKPDS010000051.1:0-28807 GCA_046727995.1 Gemmatimonadota bacterium
ACGCTCGTCGGCGGGATTCTGATCGCTTCCGCTATTCTGGTCATCGAGTGGAGCTCGACACGGATTACCGTTACTGCGTAGCTGCCATGCGCTTCCTGCGCTCGATCTCGATCACGAGGTTTTGCAGATCGCTGGGACTGACGCCGGGAATTCGTGACGCCTGTGCGAGGGAGATGGGCTTCAGCCGGGTGAGTTTCTGACGCGCTTCGAAGGATAACGAGCGCATCTTCCCGTACTCGAGATCCGGATCCAGCGAGAAATCTCCCATCCGCCGCATTCGCTCGGCTTGCGTTCTCTCCCTCGCGAAATAACCGGCGTACTTGATCTCCAGATCCGCAGTGACGAGTGCTTCCTGATCGATTTGAACGGTGATTCCCGCCGCGTCGAGCAACTCGCCGAGCAATACGTCCTGACGCCGGGCGACTTCGACGATCTTTACCGGATGGGTGAGTGCCGCACTACCTGCCCTGGAGAGAATAGCCGAAGCATCGTCGGGACTGATGCTCGTCGTCTCCGCCAATCGGAGTGCCGTGTCTTCCTGAGCAAGTCGCCGCGTGACCAGATCTGACTCGAGCTCGGTGTAAACTCCGAGTCGGCTTGCAATTGGCCCGAGTCTCCGGAGCGCGTTGTCCTGGCGAACTGTTAGCCTAAACTCGGATCGGGAGGTGAAGAGTCGGTAAGGCTCGTCAACGCCGCGGGTGACGAGATCGTCGACAAGCACACCGATGTAAGAGGTTTCTCTCCCTAAAACGACTGGCTGCTCATCCTGTGTCGAGCGTGAAGCGTTCAGTCCTGCCACCACACCCTGGCCGGCAGCTTCCTCATATCCGGTGGTGCCGTTGATTTGCCCGGCGAAATAGAGGCCCGGGATGGCCTTCACCTGTAGAGATGCGTCGAGCTGGGTTGGCGGGTAGTAGTCGTACTCGATCGCGTACCCGGCGCGATTCATTCTGACGTCGGAGAGCCCGCGCACGGATCGTAGAATTTCGAGTTGTACCGGCGCTGGAAGGGAAGTCGACAAGCCGTTGACGTAGAGCTCGGTCGTATCATGGCCCTCCGGCTCCAGGAAAAGCTGATGACGCTCTGCCTCCGGGAACTTTACGATCTTGTCTTCGACAGACGGGCAGTACCGTGGCCCGCGTGAGGAAATTGCGCCGCCGTACATGGCTGATTTCCCAATGTTCTCCTTGATGATCTGCTTTCCTTCGGATTCCAGATACGTGATCCAGCAGGGCATCTGTCCGGGATGGCGCGTTGTCGATCCCTGGTGGCGCTTCGTGCGCCAGAAATGGGACCACGAATAATCGAACTGCTCGATCTCGCTCTCCTGAATCTCGAGAGTAGAAAAGTCGACAGATCGGCCGTCGATGCGCGGCGGCGTCCCAGTCTTGAAACGTGCGACGGTCAGCCCCGCGTGCTCGAGTTGCTCGGCGAGGTGTGTGCTTGCCGCTTCGCCTGCTCGCCCGCCGGAGATCTGCGTTCCCGTTCCGATGTGAATTCGCCCACGCAAGAAAGTGCCGGTAGTGATGACGACACTCTTCGCGCCGAAGCGTCTCCCTTCTACTGTTTCGACACCGACAACCCGTCCATCGCCTGTAGAGAAAACCAGTCGAGCAACAGTGCCTTGTATGGTCTGTAAACCTGGATGCTCTTCGAGTAGCGAGCGTACCGCGCGGCGGTAGAGGCCGCGGTCGCACTGTGCGCGGGGCGCCCAGACCGCAGGCCCTTTGCTGCGATTGAGCATCCGAAACTGGATCATGGCGAGATCTGTCGCTCGCCCCATGATCCCGCCAAGTGCGTCGACTTCCCGAACTACGGTGCCCTTGGCAACACCGCCGATCGCCGGGTTGCACGACATCTGCCCGATTGTTTCCAATGCACTCGTCACCAGCGCAACACGGGACCCTAGGCGGGCAGCTGCAGCTGCTGCCTCGGTTCCAGCGTGTCCGGCACCGACTACAACGACGTCAAATTCGGACTCGAAGCCCGGCGAGATCGACATACATTAAAGATAAGAGCCCATCAGCGATAAGCACTTAGTCTCTTATCGAACCTAATTCATGCCATTGGAACTCGGTCATAGTCGGCCCGTCATTCTGATAAGGCAAGGCGCATTTGAACGAACCGGACTGGTGAGGAGCGCCATCGATGCGCGTTACAACCTTACCGATGAGGAATTCCGCGTCGCCGAAGGCCTTGTCGCTCTCGGACCGCTGCCATCTGAGGACTCCCTGCCGCGATTGATTGAAGATCTCGAGGCGAGCGGACTCGTTTACTTCGACGATTTCTTCGAAATGAGTGGCAACTGGCCTGAGTGGCTTTCGCTCTATGCACGTGGTAGCAGAGGCCAGGCGACCTAGATCCGCTGTTCCACCACAGCCCATTCTTCAACGAACGCGACTCCATTTTCTATTCGGTCGATGACGACGTCGACACCGGCAGAGAGTGGCTTCGCGGTCAAAGTCTTTGCGGGCACTCTGATCTCGCGCCCCAGTAGCTCGTACTTGATTTCCCCGGGCGTAACGGCAGTAATGTCGCGCGTGACAACGGCGAACAGACCCTGAATCTCGTGCTCATCGGCTGCCAGGTTCGCTGCAGCTCCACGTAATGCCCAACTGGCTAGTAGCGTGATCATGGCACTGATAGCGAGAGCGCCACTGGCTGCCGCGATTAGGAGAACACCCCATCCGGGCAATCTGGTGCGGGATGCGACTGGATAACCAACGGCGCCAAACCCGATCGCGAAGGCGGCCAGAGCCGGCAGGTTGAAAAACGGTGATGGGGCTCGCGACCTATTCGGACGTGTGTGCTCGACGCCGTGCAGCATAGCGACCACCGCCAGCACCAGGCCGGCGATGAACGCGACAAGAAATGTTATTGGAAGGGCTTTCACGAGTCGGAGCTTTCGGGATCAGGGCTACTCGCGTCAGGATCCCAGGTATTTCTTGAACCAGGCGATTGTAGCCGGCCACGCGGCCCGTGTCGCTGACATATTTGCGCCATTCATGCCGGTCTGGTTTCGAAGGAAGCCGTGTCCCGCGCCCGGGTAAATGTTGTAGGTATAGGTCCGCCCCAAAGCGTGAAGCGCCGTGTCAGCAGCGGGGATCGTAGCGTCGACGCGAGCATCGTTCCCCGCGTACAAGCCGAGTACTGGCGCGCGGACCGATGCCAGATCACTCGTCGGGGGTGAGGTACCGTAGTAGACGACGGATGCACCCAGAGCGGGAGCATGAACTGCGTGGGCGAAGGAGACGCCCCCACCCCAGCAAAAGCCGACTATTCCATACTTTTTCTGAGCAGCTGGAAGAGCCATCCCGTATTGCGCTACTGCGTCGAGCTGTTTTTGGACCCAGACTGGACTCAGAGTTCTGATGGAGTCGGTAGCCACCCTTGCGACCATGGTATCAGGGCTACTGGGAAGATTCTTCATCGTCAGAAGATCAGGGGCAATGGCGATGAATCCATCCGCAGCGAGCTGGTCCGCCACACTGCGCACCCACGTCGACAATCCAAAAATCTCGTGAACTACTACGACCACCGGTGCCTTCGTGCTTCTCTCCGGGTAGACGACCCATGCCTTGATGCTGTCGCCACCTCCGGTGTGAATCATTGCCCACTCACCATGCCGCGGCGAGGCACTAAGACGCGTAGCTGCACCAGTTGCATCGGGGGGTAGTGCGCTGGAAGTGTCGGCTACTGCTACTGCAGCAGATGCACTGGATACGGTCATGTGATCGGTGTGGGCATCGCTCGACGGCACCATCTTCGTCGTCGTGCATGCAGCAGCGGCGAGCGAGACAATCAATCCCAGCCTATACGTTGGTTGGTTCCGCATATCACCCTCCTTCCGTTACTGACGCGACGCGGGTTTCTCCGCGAAGGCCTCGGCAAAGAATTCTCCAACTCGATACTCGGCATAATAAAACGGACGCCACGGCCACAAGCCAGTTATGAATCCGGCGTGACCACCTTTCTTGACGAATTCGATGTGAAGTGCCGGATTCTGTCGCGCCACCTTTCGGACATCATCCAGTACCTCCGGTGGCAGCATTGGATCGTCGACAGCGCTCAATAGTAGCGTTTTGAGCCTAATATTTTTCAGGTATGGGAGTGAGCTGGAACGCCGGTAATAGTCCTGCGCGTCGCGAAAGCCATGCAGCGGACCGGTTATCAGGTTGTCAAACTCCTCCAGCGTTCGAAGAGCGGAGATCCTCTCGGCTGGAGCAAGGTCCGGAAACCGGCTTGCTTTTTCCTCCGCTTTCCTGCGTAGACTGTTGAGGAAGAATCGCTGATAGAAGCGGGAGAACCCACGGTTGATTCTCCGGGAGGACCGCTCGAGGTCAAACGGGACTGAAACGGCAGCTGCGGCACGCAGTTGACTCGGCAAGCTGCTGCCCTTCTCGCCCAACATCTTGAGCAGCACGTTACCGCCCAGCGACACGCCTGCGATGGCTAACGGCGAGGCAGGAAACTCTTCTACGATCTTTTCGAGAGCGAACGCCGCATCGGTCGTTTCACCCGAGTGATAGAAGCGCTTCGCTCGATTGGGCTCTGCGCCACACGAGCGAAATATCAGCAGATCTGCGCCCCAGCCCCGTCTGGCAGCCTCGTTGAGGAGACCCTGGGCGTAGTGAGACCGAATGGTGCCCTCCAAGCCATGGAGCAGCAGCACTCGCGGCCGACCATCCGGCGACGACAGTCGGTGGATCTCCAGGAAATCCCCATCTGGTGTGTCCCAGCGTTCGATAACGGTTTGAGCCGGGCTCTGGCGGCGGAACAGCTTTCCCCACAGGGTCTGCAAGTGGCCGCCCGGTATCCACCAGGCGGGCGAATAGATTATGTCATCGCTCATCGGGCTTGGCCGGCTTCATATTCTCACCCTTCGCTCAAAGGCAGCGCATTGGAAGTGCAAATTTTCGGAGTCAGGAAAAGCGCGGACACACGTAAAGCTCTCCGTTTCTTTTCCGAGCGTAGAGTGAAAACCCATTTCGTCGACCTGATGGAACGCCCGGCCTCGCTTGGCGAGCTTCGGCGCTTTGCACAGAAATTTGGTGTGAGTGCTCTTGTCGATCGAGACTCGAAGCGGTTCGACGAGCTCGGTCTCCGGTATGCGCAACTTTCGGACGACCGCTGGCTGGAAAAGCTCACCGAGGAACCATTGCTGCTACGACTCCCGCTGGTTCGCAACGCAAACCAGCTTGTAATTGGCGCCGATGAGACGACCTGGAAAAGGTGGATGGTGAAGCAGTGACGTATCGCGTTCTGGTCACCGATGAAATCGACCCTGAGGGCGTCGCCCTGCTCGCTGCTGAACCAAAGATCGCGGTGGACGAAGTACCAACGCTGCCAAAGGAAGATCTACTCAGCCGGATTGGCGACTACGACGCCATCGTAGGCCGTAGTGCGACCCGCATCTCCACCGATCTGCTGGAAAAGGGTCGTAAGCTGAAAGTCGTCGGCCGCGCTGGAGTGGGAGTCGACAACATTGCGCTCGATACTGCCACGTCTCTTGGAGTAGCGGTAATCAATGCTCCGGCGGGCAACACGATTGCCGTGACGGAGCTGTTCTTCGGCGCAGTGATTTCCCTGCTCCGTCACATTCCACGTGCCGACAGCTCGATGCATGCCGGCAGATGGGACCGCTCCGCGTTGCTTGGCTCCGAGCTGAAGGGTCGAACGCTGGGCATAGTTGGACTGGGGCGGATCGGGGGCGAGGTTGCAACTCGCGCCCGTGCCTTCGGGATGAATGTGATTGCCTACGATCCCTACATTGCGCAGTCGCGCTTCGAAGCACTGCGCGTCCAGGAGATAACGTCGCTGGAGAGTCTGCTCGAGCAGTCGAACGTTCTGACGCTGCACACACCGCTTACCGACGAGACCACCGGTATGATCGGTAAGCGCGAGATTGCGCGGCTGCCGAAACAGGCGATCGTGGTCAACATGGCCCGCGGCGGAATCATGGATGAGAAAGCTTTGCTCGATGCGTTGAGCAGCAAGCATCTGATGGGGGCCGTCATCGATGCTTACGAGAAGGAGCCGCTGGCTGCGGATCACCCGTTGCGGACAACGCCCAATGTGCTGCTGACGCCGCACATCGGTGCGTCGACGATGGAGGCGCAACGCAACGTCGCTGTCGATGTGTGCATCGCAGTTCGTGACGCTCTGCTCAGTGGAGAGCTATCTCGCTCGATCAATGTCGCCGACGTGGGAGGCCAGTGGGCCGATATCGAGCCGGCGCTGACGTTGGCTCGCCGTGCCGCAGCTGTCGGAAGAGCGATACTTGTCACGCAGGGAATGCGAGTCGTTCAGCGTATCGACGTACGTTCCGGATCCGCGCTCACTGCAGCCAGGAGTGCATTGCTTGCCTCGGCTGCCCGGGGCCTGCTTGAGGGAACCGTGGAGCAGGAGCGGCTCAATCTGATCAATGCCAGGGCAGTCGCCGAAAACCGGGGCATCGATCTTTCCACGACAGAGACTCCCGCGCACGACAATCCGTACTCCGTTGAAGTCAGGCTGAGCGGCGGCATGCAGGAAATAGCAATCGCCGGAACCGCGCAGCCGGGTGCAGCACCGCGCCTGACGCGGATTGGTGCGTTTCATGTCGATGTGCAACCACGCGACACGCTCCTGATTCTTACCAACAACGACGTGCCAGGTGTAATCGGCCGGGTTGGCACCTTGCTCGGTGAAGCGGGCGTCAACATCGCCGAATATCATCAGGCGCGTCTGGCGCAGGGCGGGCAGGCGTTGGCCGCAGTTTCGGTGGATGGCGATGTCAGCGAGACGATCCGCGAATCGCTGCTACGCCTTCCCGATGTTTCCTCGGCAGCTGTCGTCTGCTTCCATCAAGGGTGAGCATCGCCTTAATCGACGACACAAGTGTACGGAAAGCTTATGAAGCCGATGCATCCGGTCTTCATCTGATTCCGGAGTTTGTGGCACGACCGGGGTCGATTGGAGAAGTTGTCGACCTGATGCAACGCGCCACTGCCGAACGGATTGCTGTCACATGTGCCGGTGCGCAGACCAGTACCACCGCCGCTTCGATTACGGATAGCGGGATCCTTCTGTCTCTCCGCCCACTCGACAGCATTTCGGCTGTAGACGTCGAGGCGAGGACGATAAGCGTTGGACCAGGGGCGTTGGTAGGTGATGTCAAACGCGTTGCTGCGGCGGCAGGACTATTGTTCGCGCCCGATCCAACCAGTGAGGAGGAGTCAACAATTGGGGGTGCAATTGCCTGTAATGCATCCGGCGCGCGTACCCTCAAATACGGCGCAACACGGCAGCACGTGAGGAGCATCAAGGTCGTCATGGCGAACGGCGATCTCAGAGAATTCCGCCGCTCCAATCTCGAGAAAAACACCGTCGGCTACGCGTTTGCGCACGACCCCATCGATTGGTTCATCGGCAGCGAAGGCACACTGGGCGTCATTGTGGAAGCAGAGCTATTGCTGCTGCCGCTTCCGACGCACGTCGTTGGCCTCGCGGTGTTCTTCGAAACGGAGGAGGACGCTCTCAAGTTTGTAATGGCGGCGCGTGAATCACAGACCGTTGCGCCACGATGCATCGAGTACTTCGACCACCAGGCGATAGCCATCGCGCGAGGTGACGCGTCAGGCGCGGTGATCCCACGTGATTCCGGGACTATGATCTATGTCGAAGAGGAAATAGGCGGAGATCTGGACTCCACACTCGAGAACTGGAGCGTTCTCATCGAGTCCGTTGCTTCGCAATTCGAGCCGGTAGTGTTCGATGGTGAAGCACGGCTGCGTGAAGCGAGAAGGATGCGCCATAGTATTCCGGCAACGATGAATGAGCGAGGCAGCAGGCAGAAGGACGCTGGCGGCAGAAAAGTATCCACAGATTGGGCGGTGCCGTATACCAGGCTTGCCGAGGCGATCAAAGCTGCGCGGTCGATTGTCGACAAGTACAGGATTCCCGAGCCAGTGATTTACGGGCATGCCGGAAATGGGCATCCCCATCAGAATTTCGTCGCCCGGGACAGAGACGAGCTTGCTACCATAGAAAGAGCCGTGGAGGAGACTCTGCAGCACGTCATTGGTCTTGGCGGGACGGTTGCGGCAGAGCACGGCATTGGGAAAATCAAGCGCCGCTGGCTTCCGCTGCAGATGAACGCGCTGCAGATCGCGATGATGGGGGCCGTGAAAAGAGAGCTCGATCCACTCGGCTTGCTCGCGCCCGGCAATATTCTGTGACCCGGTTCAATTCCGTCGTCTTCGACGTCGATTCGACACTAAGCGGCATCGAGGGAATCGATTGGCTGGCGACGCAACGGGGAAGTGAGGTAGCAGCGTGGAGCACTGCGCTGACAGAAAGGGCGATGCGCGGTGAAATCCCGATCGAAGCAGTTTATGGTGAGAGGATGAGAGCAGTCAGACCTACGCTGGCGGAGATCGAGCATCTCGGACGGGAGTACGTCGATCGCATCGCACCACGTGCAACAGAGACACTCACCGCGCTCAAAGCAGCCAACATTCGGGTTGTGATGGTCAGCGGTGGGCTTCGTGAAGCGATACTGCCGCTGGCACGAACCCTGGCTGTAGATGAGGCTTCCGTCTACGCAGTCTCCGTTTTCTTCGATGACCATGGCAACTACAAGGGGTTCGATGAAGCTTCGCCCCTCACGCGGCAGACCGGTAAGAAGACGACGGTTCTCAATATGGGACTGCGGGCCCCGATACTGGCGGTCGGCGACGGAATGACGGACTGCGAAATGAAATCAGTTGTGGATAGCTTTGCAGCGTTCACCGGTTTTACCCGGCGCGAACCGGTTATCGCGCGCGCCGATTTCGTCATCGAAAACTTCGATCAACTGAGAGAGCTGGTACTCCAATGAGTCCTGCGAAAACCTTTGGCACTTTTTTCCTGCCAGGGCCAACTGAGGTTCGGGAAGAAATAATGGCAGCGATGCTGCAGCCAATGATTCCGCATCGCGGTGCCCAATTCGAGAAGTTGTTCGAGCGGCTCCAGCAGGGTCTGCAGCCGCTGTTCAAAACCGAGCGGCCGGTATACATCAGCTCCTCCTCTGCCACCGGGATGATGGAGGCGGCAATCCGTGCTGCGCCGCCGGGCAGAATTCTTTGCCTGGTGAACGGAGCGTTCTCGGAGCGGTTTGCACACATCGCATCGGCATGCGCGCGGGATGTCGATCGTTACGAAGTGGCCTGGGGCCAGGTACATGCGATCCCTCAGCTCGAGGAGCGTCTCGTGATGAGGAAGTACGTGGCCATCACCGTAGTGCATTCCGAAACGTCGACTGGAGCGTTGAATGACGTGCGTGCGATATCAGATTGCGCACACCGGCACGGAGTTCTTTGTCTGATCGACAGCGTAAGCGGATTGGGCGGGGCGGAGCTTCGCTTCGACGAATGGAATCTCGACTACGTCCTGACCGGCTCACAGAAGGCGCTCGCCATTCCGCCAGGTCTCTCTTTCGCGGTTGCATCGGCAAGCTTTGTCGATCGGGCGAATGGTACTTCAGGTCGCGGAGTCTATTTCGATCTCGTAGAGATGGATGCTTACGCGCGTCGTAACCAGACGCCCAGCACTCCAGCTCTGACGCTGTTTTACGCGATGGAAGCGCAGGCCAGGTCTATCGCAGCCGAGGGTCTCGAGGCACGCTGGGGACGCCACAAAGCGATGGCGGTGCGTACTCAGGACTGGGTGGCGAAAATCAGTGATGAAACCGGGAAAAAGCTGGCGAACATAGCACCACTCGGTTCACAGTCGCCCACAGTCTCGACGATCAAGCTTCCGTCGGATCTCCCCGCAGAAACGTTCACTGCAGAAGTCGGTAAGCGGGGAATAATCGTTGGAAACGGGTACGGAAAATTGAAGAGTGCCACGTTTCGTATCGGCCACATGGGTGACCATACGGTCGAAACAATCGAGCGCTGTCTCGCGGCCTGCTCGAGCGTGCTTCGTTCTTGACGCAGATCTCGATCTCGAATGCCGGTGTCGAGTTCGGCGCGACGAAGGTCTTTCAGGACATAACCTTCACCGTTGCTCGTGGTGAGCGCTGGGGAATCGTCGGCAGAAACGGGAGCGGGAAGACCACTCTGTTCCGACTCATAACTGGAACACAGCAACCCACCGAAGGCACTGTCTCCCGTCAGCCGGGACTTCGCTTCACACTCCTCGAACAACATCGCGATTTCGGAGATGCAACTACCGTCTGGGAAGCCGGAGCGGGGGAATTGGCCGACTTGCTCGCTCTCGAGCAGACGCTTTCCAGGCAAGCGGAAGGTCTCGCTGAAGCGGGTGAATCCGCTACTCCGCAAATGCTGGCGAAATATGATCGTGATCTGGAACGATTCGAGCGCGAGGGCGGCTATACACTGGCCCCGCGCGTCGACGCCGTGCTGCAGGGACTCGGGTTTGACGCTGAGCGTGCCCGCACCCAGCCGCTCGATCAGTTGAGTGGTGGGGAGCGCGGAAGACTTGGGCTCGCCCGACAGCTCGTTAGCGCAGCCGACGTCCTGCTACTCGACGAGCCGACCAATCATTTAGATCTGGAGACGACGCGTTGGCTCGAGGAGTACCTTCGCGCTACAGACAAAACTGTTCTGCTGATCAGTCATGATCGGACATTCATCGCCAACGTCGCCGATCACATTCTTCATCTGGAGGCCGGCACTGCCGTCGCCTACACAGGAGGATATGAATCCTTCATTAGCCAGCGAGAAGAAAGACGGCTCTCTCAGCAGCGGGCGTTTGAGAAACAGCGGAGAATAATTGCGGAGGAAGAGGATTACATCAGGCGGAACATTGCCGGCCAGAACTCGAAGCAAGCAAAGGGTCGGCGCAAGCGCTTGAGCAGATTGCCGCGGCTCAGTGGGCCACTGTCAGAGGAAAGCGGGACAATGGGATTGACTCTCGACACATCCGAGCGAGGGGGCGACCAGGTTGCGGTCGCACGTCATGCAACGATTGGGGTCGATAATCGAATCCTCATCGAAGATTTCACCGGCACTGTACAACGTGGCGACGTCATTGGACTGGTTGGGCCGAATGGAAGTGGCAAGTCGACCTTCCTGCGCGCGTTGATGGGTGAGCATCCAGTAGTAGACGGCGAGCTCAAACTCGGAAGCTCCATTCGACCGAGCTACTACCGACAGGATATGGCGCAGGTACCACACGACAAAACGCTCTATGAAGTCGTCGGCGAGCTAAGACCGAGATGGGAGCGCCGGCAGATACACGGTCATCTCGCAAAATTCGGGTTCTCCGGTGACGAAGCGCAACGTCGCGCGGAGTCTCTCTCTGGCGGCGAGCAAGCTCGCGTTGCTCTGGCGATGATGGTATTGAGTCGAGCCAATTTTCTTCTGCTGGACGAGCCCACCAATCATCTCGACATCGAGTCGGTGGAAGCACTGGAGGACGCGCTGGAGGAATACGAGGGCACAGTCCTGCTGGTGAGTCACGATCGGGCGATGCTCGAGGCGCTGACCTCTCGGGTCTGGGTGCTCCATGACCGGCGTGTAACAGATTTTCCGGGATCGTTCGCTGAATGGGCGGAACGAAGCCGCGAGCGAGAGCATGCTGCCGCTGTCGCTGCCGCCGAGCAGGAGTCGCTGCGGCGGGTTAAAGAGCGTAAGGCAACGCGACGGCGCGAAAGTGAGATCGAAGGAAGCCGAGCCATGCTCCGCGAGCTCAGGCGCCGGGTTGAAGCGACCGAGAAAGAGATCGCTTCGCTGGAGCAGGAGATCGCTCAGCTCACGGTGTTGCTCGAGGACCCAGAGCTGTACACAACGCGCGAGGGAGCGCAGAAGTCCGTTACCGCTGGCAAGGAGCTTGAGGAAGCCAAACGGAAACTGGATGCGGCCTTTGCAAGATGGACAGCGGCGACCGAGGAAGCCGAACAGCTATCGGCGATCTGACGAATCAAAACTCGCCGATGAATCCGATCTCCGGCTCGAGGTGCTGACCAAAGCGCTCCTCTACCTTGGCCTGGGCGATCTCGATCAGTTCACGCACATCTCTGGCAGTAGCCTTTCCGAGATTCACCATGATGTTGGCGTGGATGTGCGAGATCTGGGCATCACCATGCCGGAATCCTTTCAATCCGACCTGATCGATTAGCCGGCCAGCGCCGACACCTTCGATTTTCTTGAAGATCGAGCCGGCGCTCGGATGATACTCGAGCCAGGGATGCTTACCTCCGCGCCAGCTCAGGTTCTCCTGCATGATGCGATGCATCGTTGCCTGATCGCCGCTTTCGAGCTTGAAAGTGACAGCGAGCGCCACATCTCGTTGCTTGTGGAGCGTGCTGGTGTCGTAGCCGAAGTTCATGTAATCGCGATCGACGGTCACTCGCTTGCCGTCGTGTGTGAGCAGCTCGGCAGATTGGAACACCTCGGCGATGAACATCGTCCGCTCGCGAGCCGGTGCAGGAGACAGAAAGTGCAGGTTCTGCCAGACAGCTCCGCCGACAGTGCTTGGGATTCCGACATAGTGCTCGAGGCCCGACAAGCCGCGTTCGACGGCTTGCGGTATGAGTTTCGCCATTACAGCTCCGCTCTCGACCCAGAGGCGGCCATCTTCGAAGAACCTGAGGTGGCTCGACGTGTTACGGATGACGAGGCCACGGAATCCCTTGTCTCCGATCAGGATGTTGGCCCCGAGGCCGAGGACGAAGTACTCGATGTCGAGATCACGTGCGGCGGTGACGGCCACTGCCAGATCATCCGCCGATGTTGCATTGTAAAAGAGGTCGGCGGGACCGCCAATCTTGAATGTGGTGTATTGAGCAAGAGGCTCATTGCGCTTGAGCCTCTTGGCGTCTAATCGAGTAGTCAATTGCCGGTAAGTATCCGGCCGAGCTTTCACAGATTCTGACATGTCCGAAAGAAAAGGTGTACTGAGCTACTGCGCCACTCTGGCGATCCTCTTGTTGGCGCTCGCTCCAGTGCACGCGTGGGGCCAACGCGCAGAGCTGGAAAAAATCATTCAGCGCAAAGTTCTGGCGAACGGTCTCGAAGTGATCGTCGTTGAGAACCATGGCGTCCCCTTAGCGACGATTGAAATCGACGTAAAGAACGGCTCGTTCACCCAAAGCCCTGAATACGAGGGCCTGGCGCACATGTACGAGCACATGTTTTTTCGCGCAAATTCAGAGTACCCCGAGCCGAACCAGTTCTGGGACAAAGCGTCGGACCTTGGTGCGGTATTCAATGGGACGACCCAGGAAGAGCGGGTCAACTATTACATGACGGTGCCGGCGGAAAAGCTTGGCGACGGCCTCCACCTGCTGGCAACCGCGCTGCGTGGACCGCTTTTCCGTCGCGACGAGCTGGAGAGGGAGCGTCAGGTCGTGATTGGCGAGTACGATCGGAACGAATCGAGTCCGTTCTTCGCCCTGACGCGTCAGATGGACGCCAAACTCTACCCTGGCAATTTCAGCAGGAAGGATGTAATCGGCGACCGACAGATCGTGTCGACGACTACGTCGGAAAAGATGCGCACGATCCAGAGCAGGTACTACATCCCGAATAATTCGGCACTCATCGTCGCTGGCGATGTGAATCCGGCGACGGTCTTTAGCCTCGCCGAGCGGGAACTCGGCCAGTGGGCTCGGGGCGCCGATCCTTTCGCGACAGACCCCATCCCGGCGATGCCACCGCTGCAGAAAAGCGAAGGGGTGGTAGTCGAAGCACCAGTCGGTGCGGTCACGGTACAGATCCAGTGGCAAGGGCCCAGCGTGGGCCAGGATCCGAAATCGACATACGCGGCCGACGTGTTCTCAGATGTGTTGAATGACCAGCGCTCACAATTTCAGCAGCGACTTGTCGACAGCGGCCTGTGGCAGGCCATTGGGGTGAATTACTACACGCTGAACCACACCGGTCCGATTACCATCAGTGGACAGACTTCGCCGGAGCAGCTGAAACCGGCGCTTACCGCGCTGTACGAGGAGATCGCGAAGTTCGATACGCCGAATTATTTCACGACCGAGGAGCTGGAAGCCGTCAAGGCGCATCGGGCCGTCACTTCCGCGTTCGATCGTGAGCGCGCCTCCGGATTTGCACATACGCTGGGTTTCTGGTGGAGCGTGGCAAGTCTGGAGTATTACATGGGATACGTTGATTACATGGCACAGCAGACACTTGGAGATCTCCGCGCCTACGCGCGCCGCTATATCGTTGGAAAGCCGCACATCACGGGCGTCCTCATCGCACCGGACGCGCGGCAATCGCTGAACCTGGCTCCGAACGATCTGGTAATGGCGGGGACACGCTAATGCTGCTGGCAATTGCGCTGGCACTTACGTCAGCAACGACGAGCTTCGACGTATCAGGCGTTCGCGTCATCCTCCGTCAGAACGACGCGAATAACGTCGTAGCTGCGAATCTCTATCTCCTCGGTGGGGCGCGACAGGTTACCGAAGCGAACGCGGGTATCGAGCCCATTTTGCTCGACGTATCCGAGCGGGGAACTGCAAAGTATCCAAAGAACACACTCCGCCGTGCGATGTCGAGGCTGGGCAGCGAGATAGTCGTGGTCCCCAACGCTGACTGGACGATGCTCGGAATCCGGTCGAGTACGGAGGTCTTCGACTCGACGTGGTCGATCTTCGCCGACCGCGTGATGCACCCGGTTTTGGCCAAGTCCGAGATCGCACTGGTGAAGGCGCAATATCTGTCGGGAATCAGACAGCGTCGAGACGATCCCGATGCGCTGGCGGACTACCTCGCCGACAGCATCGCGTATGTGGGACATCCCTACGAAGTCTCGGTAGTCGGGAACGAGACCTCGATTCAGGCGGTCGACTCGGCGGCGCTGCGTGATTATCACCGCACTCAGTTCGTGACTTCGCGGATGCTGCTGGTGGTGGTGGGCAATATCGATCGCGCTCACATCGAACGCATTGTCAACCAGTCGATTGGGCAACTCCCACGCGGGAGCTACAAGTGGACTGCCCCGCCGCGCGTGCCCGAGTCGCAGACCGCGGTAGTGATCGAGCGCCGACAGCTCCCGACCAACTACATCCTGGGTTATTACAGCGGGCCGCTGGCGAGCGGCCCGGACTACCAGGCGCTCAGGGTTGCGACTTCGGTGTTGACCGGGCGCATGTTCGCCGAGATTCGAACTCGCCAAAACCTGACGTACGACGTGCACGCGCCCTTTGTCGATCGAGCCGCGACCACTGGGGGACTTTACGTGTCGACGGTGTCGCCGGATACGACGCTCAAACTCATGCGGGCGGCGATTGTCGATTTGCAACAGGGCACCCTTGATCCGGTCGGTCTCAAGCAGCTCGAGCAGCAGTTCATCACCGAATATTTTCTCGATAACGAGACTAATGCAGCACAGGCTGACTTCCTGGCCCGATCCCAGTTATACGAAGGAGACTATCGGGAGGCAGATCGATTCGTCGATGAGCTGAAGAACGTAACGCCGGAAGCGGTGCAGCGAGTTGCGAGAAGGTACATGAAGGGATTTCGCTTCGCGTACGTCGGAGATCCGTCCAAGCTGGACCCGCGGACGATCGCTCTTTTCTGATTCATTCCGCGAACTCCTCGGCCACGACCCACGGATCCATAGCGCCGCTGTAAAGCGCCATCCCAATAATCGCAGCTGAAACACCGCGGTCAGCAAGCGCGCGAAGGTCACTCAGACTACCCAGGCCGCCAGAAGCGAAAACCGGAAAGTCAGCGGCTTCGGCAACGTCCTCCATCAACGGCAGGTCAGTTCCGCGCATTGCCTCTTCACGGTGGACCGCCGTAACCAGCACTCCCGCGAGCGGCAGGCCGTTCAGATCGTGGACCAGGTCGAGTACGAGTTTTGGCTGGGTACGCGTCCAGCCATGAGACAGAACCTTTCGATCGCGAACGTCAGCAGCTACTACGATGCAACCCGGAAAGAGATCGCTCATCTCCGCCAACCAATCCGGGTCCTCCAGCGCGCGCGTGCCGATGATGACGCGTTGTGCGCCGTCATTGAGGGTGTGTTGAATCAACTCCTGACTGCGAATACCGCCGCCAACTTGCACTTCTACGTCGGTGGCGCCCAAAACTGCCTGGATCGCCGCAGTGTTGTTTCCGCGTCCTGCTACTCCATCCAGATCGACTACGTGCAGATGTCGAAATCCGTACTGCCGCCACGCGATTGCAACGCCAACCGGATCCGGAATTCGAATGACTTCTTCGTCGTACGAACCGGGGGCGAGCTGAACACACGCTCCGCCGCGGAGATCCAATTCGGGAATAGCGATCATCTGGCGCGCTGAAGCATCAGGGCACGAATCATGACAGCGAAACTGCGGCTTTGATTGCGTCTTGGCGAGCTTGTGAATAAATTCACAATCTCGGCAGTTTGAAGACTACTCTTGCAAGTGCACTACTGTACGGCTCTGGGAGGCCATAAAAGATGCGGTTCTACGGATTCGCGGTTGCAGTTGGGGCAATAACACTCGGCGCCTGCGCAGGCGGAGAAAAACAGCCTGGCGATACCACGCATGTCGCCGTTGATACGAGCGCCGCGGCAACAACAACGACGACTACAACCACTGGCGGTGCTGCGACTACCGGAGGTGCGACTGGTGGAGCAGTGGCGATGGCGCCCATCACCGGCACCACCAAGACGGTTAACATGGTGGGTGATGCCAAAGGCTATCGCTTCGAGCCGGCCAACATCACCGTCAAGCAGGGTGATGGCATCAAGTTCGTCGTTGTAAGTGGTGGACCGCACAACGTTGCGTTCGACCCGGCAACGATTCCGCCCGATGTGAAGCCTCAGCTCGATGCCAACATGGGCACCGACAAGATGGGTGAGCTCTCGAGCGCGATGAAGACAAATAACGGCGAGTCAGTTACCATCTCGTTTGCGAAGGTCAAACCGGGACAGTACCCTTTCCACTGCACCCCGCATCTTGCCCTAGGCATGAAGGGCGTCATCACAGTTCAGTAGCAGATTAACGGCAACCAACTAACGGCGGGCGCGAAAGCTCCCGCCGTTTTTGTTGCGCATGCGTCTCACCCGGTGAATCTTTGACCTATGAACGTTCATAGCGTTGCGCGAATGAGCGGGGGCTCTGCCTACCTCTGGATGGCAGCCAGAGCCCGGAATGCACTGCGGCGAGTCCTGGTTTTTGGAGTCGTCGGGGGCGTTGTGTTCATCGCGGCTTTGATTGCGTTCGTGATCGTGCCGCGGAGCGCGTCGCGCAAAGCACTGGCTGTGGCATCGAGAATCGAATCCAGAACGGATTCCGCACCGACGGCAGCGGCTAGAGATCGCTATCTCGCGCAGGTCAATTCAGCCGATTCCGTCATGAATGCTGTGCACCAGGCATTAACACCGGTCCCGGCAGCCGTAATCGATACTTTTCCGCCAGCGGTGAGAGCACAACGTGACTCGCTGAGCGCTGAACTGGCTACGCTCAACCGTTTGATCGACAGAGCCGAAAACGCTCCCCTTCCCACTTCGTACCGCGCGCTGGCCGCGTCACCCACAGTCGCCGCAGACCCGCGAGTGCGGGTGCTGCTCGATTCTTTGGCTGAAGTCGAGCGAAACCGCGATGCATTCGGTGCGGTAGGCGGAGTTGATCCGGTTTACCTGGCGCTGACATCGAGGGCGACAGCAATTGGTCGCGAGATAAAGGGAATCGCTGACGTCAAGCGCGGAGAGGTTAGAGGCAAGCTGGCTTTGATTCGCCCGACGCCGGCTCCGGTCGTAAAACCGGTCATCAACGTCGACACGATGCAGGTGCTGGCGCAGCGGAATACCGCGCAGCAGAACTACACCGCGGCAGTGAAGCAGCTCGACCAGATCAATCAGAAGAATGCGCGTATCGAAAGTGAGACAGCGCGAGCGCGCGAACTTGCCAACGTTGGTGCGCCTCCGTGGGCGATGCTGGCCGCAGCGGTCGTCCTCGCCCTGGCTGTTGGATTCGCGGCGTCCTTCGGCACCGAGTTGAAGCGACCTCACATCGCTGATCCGCGCGAAGCCGAGCAGATTAGCGGCGCCCGCGTCCTAACAGTGATCAAGCCGCCGGAGATCGTCGTCGAGCGAAGTCGCCGTCAGGCAGACGTCGAGGCGCCCCCGTTGATCGATGTTGTCTCCGAGAGTTACCGAACTCTTTACCTCCATATCGCCTCGGTTGAAGCGAGCGTTCCGATCGTGACAATCACAGGTGATGACCCTGGAATCGTCGCCACAGTCGCGGCAAACCTGGCAGCGTCGGCAGCATACGAGGCGCGCAGCACGCTGCTAGTCGATGTCGATCCGACAACGTGCAGTGTCGCCAGCGTATTGAGAATCCGACCCGATCCCGGTCTGGCGGGAATAATTCTGGGCAACGCGACGTGGCCCGAAGCCATCGTTCCGACGACGATTGGTCGCGATCGCCCGCTCGATGTGTTGCCGAGCGGCACTCGTCGTTCGGGGCTGCCGGAGCCGAGTGTGGTCGAAGAGGTGCGAAAGGAGCTGGCGAGAATGCAGCGGCGCTATGACTTCATCATCATTGCAGCGCCGACGAGCTATGTCCAACGTAGCGCCAACAGCATCATCCCTGCGCCGGACGTAATTCTGTGTGCGCGAATCGCGCACACAACAGTCGGAGGACTCAAGGCAGCGGTCGAGAGTCTGCGGGGCGCGGACATGCGGATTCACGGACTCGTTCTCTGGGATGCCGAGATGCCACAGCTGGAGACACGCGAAGAAATGCTCGGTGCAGCCCGGGAGTCCGGGTCTTTCCAGCCGGAGCTCGCGGCAGCGCAATAACTGGAATGGCCGAGACAATTCCTGATCTGCGCAGCGTCCCGAAGGCTCGCGCGTATGCAGAACTCAAGGGACATGCTGATGCGATTCTGGAGGGCGTCGACGACGAGATCACAGCCATGTCCACGATCGCCGCACTCGTTCACCACGCGTTCGGTCATCTCTGGACTGGCTTCTATCGAGTCGTCGTGCCCGGTCAGTTGCTGCGAGTCGGCCCGTATCAGGGAAGCCTTGGCTGTCTCGACATCGCGTTCGGGCAGGGAGTTTGTGGAACTGCTGCCGCTGAGATGAAGACAGTGATAGTGCCGGACGTCGACAAGTTTCCGGGCCACATTACATGCGATTCGAAGTCTCGCTCCGAGATCGTAGTTCCCGTGATTGACGCGCGGGGTGATCTGATTGCCGTTCTCGACGTAGATTCCGAGCGGCTTGATGCGTTCAAGTTGGAGGATCGGCAGGGACTTGAACGGCTGGTTTCCTGGTTCGCGACTATCAAGTAATGACAGTCACCGGCTATTCCGACGTCATCAACCATGCTTTCGCTTTCGCGGCGAAGCATCACGACCGCCAGGTGCGGAAGGGAACCAAACTTCCCTACCTCACGCATCCGGCGAACGTAGCAGTCATTCTTACCCACTACGGGCGAGACAACGATACGGTCGTCGCAGGGATCCTCCACGATGTGATCGAGGATTGCATCAGGGACGGCTACACGAGGGAGATGCTCGAGCAGCGCATCGGGGACAAATTTGGCGCCAAGGTTCTCGACACGGTGCTCGCCGTCACCTACCGGCGACACGATGATGATGGAGTCGAGCTGTCAGGCGACGAACGTCGAGTCGATTATCTGGAACGCCTCGCTGACGCGAGCGAAGACGCGCGCTGGGTCTGTGCGGCTGACAAGATCCACAACGCTTCGTCCATCATTTCCGATTTGCGCAGAACCGTCGATCCGGAAACCATCTGGGCGCGATTCGGTAGCGGGAGAGCAAGTACCGCCCGATGGTACCGTCAGGTATACGAGCGCCTTGATGAAGTCGGGTTCAAGGCACCCATCATGATCGAGCTTGAAGAGGTCTCGCGGGAGCTGGAAAAGCTGGCGGGCTGATTCTCTATCGGAGCGCCGGGGCGTTCCCTGCCCCGTAGGTTCTCTCGACGTAATCTTCGAGAATCTTCAGGAATTCCGGGACGATCGTCTCGCCCTTGAGCGTGACGGACAACTTCCCATCGATGTACACCGGCGCTTTTGGCTCCTCGAAGGTTCCTGGTAGCGAGATCCCGATGTTGGCGTGCTTAGACTCGCCCGGACCGTTAACCACGCATCCCATCACGGCGACCCTCATGTCTACGACGCCCGGGTAGCGATCACGCCAGCTTGGCATCTGCTCGCGGAGATAAGTCTGGATATCTTCCGCCATGCGCTGAAAGAAAGTCGAGGTCGTTCGACCGCAACCGGGACATGCAGTGACTTGAGGATTGAAGCTTTGCAGCTCAAGCGACTGCAGGATCTGCTGCGCGATGCGAACTTCTTCTGTACGGTCACCGCCGGGACGCGGCGTGAGCGAGACGCGAATGGTGTCACCGATTCCCTCGGCGAGCAGAATCGAAAGCGCCGCAGTGCTGGCGATGATGCCTTTGGAGCCGAGACCCGCCTCGGTGAGTCCGAGATGCAGCGGATAATCGCAGCGTCCTGTCAGGCGCCGGTAGACCTCGAGCAGGTCCTGTACGCCCGATACCTTCGCCGAAATGATGATATGGTCGTGTCCGAGGCCCATTTCTTCGGCAATCGACGCAGAGCGTAATGCGCTCTGAATCATTGCCTCGATGTAGACCTCCTTGGCGTCGAGTGGCTCTGACAGCCGCGCGTTGTCGTCCATCATCGCGGTGAGCAGGTCCTGATCGAGTGACCCCCAGTTCACTCCGATCCTGACTGGCTTGTCATTGTCGAGTGCTATCTGGATGATGGTGCGAAAGTTCTCATCGCGACGCTTCCCGCCAACGTTGCCCGGGTTGATCCGGTACTTCGCCAGAGTCTTCGCCGCAGCGGGATACTTCGTCAGCAGAAGGTGGCCGTTGTAATGAAAATCTCCGATGATGGGAACGGTGATCCCCATGTCGGCGAGCCGACTGGCAATCTCGGGAACGGCCCGGGCTGCTTCCTCGTTGTTGACGGTGACTCTCACCAGACGACTGCCGGCGCTGGCCAACTCACCGACCTGGAGCGCCGTGGCGGAAGCGTCGGCGGTATCGGTGTTCGTCATTGACTGCACGACGATCGGATGTGCCGAGCCGACGGGGACGCCGCCTACGAGGGCGGTAGGTGTATTTCTGCGGGCGATAATGGCCAAATTGCGCTTGCGTGTGAACAATTCGAAAGCTAATTCCGTGGCCCGAGCAGTGCATCAAAGCCGCGCGTCGTTCCCTTCCCGATCATTCTCGGAGCCCCGATGGCTGATATCCCGGAAGAGTCAGAAGCGCCAGAAAGTCTCAAGGAAACGGCGGCACCGGCGGCAACGCCAGTTCCCCCGCGAGCCCACAAGAAGCGTAATATCGCGCTGACAATTCTGATCGCGATCCTGCTGATTCCCGCAGTCATCATCGCGCTCTGGATCTGGGTGACCCTCGGGTACACGTATTCTACGGGTGACCGAGCCGGTTACGTTCAAAAAATTTCCAAGAAGGGATGGC
This sequence comes from Gemmatimonadota bacterium, assembly GCA_046727995.1. Classification (GTDB taxonomy): domain Bacteria; phylum Gemmatimonadota; class Gemmatimonadetes; order Gemmatimonadales; family Gemmatimonadaceae; genus UBA4720. The sequence continues at coordinate 21,430 of JBKPDS010000051.1, forward strand.
TCTGTAAGACCTGGGAAGGGGAAATTGCGATGGCAAACCTGCCTGGAACAATGCCGCAAATATTCAGCTTCACAGTCAGAAGTGACTCTATTGCGCACATAATTGAGCAGAACGCGGGGAAACAAGTGTCGCTGACTTACGAGCAGCACCGCGGCGTACCGACCTCATGCTTCGGGGAGACGGAGTATTTCGTGACCCGAGTGAACCGCATAGGCCCATAAATCTCTCTATTGTCTGCTCAGCCGGTCCTTGCTATTTTTTCCGCCAAGTCGAGCCAGACGTGGGCGCGAGTCCATGTGTTGGCTTTTTCCAGCGCGGGGTTGCACGAGACCCACGCAACAGATTGTCGAGGGTCGGGCGTTCTCGCTCCCCAAGACACAATTTTTTCAGGAGTAGGGAATGCGTACGACCGGCAAAGTGAAGTGGTTCAACGATGCGAAGGGCTTTGGATTCATCACACCTGACAACGGGCAGAAGGACTGCTTCGTTCACTACAGCGCAATCTCCGGCTCGGGCTTCAAGTCGCTCGCCGAGGGTGATGCTGTGGAGTTCGACATCGTCGAAGGTCAGAAGGGTCCAGCAGCCGAGAACGTGACGAAGACTTCCTGAAGTCACGTCAGCTTCACTGGCACAATCTGGCGGGGCGTCTCACTCGAGGCGCCCCGTTGTGTTTTTGGGTGGACGTCCGCGCGAGGGAAGCGGCGCGACTTCAACGGCATGCTCCAGTTTCGAGAGCAGGTAATTTCTGAACGTATCGATCTCGATCTCGATCTTCAGTCCATGGTGAAGCTGCAGCCTACCGCTGTTAGCGGCGAGTTGATCTGCGATCTGTAGGGCATTTGCCAGACTGGTACCGAGCTCTGCCGAAAGCAGAAGGGCCAGGGAAAGGATCAATAAACCGTCCAAGCTGAGCCGGCGGGAAATTCCCTGTTTTGCCTGGGCCACGCCTTTGACCCGGTGGTGGGAGAGGGTGTTATCAATCCATTTGGCTGAGACGCCGAGTGCAAGTGCTGCAGTTGCAACGGTATAGGCGCGAGGCATATTAATATCCTATAAATCCAGGATATTAAAGGCAAGGGCAATGATAGAATCCCCAGTTGCCCCGAAAATGGCGAGCCGAGCGTGTGTTCGGCATCCCCTCACAGTTATATTGGCCGCCAATACAGGCTCGAACTTTCTCTCCGGACTCGATGAAGAAGCAACTTCTGTGGTTAGCACTCGTTTTCTATTGCTGTGAAGCAATTGGCTCATCGCGGGCTTTAGCACAAAAGACCTATGCTCTGGGACTCGGCGGAGGAGCTGCAATTCCCGTTGGGAAGTTGAGTGACACCCAGAAAACCGGCTACAACGCCATCGTCGCATTCGCGATTGGAGTTGCCGATCTTCCCTTTGGCGTTCGCTTCGATGGGATCTACAACAATCTTGCGCATTCCAAGGTGCCGAGTGGCGGCACTACGACTACTTCCGACCTGCGCGTGACTGGCGCGCTGGCGAATCTGATTTTCGCATTTCCAGGGTCGAGCGCTAAAGCCTACATCATCGCGGGCGGTGGCCTGTACAATTCGAAGTCGGATATCTCTGGCGCAAAATCACAGAACAACTTTGGCGTGAACGGCGGATTGGGAGCGACATTCGGCTTTGGGCCGTTTGCGACTTTTCTGGAGTCCAGATACCACAGCATTTCACGCAGTGAAGCGAAGGGCGGCGTGTATCAGTTCGTGCCCATCACGTTGGGCGTGCTGTTCTGATCTGAGGGAATAAAAAAGGGACGTACGAGTGCGTCCCTCATCGCTGCTTCCGAGCTGGATTCTCAGATCGCGCGGAGAACCAACTCGTTACCGCGCGCAGTCTCGTTCACCGGCCACAAGGCCTCTCGAGCGGCGCGGATCTGGGCGGCAACGGCGGTCGGACCGGTTCCACCGGGGACGTCGCGCCGCGCGATGGAGCGCGCCGGCTCGAGCCAATCGAGAACATCGTCGCCAAAAAGCGAATGTGCTGACTTGAACGACGAGAGGGGAAGGGCGTCGAGCTCGCAGCCTTCCTGTTCACTCTCGCGAATCAGTGCGCCGATTGCCGCGTGTGCTTCACGGAAACTTGCTCCTTTCTCGACCAGATAATCGGCGAGATCGGTTGCCATCATGCTGCTGGAAATGGCGGCTCTCATTCGCTTCGCGTTGAACCGGATTTCCTGAAGGGCACCGGCAACCGCTGGCAACACCAGCAGCACCGTATCGACGGCATCGAACAGCACACGCTTGTCGTCCTGAAGATCCTTGTTGTAACCGCTCGGCAGTCCCTTGAGTGTAGCGAGAAGCGTGGCGAGATCTCCGATGGCGCGCGCTCCGGATCCACGGGCGAGTTCGAGCGCGTCCGGATTTCGCTTCTGCGGCATCATGCTGGATCCGGTGGTAAAGGCATCTCCGAATTGGACGAATCCAAATTCGCTCGAGCCGTAGATGATCAGATCCTCGGCGAGACGCGAGACATGGGTCGCGATCATGGCAACGGTGAACAGCAGTTCGGCGACAAAATCCCGATCGCCGACCGCGTCAATGCTGTTTTGCGACAGGGAAGTAAAGCCGAGGCTTCCCTGAAGCAGCACGCGAGAAATGGGGAATGCACAACCGGCAATTGCCCCGGCGCCAAGTGGCAACACCGCCGCAGCACGTGATGCAGACGCGATGCGCGCTCGATCCCGCTCGAGTGGCCAAAAATGCGACAGCATCCAGTGTGCGGCGGATACGGGTTGTGCCCTCTGTAGATGTGTGTACGCCGGCATCAGCGCATCTTCGAGCGACGCAGCGTGATCGAGCATGACTTGCTGGAGCGACCTGGCGGATCCATCGAGCTTCGTGCACGCGTCCATGCACCAGAGCCGCGTAGCGGTCGCAACCTGGTCATTGCGGCTGCGGCCGGTGTGAAGCTTGGAGGCAATGTCCCCCACCTCATCGTGGAGCATGCGGTCGATGAGTGTGTGGACGTCCTCATCGGAGGTGAGTGGCTGCGCACCAGCGGCGAGTTTTTGTCCAACTACCTCCAGTCCGCGCTCAATGCGCTTGCTTTCTTCCAGTGTCAGGACCCCGGCACCCCAGAGCGCTACCGCCCAGGCCTGACTCAGACTGATGTCGAATGGCCAGAGTCGATAATCGGTACCAATCGAGCGGTTGAGTGACTCGAGCGCCGCCGCACTCGGAGTCGAGAATCTTCCGCCCCAGAGTTTGTGCGACGTGTGGTCGGACATCGTCGACCTCTTGTTCAGGCTATGGCCAGACTTGCCGGCTTGCGGGCTTGGTCTTTCTCTGTCTGCGCCTTTTGCGCCGCGGCCATTTCCTGATCACGAATGGCACGGACGCGCGCCGAAAGTCCGTAGAGTCTAATGAAGCCGGCCGCGTCGCTTTGCTGGTAGACGTCGTCCTCGCCGAACGTCACGAACCGCTCGTCGTATAGCGCGAATTCGCTCTCGCGCCCAACAACGGAAGCAGTACCCTTGAACAGTTTGAGTGTTACTGAACCGGTAACGCGTTCCTGGGTCACGTTGACGAACGCATCGTAGGCTTCACGCTCGGTGGTCCACCAGCGTCCTTCGTAGACCAGATCGGCGTAGCGCGGCGCGATGAGATCCTTGGCGGCCAGAGTGCGGCGATCGAGAACGAGTTGTTCCAACTCGCTATGAGCGGAGTAGAGAAGGGTTCCACCCGGCGTCTCGTAGACGCCCCGCGATTTCATCCCGACGAGCCTGTCTTCAACGAGATCAATCCGACCAACGCCGTGCCGTCCTCCGATCTTATTGAGCGTCCCAACGAGATCGACAGCGTCGAGCTCTGCTCCGTTGACAGAAACTGGAGTCCCATTGATAAAGCCGATGACGACTTCTTCGGGCTCGTTTGGCGCCTTCTCCGGGGCCGTCGTCAGCATGAATAGATCGTCGGGCGGCGCCGCCCCCGGCTGCTCCAGAATTCCGCCCTCATGGGAGATGTGCCAGATATTGCGATCGCGGGAGTAGATCTTGTCCCTGGTCGCGGCGACCGGAATCCGATGTGATTCAGCGTAGGCAATCGCATCCTCTCGGCTCCGGATGTCCCACTCGCGCCACGGCGCGATGACCGGAAGGTCGGGTGCAAATGCGGCATACGTAAGCTCGAAGCGGACCTGGTCGTTGCCCTTGCCCGTACAGCCATGGGCCAGCGCGTCGGCGCCGACCTGACGGGCAATCTCGACCTGTCGGCGGGCGATGAGCGGCCGACCCATCGAAGTGCCGAGGAGGTATTTACGACCATAGATAGCACCAGCGCGGAGGGTGGGCCACACGAACTTTTCCACGAATTCCTGGCGCAGATCTTCGACGTAGCACTCATCGGCACCCGATGCGATCGCCTTCGCCCGGACGCCTTCCAGCTCTTCTCCCTGACCAATATCGGCGGCAACGCAAATGACGCGTGCGCCGTAGCGCTCCTTGAGCCAAGGAACGATGATGGACGTATCCAGCCCGCCGGAGTAGGCAAGGGCAATGGTTCTGATCACGGACTCCTCAATAAGTATTCAGAATAACTGAATATTTAATCGGTCCGAACGACCCCGTCAATGCTGAATCAGGGCTCCCCGGCCATGGACCTTAACCGCCTCATGACGCGCTCGCGGGCGGCAACCGATCGGCAGATGATCAGAATAGTGTCGTCGCCCCCGACCGTGCCGAGGATATCCGACCAGGCTTCGCCGTCGAGGGCGGCGGCAATTGGCTGGGCGCCACCGGGAACGGTACGGAGGACGAGCATCTCGCTGACGCCGTCGATCCGCAGAAAAAGCTGAGGCAGCAGAGTATCGAGGGCAGCTCTGCTCTCCTCGATGCTGCCGTCGGTGATGGCATACCTGGCGCCTTCGGGAGTCGGGACGCGGGCCAGGCGCAGCTCCCGAAGATCCCGCGACAGGGTGGCCTGGGTGACATCCCAGCCCCGCTGGAGGAGCAGCTTGCGCAGATCTTCCTGACTGCTGACCACGCGGTCGTTGACGATCTCCAGGATGGTGTCGTGTCGTTCACGCTTATTGGCCACGGGCTGAGTTTAGCATAGCGGTGAACTTTGCGCGAGGCGACGCGCCCGGATCATTGACGGGCACCGAGTGTAATGTTATGCATTCTCTATGCATAAAGTTCCGGTAGGAGTTCTCGGCGCCAGCGGTTACGCCGGCAGGGAGTTGTGCGGGCTTATCGCGCAGCACCCGTCGCTGCAGCTCGCTTTCGCAGCGGCGAACGAGCAGCGCGGACAACGCGCGCGCATTGGCGCCAGCGAGCTGACCTACGTCGCAACCGAAGATGCTCCGCTGAGCAAGGCGGAAGTCGTCTTCACCGCGCTCCCGCACGGCGCTGCCGCAACGTGGGTGGGCAACGCCAGAGCGACGGGTGCACGGGTAGTGGACCTGTCGTCGGACTTCAGGCCCGGGGCTCATGCAAGCGAAAACAACATCCGGGCTCCATACGGGCTCACCGAGTTGATGCGCGACACCATTCCTGGAGCAGCAATCGTCGCCAACCCCGGCTGCTACCCGACCGCGGTGTTGATAGCTATTGCCCCTCTCCTCACCGAAGGCTGGATAGCACCCGGCGCTACCATAAACGTCACCGCTGCCAGCGGAGTGACTGGTGCGGGCTATTCAGTGCGGCCGGATCTGCTTTTTGCGGAGGTGGCCGAAGACTTTCGCGCGTACTCGGTGGGTAACGAGCATCGCCATCTGGCGGAGATGCGGGCCGTCGCGGCGCAGCTCGGCGGACAGGACAACGATATCGTTTTTACTCCCCACTTGCTCCCCGTAGCGCGCGGAATCCTGGCGACGATCACCGTGCCGGTCAAGGAATATGTCGACGATCCGCTCACCCTCTGGCGCGATTGCTACAAGGGCGAGCCGTTCATCGAGATCGCAGACCAGCCACCGTCGCTGCGGGATGTGGTGCGACGGAATGTCGTTCGGCTGAGCGTTGCCAAGGCAGCAAACGTTCGCCAGCCGACGCTGATCATCATTTCGGCGATCGACAACCTGATGAAAGGCGCGGCTGGCCAGGCACTGCAAAACGCGAACGTCCTTCTCGGATTGAGCGAGCAGGCAGGGCTACCGGCATAATGCGCGTCGTGAAAATCGGAGGACGGGCACAAGCCAATCCCCAACTGCCGACTATCCTGCGCGACGCTTGGCTCGCTGCGCCGGGGTCTTTCTGTGTCGTCCACGGCGGCGGCGACGATATGTCTGCTATGCAGCGTGCGCTGGGAAGGGAACCGGCATTCATCGGCGGACGCCGGGTTACTTCGGAGAGCGATCTCGAGTTACTGCGGATGGTTCTCTCTGGCGTCGTCAACAAGCGCCTTGTCAACGCATTCCTCGCTGCCGGCATTCCTGCGATTGGGATCTCGGGGGAAGACGGCCGATTGATTGGCGCCGAGATGATCGATGCGGCGACACTCGGATTTGCCGGGCGACCTGTCGCCGTCAACGCGGGCCTCCTTCACACTCTGCTGAGCGCGGGCTACATGCCGGTGATTTCTCCTGTTGCCTACGATTTGAACAGCTCGAAGGGTGGCGCGCTGAACGTGAACGGTGATGACGCGGCAGCCGCGATTGCTGCTGGGCTCGGAGCCGACGAGCTTTTTTTCGTGGCCGATGTGGAAGGCGTGCGTGATGCCGAAGGTGGAATCCTGTCGACCCTCAGTGGCGAATCCGCACGCGACTTGATCACGAATGGGGTCGCGGCTGGCGGGATGGCGGCAAAGATCGAATCCGCTCAAGCTGCTCTTGCTGGAGGAGTATCGTCAGTTCGAATCTGCGATCTCGATGGTCTCGTCGACGACGAGCGTGGAACATTCATAACCCTATCACAGAGTATTGCCTTATGACCGCCGTTACGTTGCCGGTCGAAGACGAAACTGGATCCGAAGTGTCAGCGCTTCTCTCTACCTATAAGCGCGCGCCAATGGAACTGGTGCGTGGTGAGGGCGTCGAGTTGATCGACTCCGATGGGAAGCGATACCTCGACTTTGCCAGCGGCATCGCCGTCAATGCGCTCGGTTATGGAGACGTCGGCGTTGCCAGTGTTATCAACGACGCGCTGAGCAGCGGCCTCATTCACACCTCGAATCTTTATCGCACGCCTGCTGGTGAGCAGCTCGCCGCGAAGCTGGTGGAGCGCTCGTTCGCCTCGAAGGTGTTCTTCTGCAATTCGGGCGCGGAGGCGAACGAAGGCGCGTTCAAGTTCGCCCGTCGCTGGGCGCGCAAGATTGGTTCGGACGCGAAGGTGGAGATCATCGCGCTCCGCGGAAGCTTTCACGGCCGGCTGTTCGCTTCGCTGGCAGCAACGGATCGCCCATCATATCGCGCTCCGTTTCGTCCGCTCGCC
>JBKPDS010000052.1:0-4487 GCA_046727995.1 Gemmatimonadota bacterium
CGCTGACTTCGCCCGTGCCAGGGAGCTTGCTGCCAAGCAGATAATTTCGCAGCAACAGCTCGATGCCGCGCGGGCGGCAGCCGATGTCGCACACGCAAATCTCATCGCGGCTCAGCGCCAGGCAGCTGCCGCTGGTGGAACCGTCAACACCGCCGAGGCAGGCGTCCGCGTTGCCAACGCGCGCACTCTCGCGGCACGTGCGATGGCCGCCAACGCTCAGCTGCAGCTGGATTACACCCGCATCACCGCGCCCGCTTCCGGCGAAGTGTCGAGAAGGCAAGTCGAAGTCGGACAGCTCGTCGCCCCCGGTCAGCCCTTGCTCAGCATCGTGGCGGACACGGGCGTCTGGGTGACGGCCAACTTCAAGGAGACTCAGCTCTCCAAGATCCGCGTCGGCCAGCCAGTCGAGTTCGAGGTCGATGCTTACGGCGGCTGCGTCGCCGAGGGTAAAGTCGCGAGCGTCAGCGGCGCGACCGGAGCGAAGTTCGCACTCCTTCCACCCGACAACGCGACCGGCAATTTCACCAAGGTCGTCCAGCGCGTACCCGTGCGTATCGCCGTCACCAAACCGTGCGGAGGCAACCGTCCGTTGCGTCCGGGCTTGTCGGTTAACGTCCACGTGGAAACTCGGTGAGCACGGCGATACTACAGTCGTCGGGGATGGCGACATCCTCCGAGGACCGGTACGCCCACAAGTACATCATCGCCGCCACCGTTACGATGGCGGCGATGCTGGAGCTGATCGACACCTCGATCGTCAACGTCGCCATCCCACACATGATGGGAAACCTCGGCGCGACGCTCGACGAGATCGCCTGGGTTTCGACCGCATACATCATCGCCAACGTCATCATCATCCCGATGTCTGGTTGGCTGTCGGCGTATTTCGGCAGGAAGCGCTACTTCACCGGCTCGATCCTGCTCTTCACCACAGCGTCATTCTTCTGCGGCGCATCGTCCTCGCTGTACGGGCTGATTTTCTGGCGCGTCATTCAGGGCATTGGCGGCGGCGCTTTGCTGTCGACCGCACAAGCAACGCTCTACGAATCGTTTCCTCCGGAGGAAGCCGGAACGGGCATGGCGATCTTCGGTGTCGGCGTCATGGTCGGTCCGACCCTGGGCCCGACGCTCGGCGGCTGGATCACCGACAATTACAACTGGCCGTGGATCTTCTACATTAACGTGCCGCTTGGAATCATCGCCGCGATTCTGACGATGACCTACGTCCACGACGCGGAGCACCAGGAGCGCGCCGAGACTATCGACTACGTGGGGATAATCCTGTTGACGCTATGCGTCGGATCGCTGCAGTGGATGCTGGAGCGCGGCGAGCGCTACGACTGGTGGGACTCCCGACTGGTGACGGCGCTCGGCGTGACGGCGCTCGTCTCCGGAATCGCGCTCATCTGGCGCGAGCTCACTACTGACGAACCGGTGATCAACTTCCGGATTCTGAAAAGCCGGCAGCTGACGGCCGGCGTCAGCATGGGCCTGCTGCTTGGATTTGCGCTGTACGGGTCGGTGTTCATTCTGCCCGTCTTTCTGCAGCAGCTGCTGCAAATGACGGCGTGGCAGACGGGTAAAATCATCTTGCCCGGCGCAATCGCGTCGGCGATAACGATGGCAATCGTCGGCCGAAATGCGATGCGACTCGACGCGCGTTACACTGTCATTGCCGGGGCGTTTCTGTTTTTCTGGTCGATGCTCAAGCTGTCGCATCTGACGTCGGCGAGTGGACAACAGGATCTGTTCTGGCCGCTGATTCTGCGCGGCACGGGACTCGGCCTGATTTTCGTTCCGCTCACCAACGCGACGATGGCCGACCTGAAAGTGAAGGATCTCGCGCAGGGCACCGGCATGTTCAATCTGATGCGTCAGCTCGGTGGCTCGCTTGGCATCGCGGTGATGGCGACGCTGCTGGCGAGATTCATGTCGATCGAGAAATCGGTGCTGGTGGAGCACGTCGGCGCCAGCGACCCGGAGACGCTGGGCCGTCTGTCGATGATCACTCGCGGGCTGATCGCGCGCGGGATCAACCCGATGACTGCCCAGCAGCAGGCCCTGGCGATCCTTGACCGGCAAGTGACGGTACAATCGAGCATGCTCGCCTTCTCCAAGATTTACCTGTACAGCGGGCTGGTTCTGCTGGCCGGACTGCCGCTGCTGTTGTTGTTCAGAACCGGTCGCGCCCGCGGCTCGATGGGGCCGGTTCACTAGGAGATCGCGTCTTGTCGAAGGGTGATGTGCCCGGCGCCCCGGACGTCGTTCCGGCCGTATCTTACGGTCGGAGCCCGTCCCCGCCGCCGTCAGCCCCTCAACAGTTGAACGCACCCATCCGTATTTCTGACGAGGAGCGAGAGCTCGTAAGTCTGGCCAAGCAGGGGGACGAGCGGGGTTTCGCCGGACTCGTGCGTCTGCACCAGCGGCGTGCCTACATAGTGGCGCGATCGATCGTTCTGACTCACGAGGATGCCGAAGATGCAGTGCAGGAAGGATTTCTGCGGGCGTACCAGGCGCTGGATCGGTTCGATCCGTCACAAACCTTCGGTGCCTGGCTGAATCGGATCGTCGCCAACGCGGCGCTCGATCTGGCCCGGCGGCGCAAGGTCAGAAACGCGGACGAGCTATCAGAATCTATTCCGACCGCGTTCCGGGATCCGGCGGAAGGCGGTGAGCTGCGGGAGCGGCTCGAGGATGCGCTGGCGAAGCTTCCGGATCGAGCGCGGGCTGTAATCGTCCTGCACGATGTCGAGGGCTTTACGCACGCGGAAATTGGAGAGATGTTGGGTATACCGGGCGGGACAGCTCGTTCGGATTTGCACCACGCACGACAGAAGTTGCGCGTTTTGCTGGGAAACCTGAGGGATTAGCGATGGAAGATCGTACCGATTTGCGACTCGACGACGAAGGCGATGCCAAGCTCAGGGAGATGCTCCGTGCTGCGTACGCAACGCCCGCCGAAGGCGCGTATTGGGATTCCCTCGAGACGCGCATCATGTCGTACATCAAGGCGCACCGGCAGGCCGTGATTCCCGTCAACTGGTGGTCGGATCTCGCCAGCTGGGCGGGTCCGGGTCTGGCCGCGGCTGCGTTGGTCTTCATCGCCGCCGGCGCGGTGTTGTCGCGCCAGAAGGATGAAGATCTGCGGGCGAGTTATGAGGCGGTAACCGAGCCGCTGGCGTCCGACGTTCTACCGGGTGCGGTGCAGGTCGTCACTGCTCCGCGCGATGGATCATCGCAGCGCGAAGCGACGTTCCGTTTCGTCTTGTCACACTGAGGTCAGCATGGAACGCTCGAAAGGCTACGCAGTGATGTTTCTCCTCGGCGCATTCATCGCCGGCGGCGCGCTTGGCTTTACCGCTGATCGGGTGATGGACGTGAGGCACGGCCGTGAAATGCGTGGACCGCGCGCCTATCGTCAGAGGATGGCCGAGGAGCTCAAGCTGACACCGAAGCAGCAGACCTCAATCGATTCATTGATGGAGCAGAAGCACCGGCAGATCGTCGCGCTCTACAAGCCCGTGAAGCCACAGCTCGATTCAATTGCGGTTTTGACACGCGTCGTCAGCGACAGCACCCACGCCCAGATCAAGCGTCTGCTGAATCCTGACCAACAGGTAAAACTGGACCAGATGCGTGCAGCAGCACGAAAGGAGCTCGCCGAGCGGAGGGGCGGTGATTCGGCGGGGCGCCCTCCGGGCCCGCCCCCGGGACCTTCTCCCTACTAGAAGGCCCGATATACAAAAACGCCGGTGCATTGCACCGGCTTTTTTTTTGTCTGGAGAAAGGGGACGCCTAGTCGTTATCCGGATCCAGATCTCTTTCGCCCTTTCCAAAGTTTTTCTGGACCTTGCCCTTGATCTCTTCAGCGCGGCCCTTGATGTGCTCGCTGGAATTGTCAGTAGCGTCACCCAGGTCGCCGCGAATCTGGCCCTTCATTTCCTTGGCCGTTCCTTTGACCTGGTTCTCGAGACCTCTTTCGTTCAGATCCTTCATCAGTCCTCCTCGTTAATTCAGGTTCTTTACTTCAGCCGCACAATCACCTGGAGGCGGCAGACACCTATATTCGCAAGCGATATGCCTCCATTAACGTCTGTTTCTTGCGAGCCGGGTATCGGCCTTGCAAAGGCTGCGGCGCTTGCGGAAATTCCGAGGTCAAAGCCGCCAGCTGTACGGTTGGCGTGAATACCCCTCTATAGGTCGCGCAAATCAGTACTCACCAGGAAGCTCGTCCGAGCGGCCGCCGTCTCGCAAAACTTACACTCCTCGCACTGGGCGTCGTCTACGGCGACATCGGTACCAGTCCGCTTTACGCGCTGCGTGAGTGCTTCAAACTGGAGCATGGACTGACGCCGGTTCCGACCAACGTCTACGGCGTTTTGTCGCTCATCGTCTGGTCGCTGATCATCATCGTCAGCATCAAGTACATCGTCTTCATCATGCGCGCGGACAACAACGGCGAAGGCGGAATCCTCGCCTTGCTGGCG
>JBKPDS010000053.1:0-8437 GCA_046727995.1 Gemmatimonadota bacterium
GAAGAGCTTCTTATGGGTGTCGTAGTAGGCGCGGATCTCATCGTCGCTGACCCGGACCGCTGAATCAGGGATTCGATCGGGCTCGAAGCCGACGAAGGTCACCTGTGCCGAGTCATGAAGATCCTGGAAACGGCGCCACAACGTTTCGTCGGAGACGTAGACGTCCGTCACGACCTGATCGAACAGTTTTTCTTTGGGGATTTCCTGCCGGTAATACTGCTCGAGCTGGTAAAGCAGGCCTTGCTGCTTGGCGAGGGGACTCTGGAGGAAGCGCTGATACTTGGCCGGGTCGAACTGCCCGTCGGTCTGGAGGTCAGGGGCCTGCATCAGCTGCGGAGGTGGGCTAAACCGTGCCGCCTGAAGGATTTCGTCGTCTGTTACGGTAATGCCCCGCCGTTTGTATTCCTGGCGGAGGAGGGCATCGCCAACGAGCTGGTCGTACGCCTGGTCCATCAATCGCTGTCTCTCGTCGAGCGAGATGCTCTGATTGCTGCGCTGCGTCTCTTCTTGCTCGAGATTTTGCGTTGTTTGATACCAGGTGGTCGCGAGAATGTCCTCTCCGTTCACCGTGGCGACGGCGGTGGTGCTCGTTACGGGCGCTCTTCCGAGCAGGCCTGAGGTCTGTGCGAGGAGAAAGCCTCCGACGAACAGTATGACGATGATTATCCAGATGTACTTTGCGGAGGCCCGCATTGCTTGCAACAAGGGCGCTACTCCTTAGACGAAATTGAGAAGCCCTCGGGTCGAGGGGGCCGCAGGGCGGCGACACTCGGCTTCCTCGAAGAAGGCAGAATGGCGTATAGCCTTGTAAGGTATGAGTTTGGGCGAGTGAGATGCAAGTCGCGCGAAAGCGGAGATTGGTGCATCTTACAGGCTTGGGGCGAGCGTGAAACCGGAGTTCACGGCAAAAAGGCGCGAATTGCGAACTAAAGTGGGTATCTCGGCGTAATGGATTACGACAGACTCAGGGAGCTGCAAGAAAAATTCGAGGAGAATCCCCGCCGGTATTTCGCGCCGCTCGCCAACGAGTATCGCAAAGGCGGGCAGCCCAAACGCGCCATCGAGATTTGTCGCGCCCAGCTGGCACAAATGCCCGCCCACATGAGTGGGCAAATTGTTTTTGGCCAGGCGCTCTACGAAACCGGTGAGTTCGACGAGGCCCGTCAGGTGTTCGAGCGGGCTCTGGCGCTCGATCCGGAAAACCTCATCGCCCTCCGCTCGCTTGGCGACATGGCGCTCCAGAGCGGCAACACCGCCCAGGCGCGCAGCTGGTACGTGAGACTGCTCGACGCCGACCCGAAAGACACCGCCGTCATCGCGCTGGTATCAGAGATCGATGCGTCGGCTGAGGGCGAGCCGATTCCGACGCCGGAATCGGTTCCCGTCGACAGCGACGCCGGCGATCAAGCGATCCCGTTCATCGCTGACGCAGCTGGCGCTCCATTAGAATCCGGTACCCAAATCGAGCCCCCACCTCCGCCGCCGGCGCCTGCAACCGCAGCTGCCGCCCCAGAGCCAGTAGCCGAGCCTGCGTCGCCGCCGACACCGGCGCCAGAGCCCGAACCGATAGCCGCATCAGGGCCGCCGGCGGGTCTCGAACGTCATTACCCCGTTGAGCCAGCTCCCGTCGAGGCAGCTCCAGCCGAGCCAGCTTCGATCGAGGACGAGATTCCGTTGGGAGCAGAGGGTCTGCACAGTACAGTCATTGCGCCGGATCCGACCGCCGGATTGCATAGCATGAGAGGGTTGACTCCGCCCACCGGCGTTGACGCCTTGCGTGGCAGAGCATCCGTCGCGCATCCCGAAGGCACCGAGGGCTTGAAAGGAAAACCGGTTCCCTCACCGCTAGACGCTCGTGCAACGTCACCCTCCGAAGAGGAGACGGCGCTCGATAACTGGAATCCGCCCCGTGGGGCGAACGTTCACGAACGAGCTGAATCGCGCAAGGAAGACCGGATGTTCTCCGGTGCCGGGCCGGAGCCGTTCGTTAACGAGACGATGGCGCAGCTCTATCTGCAGCAAGGTTATCGACAGCTCGCACTCAAGGTTTATTACCAGCTGGCCGAGGCGCGCCCCAATGACCAGGGGCTGAAAGACAGGATCGCCGAAATCGAAGCCGCCGATCGCGCTGCGCATCCAGAGGTGGTCGCAGAAAAACGAGAGACGCCGCCGATCGAGCGTCCGTCGCCTTCGCCCGGTCCGACGCGGTCTCCGTCGGTCGAAGCGCCGACTCCTGCCGGCGCGCCCGAGTCCGAGGAGACGCCGAGCTTCGATCGCACGCCGATCGATTCTCCCCCGTCGCGTCCGTCCCGACAGCGTGAATCGATCGAGTCCCCCGTGCGCGAGGAACCGCGTAGCGAGCCCGAGGGAATCGCGGCCCGACAGCCTTCCATCAAGGAATTCTTCGCCACCCTCGGCAGACGTCGTCCGCCCCGTGTGGCAGCAGGTCCCGCGACAAGTGGCGGAGGACCTCGCGCCAGCAACACCATCCAGGCGGAGCCGCCCGCCGCGCCCCCGCCGCCGCTCTCGACGGCGGCACCAGGCGCATCACTCGACGCAGTATTCGCTGGGGCGACGGTGAATCCATCCGATAGCCGCGCCGCCTCCCGGCTCGCCGGCGCATTCAGCGGCACGCCGGGCGCAGCGACGAGAACGCCGCCGACGCCGCCCACACCGACGCCACGCGTGAATCCGCGGCTTCCGCACACCCAGGAGTCCGAAGAGGACGTTGCGAAATTCCGCGCCTGGCTCGACGGACTCACGGGCGAGTGAAAATCGCTGTCATCAATGGTCCGAATCTCAATCTCCTCGGCACGCGTGAGCCGGCTCTGTACGGAACCGAAACGCTTGCCGACATCGAGAAGCATCTGTTGAGCGTCGCCAGGGAGCTCGGCGTCGAGCTCACGTTCTCACAGCACAATGGGGAAGGCGAGATCGTGGACGCGGTACACGCGTTACGCGGGCGCGCCGACGGCGCGCTGGTGAACGCTGGCGCCTACAGTCACACCAGTCTGGCGATTCGTGACGCGCTGGCAGGGATCCGGATTCCGTTTGTCGAGATCCATCTCACCAACATTTACGCGCGAGAGCCGGAGCGTCGGAGGTCGGCGCTGGCGGATGCAGCAATGGCGGTGATTTGCGGTTTTGGAGCCTACGGTTACGAGCTCGCACTGCGCGGATTGGTGAAGCGCCTTCCGGTCGCGGCGAATGGCTGACCGCCGTCCCGCGCGCATTACCGCGCTTCGTGATGCGCTGACGGCAGCGCACATCGACGCCCTGGTGCTCACCAGCCTGCCCAATGTGCGCTACCTCACTGGATTCTCAGGGACGAGCGCCCTGGTGCTGGTGACTCAGCGCGACCTGCATTTCATCACCGATTTCCGTTACGACACTCAGGTGAACGAGGAAGTCGGCGATCTGGCGACGATTCGCATCGAAGCGCAGAGCCTGTGGACAGGTCTATGGACACTCTGCGCGGGGCTGAGCGGCATCGATATCATGGGGTTCGAGTCAGCTCACTTGTTGCATCGGGACTTCCAGCGTCTTCTCACCGACGGAACGCGGTGGCAATGGAGACCGCAGCTGAACATGGTCGAAGCCCTGCGCGAAGCGAAGGACGCCGATGAAGTGGCGTTGATTCGTCATGCGGGCGGGATCGCCACGCGCGCGCTTCGGAAAACGCTGACGGAAATCAGGCCGGGAATGACCGAGCTGAGCGTGGCTGGAATTCTCGAGCACGCTCTGCGCGATGAGGGCACTGAAGATTTTCCTTTCGCGACGATCGTCGCCTCAGGACCAAGAGCCGCGCTGCCGCACGCCCGTGCGTCGTCACGCATCATCGAGCGCGGCGATCTGCTGCTGCTCGATTTCGGGGCGCAGTACAAGGGCTATTGCTCCGACGTCACCCGCACCGTCGTCGTCGGCCACGCCACGGCGGAGCAGCGCGAGATTTACGATATCGTACGCCACGCCAACGCCGTCGCGGCGAGCTCGGTCCGAGCGGGCATGAAAGGGCAGGAAGCCGATGGGCTGGCGCGTCGCTACATCGAGGACCGCGGCTATGGTGATGCCTTCGGTCACAGTCTCGGTCACGGGCTGGGACTGGAGGTGCACGAAGCGCCGCGCCTCGCCAAAACCGTGGAAGCGCCCCTGGGTACCGGCGCGGTGGTAACGATCGAGCCGGGAATTTATAAACCGGGCTGGGGCGGCGTCCGCATCGAAGATGATGTGCACCTTGCTGCCGGCGGTCCGGAGATACTCACCGACTTCACCAGAGAACTGCTGGAGGTCGCGTGAACACAGATACGGCGTGTCCCCTCGTCCCTCGTCCCTCGTCCCTCGCCCCTCGATGACGATGATCGATCTTCGCTATGTGAAGAAGCTCGTAGAAATGCTCGACGAGTCGAGTGTGGATTCGATCGAGATCTCATCCGACAAGGGGATGAAGATCAGGATCTCGAAGACGCCGCAGCAGCGGGGCGCCGTGCAGGTCGCCGCGCCAATGGCCATGCCTGCCCTTCTACCGGCAGCGGTGCCGCCAGCGACACCGGCCGAAACGAATTCTTCGGCCGTAGAAGTGCCCAAAGTGGAGGCTGCCAAGTCTAAGTATCTGGAGGTCAAGTCGCCGATGGTCGGCACGTACTACGGCGCGCCGGAGCCGGGGGCAAAACCCTACCTCACCGTCGGCGACAGAATCAGCAAAGGTCAGATACTCTGCATCATCGAGGCAATGAAAATCATGAACGAGATCGAGTCGGAGTTTGATGGAGTGGTGAAGGAAATACTCGCGCAGAACGCACACCCCGTCGAATACGGCCAGGTCCTTTTCCGCATTGATCCCAATGGCTGAGAAACTGCAACCACCCGCACCCAAAACATCCTCGCCCACACCGCGCTCGGCTGGGGGCCCGGCATTCGATTACAAGTCCGTGCTGCAGCACATGATTCAGGCGAACGCGTCGGACTTGCACCTCAAAGTTGGCCGTCCGCCGACGCTGCGCGTCGATGGTCACATGGTCTCCATGGAGTTGCCGCCGCTGCGCCAGGAAGATCTGCGCAGCCTGGCCGAGCAGATCATGGCGCCCAAGAACATCAAGGAGTTCTCGGAGCAGAAGGAGTCGGACTTCGCGCTGGCCGTACCCGGCATCGGACGCTTCCGCGTCAACGCCTATCAGCAGCGCGGCACGATCGCGTATGCGCTGCGAACGGTTCCGTTCCAGGCGAAGACGATCGCCGAGCTGAATCTCCCCGATGTGTGCGAGCGCATCTCGCTAATGCCGCGCGGGCTGATTCTGGTGACCGGAATTACGGGTTCCGGCAAGTCGACGGCTTTGGCCTCGATGCTCCACTACATCAATCAGAATCGACACGCCAACATCATCACCATCGAAGATCCGATCGAATTCCTCCACCGCGACATCAAGAGCAGCATCAACCAGCGCGAGGTGGGAACCGACACCAACAGCTTCGCCCAGGCGCTGCGCCGCGTGCTGCGCCAGGACCCCGACATTCTGCTGGTCGGTGAGATTCGAGATCTTGACACGCTCGACACCGCGCTCAAGGCGGCGGAGACGGGACACCTGGTGTTCTCGACTCTGCACACCACCGACGCCACCCAGACGATCAACCGTATCCTTTCCTTCTATCCTCCGCACCAGCAGACCGAAGTGCGCTACATGCTGTCGACTGCGCTGAGGGCGATCATCTCGCTGCGACTCGTGCGCCGCGCGGACAAGAAGGGACGCGTGCCGGCCGCCGAGGTGCTAGTAAACACCGAGGCTGTGCGCGATCAGATGCGCGACATGTCCAAGTCGCTCAACATCTCGCAGCTGATCAAGGAAGGAAACGTTCCCTATGGGATGCAGAGCTTCGACCAGTCGCTGATGAATTGGTACCAAAAGGGCGTCATCACGTACGACGATGCATTGTTTGCGGCGACGAATCCCGCCGAGTTCGCGTTGCGCGCACAGGGAATCGGGTCGGCGTCGGATACATCGTGGGACACTGTCAAACAGGAAGTAACCTAAGGATTGTGGATTGAGGGTTTCGGACCAACTGATCAGTCCGGACTTCGGACTGATTGAGGATTTCGAACCAATTGCGGAGTGAGGACAACGACTCAGTCCAGGTGCGTCCGTAATAAGTCCTCAGTGTTCCGCAATCCGCTGTAGGTCCAGACTCCTCAATTAGTCCGAGTCCGGACTGATTCGTTGGTCCGAAACTCTCAATCGCTTTCCAACCAAACTGATCATTGTTTAAGAAGATCCTGATTGCGAACCGCGGCGAGATTGCACTCAGAGTTATCAGAGCGTGCCGCGAGCTCAGCATCCAGACTGTCGCCGTCTATTCCGAGGCCGATCGCGAGTCGCTTCACGTCCGCTTTGCCGATGACGACGTTTGCATCGGACCAGCCCCGGCGCGCGAGTCCTATCTCAATATCCCGCGCATCATCGCTGCCGCGGAGATCGCCGGCGCCGACGCGATTCACCCCGGCTACGGGTTTCTCGCCGAGAACGCCGAGTTTGCCGAGACCTGCATCGCGTCGAACATCAACTTCATCGGCCCGACACCCGCGCAGATTCGCACCATGGGCGACAAAGCTGCCGCGCGAAAGACCATGCACGAAGTCGGAGTGCCGATCATTCCCGGGACGCCGGGAGGTGTCGAGGACCCCGACGAAGCACTCAAGTTTGCCCGCGACATCGGCTTCCCAGTGATCATCAAGGCGGCGGCCGGAGGCGGCGGCAAAGGAATGCGAGTCGCCACGGATCCCGACGACTTCGGACGATCGTTCCAGCTCGCCCGCTCGGAAGCGCTCTCCGCGTTTGGAAACGGCGAGGTCTACATCGAGAAATACCTTTCGCGCCCGCGTCATATCGAATTCCAGATCATGGGCGATCGCCATGGTCACGTGATCCACCTTGGCGAGCGCGACTGCTCGGTCCAGCGTCGTCACCAGAAACTGATCGAGGAGGCACCGAGCCCGGCGATGACTCCCGAGCTGAGGGAGAAGATGGGAGAGGCGGCAGTGAAGGGAGCCAAGGCCATCGACTACGTCGGGGCCGGGACTATCGAGATGCTCCTCAACGAGGATCGCTCGTTCTACTTCATGGAAATGAACACCCGCATCCAGGTCGAGCACCCGGTAACCGAAATGCTGACCGGCATCGACCTGGTGAAGGAGCAGATCAGGGTCGCCAGCGGGGACAAGCTGTCGGTTAAGCCGCCGATCGAGCGCCGCGGCCATGTCATCGAGTGTCGCGTCAACGCCGAAGATCCGGCGCGCAATTTTCAGCCGTCACCGGGGCACATCGACGTGTTCCATCCGCCCGGTGGTCCGGGGGTTCGTCTCGACACCCACGTTTACGCCGGCTACAGCGTACCGCCGTTCTACGACTCGCTGCTCGCCAAGCTCATTTGCCAGGGACGCGATCGACCTGAGGCTCTGCGCCGGATGCAGGTCGCGCTGGAGAGCTTCATCATCGAAGGTGTCACCACTACGATTCCATTCCTCGGCCGGGTGATGGCCAACAAGAAATTTCAGGAAGGCGCGGTGGACACAAAGTTCCTCGAGCGTGAGAGCGAATTGATGAAGGAGCCGGCAAGTGCGGCTTGATGTCTTCTTCACTCCAATGCAGGCCAAGCCCGCCGACACCAGCGGGCGGCTCGTCGTCATCGTCGATGTCCTCCGCGCATCGACTACCGTCGCCACGGCACTCGGTAACGGCGCCAAAACCGTCATGCCTCTCGAGGGAGCGGATGAGGTGATCTTCCGCTCGAAGGAGTTTCACCGCTCCCAGATCATTCTGGCGGGCGAGCAGAAGATGCATCCCATCACCGGCTTCGACCTCGGCAATTCGCCGCAGGCCTTTACCAAGAAGGTCGTGGAGGGCAAGACGATCCTCATAACGACCACCAATGGCACCCGGGCGCTGCTGGGGGTACAAGGTGCCCGTGACATAGTTATAGCTTCATACGTCAACTTTACGGCGGTGCTGGCCATGATGAAGGTCGCGGCCAGCTCGAACACGGACATCGCCATCATCTGCGCAGGGGAAGAGGGCGGCTTTACCCTCGAGGATGCCGCCTGCGCGGGCCGTTACGTTCGGGCGATTCCCAAGCGCGCCGGGCTGCAGGTGAATGACGCAGCGTCGGCCTCGGTGCTGATCGAAAAAAAATATGGCGAGAACATCGCGAAACTCTTCAAAGAATCGGCTCACGGACAAGCGCTCGAAGAAGCAGGATTTGGTGACGACCTCGTCGCCGCCGCGAAAGTGGACTCCTATCCTGTGGTCCCGATCTACCAGGAACGACAAATCACGAAGCTCGGGCCGGAACGGGCACGATAAACCTTCGTCGTCTGCGCTCGCCCGCGAGATTCGCGGGATCGTCTTCCTGCTTTTTGGGATCTTCCTCGCCGGCGCCCTGGCCGCCGAGG
>JBKPDS010000054.1:0-4450 GCA_046727995.1 Gemmatimonadota bacterium
AGCGCGGCGGCCTTGGCCGCGGAATCACCCGACACCACAATTCGCTGCGCAGCCTGATCGACCTGCGCGGTGCTTTGCCACACTCCGTCTAAGCCTTTGGCGAGCCGATCGCGCCGCAGGATCATCACTGAATAGACATCAGCTGGGTTGACTGCCGGTCGCAACAGATAGGTTCGCGCCCAACCCTCGCTGGTCTTCATCTCCTGCAGCACGGTGCCGATCGGGATACCGCGCGGCCAAACGCCGCCCCACCCCGAGCTGACGATCATGTCTCCTGGCTTGAGAGTGGCCCTGAATGGAACCCCGCGCAGCTCGATGAGGTAGCCGCCGGTGGCCCCGGTGAGATGAGCCTGGGCGATGCCGAAGGCAGTCCCGTCGGGCGACATCGCGCTGACGCGAAAATCGGGATGGGTCCAGAGCATCGCGTGACTCATCGTCGGATCAACCTGGTCGACCACGCCAACGAGTCCTTCTGGCGCGACCACTGGACTCAATCGACTGACGCCGGCGCGTGAGCCAGCGCTCAGAATCACCGTTGTCTCGTCACGAACTCCACGACCGTGCAGCGCTTCGGCGGGGATGAATCCCAAGCGGAGGCGCGATCCCAGTCCAATCAGCTTTCTGAGCCGATCGTTCTCCATCTCGAGCGACGATGCCTTCATCGCGCCAAGCGAGAGACTGTCGAGATGACCCTGCTTGGCATCCGCCGACAACAGCGACTGCCGACCGCGTTCGGCGCTTTCCTGCAACATCACCAGTGGCGCGAGGAAAGTCCGTCGCATTCCGGTGGCGACTGGTTCGCGCATGGCATCGGGGAGAGCACGCGCCGCGAGCGCGAGGACAATGCAAGTCGACAGTACTATCAGGTCGAACCGGGTGTTGCTGCGGAGCGTGCGCTGCACGTGTTACCTCAAGTCGCTAAAACAGACCAGTATTTCGCCTCATCATCAAGAATACGGCCTGTACCGCGAACAACACAGGTCAGTGGGTCTTCGTCGACGTGAATCGGAAGTCCAGTCTCCTGCGAGAGCAGAACGTCGAGGCCTCGTATGAGAGCACCGCCACCAGTCATCACGATTCCGCGGTCGACGATGTCGGCCGCAAGCTCGGGCGGGGTGATCTCCAGTGCCCGTCGCACCGCGTCGACAATCTGCTGAATCGGCTCCTGAACCGCGTCGCGGATCTCCGACGAATGCACGCGCACCGTCTTGGGAATACCAGATACAAGATCCCTGCCCTTGACGTCCATCTCCTTCTCATCGCCGACCGGGGCGGCGGATCCGATCTGGATTTTCACCTGCTCTGCCGTCGATTCACCGACGAGGAGATTGTAGTTCTTGCGCATGAACTGCACGATCGCCATGTCGAGCTCGTCGCCGCCGGTGCGGATCGAGGTGTCGCTGACGATTCCTGACAGCGCGATGACGGCGATCTCGGTAGTTCCACCGCCGATGTCGATCACCATGTTGCCGGTCGGGGTTTCCACCGGCAGACCCACGCCGATCGCCGCTGCCATCGGCTCGGCAACCATGAAGACTTCTTTCGCGCCGGCGCCAAGTGCAGAGTCACGCACCGCGCGCTTTTCGACTTCGGTGATGCCGGACGGAACGCAGACGATCACGCGAGGCTTCACCTTGAAGACGTGGTTCTCGATGATGAGCGCCAGGAAGTAGCGCAGCATCTTCTCGGTGACGTCGAAGTCGGCGATGACGCCGTCCTTCATCGGACGCACGGCGATCACGCCTTCGGGCGTGCGGCCAAGCATGCGCTTCGCCTCGAGTCCAACGCCTTTGATTTTTTTCGTCTCGCGATCGAGGGCGACAACTGACGGCTCGTTGAGCACGATGCCTTCGCCCTTCACGTAGATCAATGTATTTGCGGTGCCAAGATCGACGGCGATCGCATTCGCCGGAAAAAGTGCACCCGGCTTGAAGAATGGCCAGCGCATTAGTTCAAATATGAATCGGGTGGAGTATACGGCAAGGCAAACGCCTCAGCGACAGCGGGATATGTCACTTTTCCGTCTACTATGTTGAGTCCCTTTCTCAAGGCAGCGTTCTCCTTGAGTGCCTGCTTCCATCCTTTCTTCGCTAACTGCATGGCATACGGGAACGTCGCGTTGGTGAGCGCGAGTGTTGAAGTGCGTGGAACTCCGCCGGGCATGTTGGCGACTCCGTAGTGGATGATTCCGTCCACCACGTAAGTTGGATTCTCGTGTGTCGTAGCGTGAATCGTTTCTACACATCCGCCCTGATCGATGGCGACGTCGACGATGACCGAACCTGGTTGCATTCTCTTCAGATCTTCCCGACGAATGAGGCGTGGCGCGACGGCTCCCGGAATGAGAACCGCTCCCACCACCAGATCCGCGGTGGAGATCTGCTCCAGGATGTTATGACGATTGGAATAGATGAGAGTGACGTTGGCCGGCATCACATCGGACAGGTAGCGCAAACGTTCGAGTGACAGGTCGAGCACGGTCACCTTTGCCCCCAGACCGGCCGCCATCTTGGCCGCGTTGATGCCGACGATGCCGCCGCCGAGAATGACCACTTTGCCCGGCGCCACTCCCGGAACGCCGCCGAGCAGCACGCCGCGTCCCCCGTACACCTTCTCCAGGTACTTGGCGCCTTCCTGAACCGCCATCCGGCCCGCTACCTCTGACATCGGGGTGAGCAGGGGTAGTTCTCTGGATGGCAATTCGACGGTCTCGTACGCGACGCAGGTCGCGCCGCTCTTGATGTGGGCGAGCGTCAGCTCCTTGTCGGCGGCGAAATGGAAGTAGGTGAAGATCACCTGACCCTTCCGCATCCGCGGCCACTCGGGTTTGATCGGCTCCTTCACCTTCATGATCATGTCGGCTTCACGCCAGACGGTGTCGGCATCAGGTCCGATTTTGGCACCAACAGCTGTGTAGGCAGAATCCGGAAAGCCGCTCCCTTCGCCGGCTCCCTTCTCCATCATCACGCTATGGCCGGCGGCGATGAGAGCTTCGGCGCCGGCGGGCACGAGCGCCACGCGATTCTCGTTGGTTTTGATCTCCTTCGGGACGCCGATCTTCATTTGAACTTTCTGATTGCTTTGATTGAGAGTTGAAGCGCGCAACGAGTCATCGTCGCGCTCACGAGGCGGCCTTCGGTCCGAGGGTCACCAGCGTTTGCTGCGATGGCGAATAGTATGTTTTGCAAATTGCCGCGACCGTCTCTGCGTCGATCGCATCGACCAGAGCCAGCACTTCATCCAGCGTCCTGTACGGCTCTTCGTACAGCTCCACGCCGGCTGCCCGATACATCCGCGAGGTCGGGCTCTCCAGCGACAATGTAATCTGTCCTTTCAACTGGCTTTTTCCAGCGGCGAGATCTTCACTGCTGAGTCCGTTGGCAGACAGGCTCTCCATTTCCGAGTTGATTGCATCGACCGCGGCGCGCGCCGTCTCCGGCGCAGTTCCGACGTAGACGCCGTGCATCCCCGCGTCTTCATGGAACGACTGAAACGAATACACCGAGTAGGCGAGGCCGAGCTCTTCGCGAACACGCTGGAAGAGGCGCGAGCTCATTCCACCTCCGAACAGAAGTCCGATCATGCTCATCGCGTAGCGGCGCGGATCGCTGTGCGCGAACGTCGCGCTGCCGATGACGATGTGGGTCTGGGCGGTGTCTCGCTCGAAATGCACGGCGCTGGGAGCCTGCACGATTGGCGCCGGAGAGGTGAGCGGCGGCAAACCGCCCCGCGGCACGTCGGCCCAACCAGTCGACTCCAGCGTCTCGAGGAGCACGTCGTGCTCGACGTTTCCAGCTGCGGCGACGACGATCTGCTCGGGGTGATAGGCGCGCGAATGGAGGGCGCGCAAGTCATTTTGATCGAGCGCCGTCACCGTCTCGCGATTGCCGAGGATCGAGAATCCGTAGGGGTGGTTTCCCCATAGCTGGGCGTTGTGCAGCTCGAAGACGAGATCGTCGGGTGTGTCGTCGACGGTGCTGATTTCCTCGAGGATCACCTTGCGCTCGAGGGCAAGGTCAGAGGCGCGAAGCACCGGGCGGAAAATCAGATCCGCCAGCACGTCGGCGGCCTGCGCCAGATGCTCGTCCAGAATTTTCGCCTGATACGCCGTGTGCTCACGCGCGGTGTAAGCGTCGAGCGATCCCCCAAGAACTTCCAGAGCGAGCGCCAGCTCCTTTGCGCTCCGCGTCGGAGTGCCCTTGAACACCATGTGCTCGAGCATGTGCGAGACGCCCATCTTGTCGGCGCTCTCGTGGAGCGATGCGGCACGGACCCACGCCCCCAATGCGACCGACCGTACTCCCGGCATGTGTTCCGAGAGTACGGTCAGCCCGTTCGCCAGAACGGTACGGCGCAGTTCAGATTCGGCGGACTGCGCTGCGAGGGTCACTCGCGCGAACGTCCTCCCTCTCTGCCACCACGTCCACCGCGGGAGCGGCGCGGACGATCG
>JBKPDS010000055.1:0-41378 GCA_046727995.1 Gemmatimonadota bacterium
CAGAATCCCGTAGCGGTCGATGAGAATCACATCGGCTCGTATGGCGCTCTGAGCATCGAGACGCGCCAGCGTCAAGGCACTCGCCCGCGCCCATGACTCGATTGCTCCGAGCTGCGAATCGGAGGTTTCGTGGGGCGCGATGATGAGGCGGGCGTCGGGAATCTTCTCGCGGATGCGGAGCCAGGCGGGGAGGAGATGCTCCTCGTCGGTGGGCCATGTCGAGCCGGCGACCAGCGTCGGCCGCGACGAGCGAAGCGATTCCACCAACGCCGACGATGGACGCCGGGCGCGCGCCCATACCTGATCGTAGCGAGTGTCGCCTGTGACGCTGATTCTGTCGGCGCGGACGCCCTGCTGGCGCAGTCGCTCGGCGTCCTGAGCATCGATAGCTCCAACGCGATCGATGGCGCGATAGGCGTCGCCGAGCAGCGCTCGCGCGAACGGTCCGCGCCGACCGGAGGATTCGGGCAGCGTCGCGCTGATGACTCCGACCGCCGCGCCTGACGTCGCCGCGCGCTCGGTGAGTGCGGGCCAGATGTCGAGCTTGCTGAACACCAACGCGTCGGGGCGAATCGCCGAGATTATGGACGCTGCGTGATCGAAAGTGTCGAAGGGAAGGAAATCGGAAAAATCGGCTTTAACCGTGCGAGCAAACTGCTCGGCGCTCGGCGAATAAAAGGTGTAAGCGATCTGTACGTCGGGCCGTCGCGCGCGTAGGAGCTCTACGACAGGAAGCGCCTGGAGTCCTTCACCGACGGATGGCGCGTGAAACCATATCAAGGGGCGCGCCGGGTTACGAGAAGCGGAGCCCCACTCAGAGTATCGCTCGACAATTCCGCGCCGCGCGCTCAAGCCACGGCGAAATTTCGAATTTCCGGCTGGTACTATCCGGACGAGTCCTTCGGTGACGAGGCCCGCGAAAGAATAGGGAATTCGCAGCAGCGAATTCACTGCGTGCGATTTTTCACCATGGCGGAATCGATCGCCTTCTGCAGCTCGTCGAGCGGCTGTGCACCCGCCAGAAGCTTGTCGCCGATCATGAAGCTCGGAGTAGCGCTGGCGCCGGCTCTCTGTGCGCGGTCGTGGTCCGCTTCGATGAGCGATCGCATCTTGCCGGTGCTGACGCAATCACGCCAGCGCTTCATGTCGACGCCGGTGGCTTGGGCGAGCGAGTCAAATACCGGCGCCGGAGACGGCAGGTTTTCCCAGCGCGCCTGGGTGGTAAAAAGAGCATCGTGCATCGGCCAGAATTTGTTTTGCGCACCGGCGCACATCGCCGCTTCGGCAGCCGGAAACGCGTGTACGTGCATGCTCAATGGAAAGTTGACGTACGCCAGGCGGACTTTTCCGGTCTTCACGAACCTGTCGATAAACTGTGGGTAGGTGTGGTCGTGCCATTGCTTGCAGTAAGGGCACTGGAAGTCGCTGACCTCGATCACCCACAGCGGTGCTGTCGAGCTGCCTTGAATCCGCGACAAGTCAGCACGCGTAATGTTAGAGTCCGTCGGCGCGCGACCGGCGACAGCAGTTGTTTCCGCGCGCGTGACTGAAGCGCTTTCAGAGGCTTGTCGCTTGTTGCTCGCAGGAGCGCAGGCAAGTGCGACTGAAAGCGCGGCGAGTAGGCGGACGCAGTTGACTTGTGGTTGATGCATCTGCTAAATAGACCTCCTGCCAGAGTATGAAATCAAGGGAGAGTAGATGCCTTTTCTAATCATGGAGAGTAGATACTTACCTCGGTTCTAATCGGCTTTCCTTCGACTGCGCTAGCTGCGCTGCGATCAGCCTGGCTGCCCTGGCTGTTCCTCCTTCTACAAGGCATTCAGATCCCGGCCCCGACGGGGCTCGTGAACGATTTCGCTCACGTACTGACGCCGGATGCTATCCAGCGCATGGAGCGGATCGCCGAGGATGTCCGCACGAAATCACGGGGTGAGATTGCGATCGTCACTCTCCCCGACATCGGCACGCGCGACGTTCAGGAAGTGTCGCTGCAAATCGGCAGAGAGTGGAAAGTCGGCAAGATCGGAAACCCAGGAGATCCGACGCGCAACGCTGGCGCGGTGATCCTGCTCGTTCCGAAGGAGACGAGTAAGGACGGAAGGGGCCATTGCTTCATCTCGACCGGGCGCGGCACGGAAGGATTCATCACCGACGCCGATGCGGGTGACATCTGCCGCGAGGCGACGCCGGCGTTCAGGGAGCGAGACTACAGTACGGGTCTGGAGCTCGTGACACTGCGAACGGCGCAAGCGTTCGCCAAGGAATTCAACTTCACCCTCGACACGGCGCTCGGTCCGCCGCCGATGCCGGCGCCGGCGGTTCAGTATCCATCGAGCGGCCGTGGTGGAATTCCGCTGCCGGTGCTGTTGATCATCTTCATTGTCATCCTCATCGTCCTGAGCAGCGCGCGTCGTCGCGGAGGCGGATGCGGGCCCGGCTGCTTGCCACTCCCGATCATAATCCCGCCCGGCACTTTTGGCGGTCGACGCAGTGGCTGGGGCGGAGGGGGTGGAGGCTGGGGCGGCGGTGGTTTCGGTGGCTTTGGCGGAGGCGGTGGTGGTTTTGGTGGATTTGGTGGTGGCGGAGGATTTGGTGGCGGTGGTGGCGGCTCGAGCTGGTAGCGGAGGACTACGATCATGAAACTGGACGAACTGGTCAGGCAGCTTCAGCTCGCTTACGGCGGCGGGCTTCGCTCGGTAGTGCTGTTCGGCTCGGCGGTGGCGGGCGAGCACAATCCGAAAAAGTCCGATTACAACGTGCTGGTGATCGTTGATTCGCTGCCCCTCGAGCGTCTGCGCGCGGTCGCGGCGGTGTCGAAGGCGTGGGCCGAGGATGGCAATCCGCCGCCGATGACTTTCACGACGAGCGAGTGGAAATCGTCGTCGGACATTTTCCCAATGGAATACGCCGACATCCTCGAGCGGCATCGCGTGTTGTTCGGCGATCCGCCGTTCAACGGCATTCGTGTGTCTCCGTCAGATCTTCGCTTGCAGGTGGAGCATCAGACGATGGGGAAGCTACTCCAGCTGCGCCAGGCGGTCATGGGTGCGGGTGGGGACGATCGATTGCAGCTGGAAGTACTCGAGAAAAGTCTGAGCACGCTGATGGTGGTTTTCCGCGGCGTTTCGCGGCTGTTCGGGCACGTTCCGTCACAGGACTATGAAGAGCTGACGCGTGCGCTCGCGCAGCGCGCCGGTTTTTCGCCGGATCCGTTCGTGACAGTGATTCGTCACGTGCGTGGCGTAGAAAAAATTTCGCGCGAGGATGCCGCTGGTATTCTGGGGGGATATCTGGCGGCGATGGAGCGGCTGGTGGCATATCTCGATGAATACAAGTCGTAAATTACTGTGGGCTTTGGCCACAGCTTCGCACGGAGTTACAGCTTTTCCAGCGAAGAGAAATCACGTGTCGTCAATCTCACTCAGAGGATAGGAAAATGAAGCGTCGCATGGTGCTAGCCCTCGCCCCGTTGCTGTTGGGTGTGGGGGGCTGCGGATACAACCAAATTCAGCGGTACGATGAGAATGCAGCGCAGGCGAAGCAGCAGATCTCGGTGCAGCTGCAGCGCCGCGCGGACCTGGTGCCGAATCTGGTGAATACGGTGAAGGGATACGCGCAGCACGAGGAAGCGGTGTTCACTCAGGTGGCGCAGGCACGGGCGGGTCTGGCGGGCGCGATTCAAACCGGCGATCCGCAGCAGATGGCGACGGCCAACGCTGCGCTGACCGGAGCGCTCGGCAGACTGATCGCGATTGCGGAGGCTTATCCGCAGCTCAAAGCAGACCAGAGCTTCCTCCGTCTACAGGATGAGCTGGCGGGCACGGAGAACAGGATCGCGACATCGCGAACCGACTACAATCAAGCGGTTCAGGCTTACAACACCTACATCCGCACTTTTCCGCAGGCGATCACGGCGAAAGTGACCGGGGCCAGGCCGAGGACCTACTTTGAGGCGGCGCCGGGCAGCGAGGCAGCGCCGACGGTTGATTTTGGCACTCGGCCGGCGACTGGGACGGCGGCGCCGGCGGCTCCAAAGACGCCGTAAACGGGCGAGCGGCTACTATAGTTGAGGGTGGTCGCCTGTAAGAGCGCCGGTGTTGAGCCGGCGCTCTTCGCATTCCAGGGCGGGAATCTTAACGGCGGGTGACATGTAATTAAGGGTTGATCTCCCTTGACACACCCGAACCCCGCCCGTAAATAGTTGCCACCAGAACATACCCGCAGAGTCCCTACCACTCTGCCGGGTTTGTCGCGCCTGTGCGACAAACCTCACCCATCCAAGCTGGAGACAGGCATGAATAGAATTCGCTCGTCCGTTTTTTCACTGCTGCTGCTGGCATTCGTCAGTGCCAGCGCCTTTGCGCAGGCGCGCCGTATTACCGGGCGCGTTACGGTCGAAGGAAGTGGTGAAGCTTTGAATGCCGCGAGTGTGACCATCGTCGGCACGAACGCAGGAACCTACACTGACGATCAGGGCCGATTTACCCTGACAGCTCCTGAGGGGCCGGTGACGCTCCGGATCCGCAGGATCGGCTACATCCAGAAAAGCGTCCCAGTAGCCGCAGGCGTGACCGAAAGCGACATCACTCTGGCTCGCGACATTTTGCAGCTGGAGACCCAGGTCGTTACCGGAACCGCGACGACTGTCTCGAGCGTAAATGCGGCAAACGCCGTGACAGTGATCAGCAGCGAGAAGTTGAACAAGGTTCCTGCGCAGACGATTGACTACGCGCTTCAAGGGAAAATTCCTGGCGCGTTGGTGACGCAGAACTCGGGCGCTCCCGGCGGCGGAGTGCAGGTCCAGCTCCGCGGTGTTTCGACGATCAATGCCTCATTCCAGCCTATCTACGTCATTGACGGCCTGATCGTCGACAACTCTCAGATCGCGAACGGCATCAACGCAATAACGGCAGCGGCGGGCGGTAACTTCGGCTCGACCCAGGACGTGCGCGTGAACCGCACTGCGGACATCAACCCCAACGACATCGAGAGCATTCAGATACTGAAGGGCCCATCCGCGAGCTCGATCTACGGTTCTCGCGGGACGAACGGGGTGATCATCATCACGACCAAACAAGGTCAGGCCGGACAAACCTCACTGGATTTCACTCAGCGGTTCGGAACGGCGGCGATCTCGAACAAGATCGGAATCCGGTGCTTCACGTCCGCTGCGGAAGTAGATGCTGCGGGCTTCGACTCGACGGGCTTCGGCGCGGCGACCAACAAATGCCACGACTATCAGCAAGAGCTCTACGGCGAGCATCCGTTCAACTACCAGACTATCGCGTCTCTTCGAGGCGCTACGGCAGCCGGTACGAACTTCTATGTCGCCGGCCTCGTGCAACACGACGGCGGGCTGGTCCATAACGACAACTATAACAAGCAGTCGATTCGCGTGAACCTCGGTCAAAAGTTCGGCGGACGGCTTACCGCTCGCGTAAACAGCGAGCTCATTCACTCGCTCACCGAACGCGGAATCAGCGGTAACGACAACACCGGCATCAACCCCTATACGCTGTTTTCGGAGCAGCCGTCGTTCCTCGATCTACGGCGCCAACCGGACGGAAGCTTCCCAAAGGGACCCGTTGTCGCAAATACGAGCAATCCATTTCAGAACGCTGAATTGA
Organism: Gemmatimonadota bacterium; assembly: GCA_046727995.1. GTDB lineage: Bacteria > Gemmatimonadota > Gemmatimonadetes > Gemmatimonadales > Gemmatimonadaceae > UBA4720. Next base: position 5,628 of record JBKPDS010000055.1, read on the forward strand.
TCAAGACTCCGGAAGATGTCTTCCGCATGCTGGGAAGCGGAACACTCGGATACGATTTCATTTCGACCGATCGTCAGAAGCTTGACTTCTCTCTGAAAGGCGGTGTCGACAGCTACGCCGATCACTCAAAGGTCATCTCGCCTGCCACAGCCTATGTTGAGCAGGTCAACGCCAACCCCGGGACGATCGTATACGGCAACGCAAACATTCTCAACGCATCCCTTGGCGGAGTGCTGAGACACCAGTTCTCGGCCAACGCTTTCACTGCGACGACATCCGCAGGATTTGGACAGGTCCGCCGCAACGTCGACATCCTGGAAAACACGGGCCGAGGAGTCTTCCCCGGAGTAACGAACGTCTCATCTGCTACGCAGATCTTCACGACAGAATCGCAGGATATCGTGAAGAGCTCGTCTCTCTTCGCGCAAGAGGAATTCCTTACTTTTGGCGAAAGAATGCTCTTCACTGCCGGCGTGACTGCGGAGCGGACGAGCAACAACGGAGATCCGAAGAAGTACTACGGGTACCCGAAGTTCTCGGTGTCTTATCGTCTTCCGTTCCTGCCGCCGAAGAGTGACGAGATTAAACTACGTCTGGCTTACGGCCGCGCTGGCAATCAGCCGCTCTCGGGGAAATACACTTTCCTCACCAGCATCATCGACGATAACAGGACGGGTTATCGCGCCTCGACTGCGGTCGGGCTGCCTAACATCAAGCCAGAGACGACGAGCGAACTGGAAGGGGGCATCGACTGGACTCTGTTCAGCGGCAGGGCGCGCTTCTCAGCCACGCAGTTCAGAAAACAGACCGACGACCTGCTTCTCACCCCGGCGCTGCCTCCGTCGACTGGGTTTACGAGCTCTACGATCAACGGTGGTCAGATCGTCACCCACGGAACCGAGCTCGAGCTCGGCATGACGCCGATTCGCACCAACGGTGGCTTCGAGTGGGTATCCAACACGACTTATTCCAGTAACAAAGGCAAAGTCACTCAGCTTCCAGTGCCAGGCTTCATCCCGGCATCGGGTTCGTTTGGCAGCCGGTTCGGCAACGCCTTTATTCAGCAGGGCCAGCTCGTAACAGTGCTCCAGGCCGTTAACGGTTGCCGGGCCCTGAATGCAGCGGGTACGGCGTGCCCGTCTGCCAACCGAATCCTGACTTTCGTGGGCAACTCGGCGCCCGATTACGAAATGGGCTTCAGCAACGACCTGAACTTTGGGTCTTTCCACTTTTCTTCGTTGGTCGACTGGAGAAAGGGTGGTCTTGGAGTCAACCTCACCAACGATTACTTCGTTGGCAGCGGCACGCTCGCCGATACGGCTCGCGCGAACAAGATGCTCAGCGATTTCGCGAAGGGAATCGACGTCTGGGTGGAAAATTCCGGTTTCGTGAAGATTCGCGAGCTAACGCTCGGTTACGATCTTCCGTCGGCAATGACCTCTCATTTGTTCCAGGGGCACGCGCAGAGCGCGCGGGTTGAGTTGAGCGGAAGAAACCTCAAGACATGGACGAAGTATACCGGACTTGATCCAGAGGTTTCGAACTTCGGTAACCAGCCGCTTGGCCGGTTCCAGGACGTGACTCCGTATCCGCCGAGCCGTCTGTGGTACTTCACGATCAACACCACTTTCTAATCCGAGTGATCATTCATATGAAGCGATATTCAACAATTGCCTTCGCGGCGGCGATCGCTGCCGTTGCAGGTTGCAAGGACAACGCGGTGGTGAATCCCCTCGATGCACCGGCGGCTAATGCGCTCGGAGCGCTCACCCGCGCGAGCCTCCAGCTATTGGCAACCGGCGTTTTGGGCCAGGATAGAGCCAACGCAAACGTCTTCGCGTACACCGTAGAGCCCGGAATCTGGGCGCGGGACATCTACCGTATCGACGCCTCGGAGCCGAGATTCGTCCAGGAAACTCTGGGCGGCAATCCGGATCCAGGTAGCTTTTCCGGAAGCGGCGCGTGGAACGGCTATTACACTGCGCAGAGAGCTGCGAACACGATTCTCCTGGCGATTCCGGGCGCGTCAGCGTCCGAGTTCACCACGAACGAGCTCAGCGCCACGAAGGGCTTCTTTCGCACCATGAAGGCCCTGGAAGAGTGGCGCGTAATCGAAATGCACGACACGGTCGGGGCGACGATCCAGACTGACGATTCCAAGGCGGTAACCGATATTCGCTGCAAGACCGCGGTTCTCGCCTACATCGCGGCGCTATTGGACAGCGCGAACACCGATCTCGCGGCCGCAGGAGCAACTACCACGCTTCCTTTCGCCCTAACCAGCGGGTTCAGGAACTTTGGCCGTGACTACAGCACTGTTGGCAACCTTATTCTTTTCAATCGCGGTTTGAAGGGGAAGATTGATTACTATCGCGCGATTGATCGCACCAACGTGACGCCGGCTTTGTTCGCGACGGCTATCACGGAGTTGACGACTGCGTTGGGTGCAGGACCGGGCGCGGTACCTGCGTCGCATTTCAGCTGGGGGCCCTACTACACCTTTGTCGCTGGCGGCTCGGAGAACACTCCGAACAATATCTCCGATTCCAAGGCTCGACTGAATCCGAAAATAAGGGATAGCATTCAGGTAGGTGACACAAGGGTATCAAAGATCGTGAGCGCCACAACGCTCACGGGCTTCGGCCTCTCGAGCAACATCACTTATGTTGGTGCAGTGGCGAGCACAACCAACCAGAATTCTCCTCTCGGAATCCTTCGTGACGAAGAGCTGGTTCTCCTTCGCGCGCAGGCCGAGATTGAGTCTGGTCAGTTTGCCAATGCAATTCTCGATGTTAACAGCGTTCGCACCAATTACGGATTGCCGGCGACGACTTTTGCAACCGTTGCCGACGGGCGCACGGCGGTGCTCTACGAGAAGCGCTACTCGCTGCTCTATGAGGGTCCGCAGCGGTTGGATGACTTGAGAGAGTACAAGTTGCTGAACGCCACGTACCACGCACCTGAGACCACTACGGATCCGTTCAACGCTGCGCTTCCGATCCCACGTGGAGAGTTGAATGCGCGGAAACTAACGGTGAATCCAGCATGCGTGCCGTAGTTCGGACGGTATAGCAGTAAGCCCGGCTCGGGGTTACCCGTGCCGGGCTTTTTTTTCGAAGGCTCGATTTATGCCGAACGCCATTTCGAAGGGGAGGTCCTTATGGTATCCCGGTGGATTGTCGGTCTGGCCTTAGTCACTATGGCGGCGTGCTCCCATCCCCGGCTTGGTCCCGGTGAAATATCCGATTCGCAGGTAATCACAGAGGACGAGATCGCCGCCTCGCACGCATCCAACGCCTTCGAGGTTATCCACAAGCTGAGGGCCAACTTCCTGACCGACCATGGGCAAACGGGTTTCAAGCGCACGACGGCCAATACATATCCGACTGTATATCTGGACGACCAGGAATTCGGGCCGATCAGCACACTCTCCACCATTCCCGCCGGACAGATCGCGATGATCCGCCTCTACAGAGTCGCGGAAGCAAACGCGAAGTACGGCACGCACAATCCCACCGGCGTGATCGCGATCACAACGAAGCAGTAGGCCGTTCACTGTTGAACAAAAAGGGATCGCTTCGCGGCGATCCCTTTTTTTTAGGCGACTGACGCGGGCTCCTTTTTTGGAAACAGCGGTATACCCTTTTGCACCTTCCAGCCGCTGGGGTCGAGCTTCGCCAGGCGATCGAATCTCATCTCACCCAGCGAGCCGGGAGCGCCGAGCGTCTTCCATAGCTCCTCGGCTTTGCCCGGGATGAATGGAAAGAGATAGACTGCCTGGCGAGCGAGCTGCCTTACCAGCGTCGCCAGCGTGGACTCAAGGGCGGCGCGACTTGCTGGATCCTTGGCCAGCTTCCAGGGCGCCTGGCGGTCAACGTACTCGTTGGCGCGGGCGATCGTCTGCCAGACGGCCTTGAGCGCCTCGTGGAGGAGGAATCCTTTGGGGCCGAACGAATCGTGATAGGCGGTGAGGTCCCTGAGATCGGCATCGTCTATTTCGTTGCGCTCTGCGCGCGGGACGACGCCGTCGCAGTAACGCTCGACCATCGATGTCACGCGACTCGCCAGATTCCCCAGCGCGTTGGCGAGATCGGCGTTGTACCGCTCCTCGAATCTCTCCCACGAAAAGTTTCCGTCGGCGTCAAAGGGAACTTCGCGCAGCAGGAAATAGCGGAACGCGTCTGGTCCGTAGCGAGAGATAGCGTCGCGCAGGTCGAGATTTCCGCCTGCTGACTTGCTGACCCGCGAGCCGCCGACGAGAACAAAACCGTGCACCCAGATTCGCCTGGGCACTGCGATCCCGGCCGCCATCAGCATCGCCGGCCAGAGCACCGCGTGGAAGCGCGTGATGTCCTTGCCGATTAAATGCAGATCTGCCGGCCACAGCTGCTCATAATCGGGATTTGGAAATCCCGTCGCCGTCAGATAGTTGGGAAGGGCGTCGAACCAGACGTAGGTCGTCTGCTCCTCACCGCTGCTCGTCTTGCGCGGGAATGGCACTCCCCACGAAAACCGGCTCCTGCTCGCCGAGACGTCTTCCAGCCCGGAGTCGATGAGCGAGAGAATCTCGTTACGACGCGATTTCGGCTGCAGGAACTCCTCGCTCGCGACGAGTTTCCTGATGCGATCAGTGTAAGCGCTCAGACGGAAGAACCAGTTCCTTTCCTCGACCCACTCGAGAACGCGCGTCGGATGAAGAATGCACTTGCCGTCGGCGATTTCGTTGTCGTTCTTGAACGCTTCGCAGCCGACGCAGTACCAGCCCTCGTACGCCTTCTCGTAGAAGTCATCGGGCGAGTTGTCGAAGATCTGGTCGATGAGCCGCTTCACACCCGCTTTGTGGGCCGGGTCAGTGGTGCGGATGAATTGATCGTAAGAGATGCCCAACAGCGCCCAGATTTCGCGTGTGCTGTCGGCGACGGCGTCCACCAGCTCCTGCGGCGAGACTTTTCGATCGGCGGCAGTCTGCGCGACTTTCTGGCCGTGCTCGTCCATCCCGATCAGGAAATGGACGTCATCTCCCTTGAGTCGGTGGTAACGGGCGATGGCGTCGGCGCCGATTTTCTCGAATGCGTGACCCTGGTGCGGATCAGCAGTGGCGTAATCGATCGCGGTGGTGAGGTAGTACTTGGCCAATTATTGGCTGCCTGAAGAATTCGGATCCTCACCACCACGCCCGCGGCGACCACCACGTCTGCCACGCCGCCTCCGACCCGAGCCCTCGTGATCGCGCCCGTTTCCGGCTCCATTGCCGTTCCCGTTACCGTTCGGCGCTGGCACCGAAACATTCGCGCGCGGAACGAAGACGGGATGCTCGGCCGTGTACATCAATTCCGGAGAAATCTCCTCCGGCCGAATGACTTCCGGTGCCTCCTCTTCCTCGCCGTTCGTGACGACAGCGGGAGCACCCGCCTGCTCCGTCTCCTGCTTGTAGTCAGCCAGCGAAACAGTACGCATGTCGCCCTCTACTCCGCGCAACACAATGCGCTCGCGGAAAATGTCGACGCTGACGACTTTCGCTTCGCCGAGCTTCGTCGCCACGATCTTGCCTTCCTTGGGAAACCGCTTGCGACTCTGGACGTAGAACTCGTGCTCGTAGCGCAGACAGCACATCAGCCGCCCACATGCGCCCGAGATCTGCGAAGGATTGAGTGAGAGTCGCTGGTCCTTGGCGACACCGAGGTTGACGGGCCGCAGCTCGGGGAGCCACGACGCGGAACAGTACTGCCGGCCGCAGCGACCTATGCCATCTAACCGTTTAGCCTCGTCGCGGACGCCGATCTGCTTCAGCTCGATGCGAGTGCGAAACAATGACGCCAGGTCGCGCACCAGATTCCGGAAATCGACGCGCTTGTCGGCGGTGAAATAGAGAGTGAGCTTCTTGCGATCCCACTGCCACTCGGCGTCGGAGAGCTTCATGCCCAAGCCGTTGGCGCGGACGCGCTCCATTGCCTTGCGACGCGCGTCTTCGTTCAGCCGCTCGAGATCTTTCGACTGCCCGCGATCCTTTTCCGTAGCGAGACGCAGCGCCTTTCGCTCGGGCAGCGAGTTACCACAGCCGTGCGAGCAGCCGCCGTTTCTCTTCTGAGCGAGATCACCGAGGGAATGGACGTAACCAAGATCCTCTCCGCGCTCGACATCGACGATCACCGCCGCGTGGAGGGGTGGCGGATCGGGATAATCCCAGAGAAAGAATTCCTTACGGTTGCCCTTGAAGGCGACTTCGACGAGATGCGCCACGCCTTACTCCGTCCACGCGCCCAGACGCAGGAACTTCTGGCGGCGACGCCGCACCAGTTTCTCCGGGCGCATCTTGCGCAGCTCCTCGAGGTTCTTGAGCAAAGCCGCTTGCAGGGATTTGGCCGCTGTCTCGTGATCGGCGTGGGCGCCACCCCTCGGCTCGGGAACCACTTCGTCGACGACTTTGAGCTCGAGCAGCTCCGGCGCGGTGATGCGCAGCGCAGTCGCCGCCTTCTCGCGCATCTCCGGACTCTTGGCGTCCTTCCAAAGGATAGCCGCGCAGCCTTCGACCGAGATCACTGAGTAAACCGCGTTCTCCATCATCAGCACTCGATCCGCAACGCCGAGTGCGAGCGCTCCGCCCGATCCGCCTTCGCCGATCACTGTCGCAATGATCGGAACCTGGAGCTGGCTCATCTCATACAGATTGCGCGCGATCGCTTCCGATTGCCCGCGCTCCTCGGCGCCGAGTCCGGCCCACGCGCCCTGGGTGTCGATGAAGGTGACCACAGGCACGTGGAATTTTTCGGCGAGCTTCATCAGCCGCAGCGCCTTGCGGTAACCCTCCGGGTGGGGCATCCCGAAGTTGCGTCTCAGCTGCTCCTTGGTGTCCCGGCCACGCTGATGCCCGATGACCATGATGGTGTCGTCGTCGAGCCTCGCCCACCCGCCAATAATCGCGGCATCGTCGCGAAATGCGCGATCGCCATGGAGCTCGATGAAATCGGTGAAGGCGAGCTTGATGTAGTCGGCGGTGAAGGGACGCTTCGGGTTGCGCGCGACCTGTACGCGCTGGAAGGGAGTGAGGTTCTTGTAGACTTCCTCGCGCAAGTCGTTGAGCTTGCGCTCCAGCGGCTCGATCGCCTCTGCTACGCTGAGCTGACTGTCTCCGGCGGTCTTCTTGATCTCGTCGATCTGCCGCTCCAACTCGGCAATCGGCTTCTCGAACTCGAGCTGTGTTGCTGATGCCACTGGTCAGCTCCCCCGTTGAAGTCGAACGGAAGACTCGCCAAGAATATTACGCAGAGCGTTCAGCGCTGCACCATCCGCCGCCAAAGTCAGCGACCGCGAGCGCAGGCGCGCCTGGGTGCCGGTGCCGTCGCTCCATCTGAACTCCAAAGGTGCGGAGCCCGGATAGGTTTCCGCAATCGCGCGCACGTCGGACATCACATCGCCCGTGTATGCGCCCTTCGCCAACTCGATCGCAACGGTCACGTTTCCATTAGTCCGCATCTCGGCCAGCTTCGTTGCCGATTCGACAATGAACGACGGATTTTCCGCGCTCTCGTCACGGCGCGGGTAGGCGCCCCTCAGCAGCATTGGTACGTCGGTCTTGATCTGATCGTTGAGAGTCGCCCACTTCTCGGGGAAGATCAGCACCTCTGCCGATCCGGAGAAATCCTCGATGGTGAGACGCGCGAACTCGGAGCCGCTCCGTTTGCTGATCTGGCGCTTGATGCTGGTGACGACGACGGAGAGGGTCATCTGCTCGGGACGCCACCGGCCGAGATCGGCGACGGTGTGGGTAGCGAAGATCTCGGCCTCGGTGCGGAACCGCTCCAGGGGATGTCCGGAGATGTAGAAGCCGAGAATTTCTTTTTCCTTTGCCAACCGCTCTGATTCGGTCCACGGCTGGACGTTGGGCAACGTGTGGGTTGTCTCCAGCCGTTCGGCGTCGCCGGAGGGTGCGCCAAAGAGCGACGCCTGGCCAGTCAGCAGGTCTTCCTGCTTCAGCGACGCTTCGCGAATTGCCACGTCGAGAGCGGCAGCCAACTGGGCGCGGTGTCCACCGAGCGAATCCGTTGCCCCCGCCTGAACCAGCGCTTCGAGCACCCGCTTGTTGCAGATGCGCAAATCGATGCGGTCGCAAAGATCGAAGAGCGACTGGAACGGCCCATCTTCCTTTCGGGCAGCGATGATCGAATCGATGGCGGCGCGGCCGACGTTGCGGATTCCGCCGAGGCCGAAACGAATCTTCGTGTCGCCGACGACGGTGAACTTGTAGCCGGACTCGTTGACATCGGGGGGAAGAATCTCGAGACCCGGCTCCTTTGCACCGGGAACGTGGAGCTGCCGCGCTTCGTTGATGTACTTGACGACGTTGTCGGTGTCGCCGATCTGGGACGACAACAGCGCCGCCATGAAATCCGCGGGATGATGCGTCTTGAGCCAGGCAGTTTGATAGGAGATGATCGAGTACGCGACCGAGTGCGACTTGACGAAGCCGTAGCGGCCGAAGGTTTCGATCTGACTGGCGATCTCCTCGATCACCTCGCGATTGTGGCCGCGAGCGACGGACTTCTCGATGAACTTGCCCAGCTCGATGCGAATCAGCTCAGCGTCCTTCTTGCCGACAGCTTTGCGCAGCACGTCTGCTTCGGAGAGCGATATCCCCGCCAGCGCCTGCGCCACTCTCATCACCTGCTCCTGGTAGGTGATGACGCCATAAGTGCTTTCGAGAATCGGCTCCAGCTCCGGCAACACGTAGCTGACCGGTTCCTCGCCGCGCTTGCGCTTCATGTAGACGCGATGCATGCCGGCATCGAGTGGACCGGGACGCATCAGGGCGTTCGACGCGACCAGATCGTCGAAACGGTCGGCGCGCATCCCCTTGAGCAAGTCGGTGGCGAGCGGCGATTCAAACTGGAACACGCCGACGGTCCTGCCGGCGCGGAGCATTCTGTAGGTCTCGACATCGTTGAGATCGAGTGAGTCGAGGTCGGGCGCCGATCCGGTTCGCTCCTTGATCGAGCGGAGCGTGTCGCTGATGACGGTGAGAGTCGTCAGCCCCAGGAAGTCCATCTTGAGCATGCCCGCATGCTCGAGGGCGTTCATGTCGTACTGGGTGACGACGATCGAATCCTCGTCGCCGTTCCCTCCAGCGCCCTTGGACGCCTGCGTGCAAACTGGTACGTACTCGTCGAGCGGACCAGGCGCGATGACGACGCCGGCGGCGTGCACGCCCGCGTGGCGCGATAGCCCCTCGAGCTTCATCGCGTAGTCGAGCAGCTGGCGGTAGCGCTCCTTGCGCTCCTTCACTTCGCGACTGTCGTCCTTGCGCGTCGCGTAGAACTCGCGGATCTCCGGAATGCGCTCGATCGCTTCCTTGACGGTGAGCGAGAAGTTCGGATGATTGGGAACCAGCTTGGCGAGGTAGTCGGTTTCCGAGGGCGTGAACCCCAAGGTTCGACCCACATCCTTGATGGCCGCCCTTGATTTCAAGGTCCCGAAGGTGATGATCTGACCCACCGAGTCACGGCCATACTTTTGCCGCACGTACTCGATCACCTCGCCGCGGCGCTCGAAGCAGAAGTCGACGTCGATGTCGGGCATCGAGACGCGCTCCGGGTTCAGAAAGCGCTCGAAGAGCAGATCGAACTTGAGCGGATCGATGTTGGTGATCTGGAGCGCGTAGGCGACGATCGAGCCGGCGCTCGACCCTCGACCGGGGCCGACCGGAATTCCTTTTTCGCGCGCGGCCTTGATGAAGTCGGCGACGATGAGGAAGTAACCGGCGTAGCCGGTGTTGGTGATGACGCCGAGCTCGTAGTCGAGGCGCTCACGCACATTTGTCGGCAACTCATTGCCATAACGCTCGCGTGCCCCCGCCTCTGCCAGGCGCACCAGGAGCTCGTTTTCGGTTTCGAAACCGGCGGGCAAGGGGAAGGCAGGGACCCGGTACTGTTTCGAGAACTGGATTCCCGACTCTTCGGCGATCTTGAGCGTGTTTTCGAGAACGTCGCTGCGGCCCGGGAACGATTCGGCGATCTCCGGAGCGCTCTTGAAGTAGAGGCCCTCGTCGTAGCGCATCCGGTTGTTGTCGGAGAAATCCTTGCCGAGTCCGATGCAAAGGAGGATGTCGTGGGCGTCGTGATCGCTGCGATTGAGGAAGTGCGCGTCGTTGGTCGCCAGGACGGGGAGATTCAGCTCCTGCGCGAGCTGGAAGACGCGGCGATTGAGCGTCGCCTGGTTCTCGGAATCGTGGGCCTGGACCTCGAGGTAGTATCGATCCTTGAACACATCGGCGTACCACGAAGCTACGGCTCGGGCCTGATCGTACTCGTCGACGAGCAAGTGGTGCGCGATCTCACCGGCCATGCAGGCGGATGAGACGACGATGCCCTCGTTGTATTTGGCGAGGAGCTCGCGATCCATGCGCGGCTTGGCGTAGAACCCTTCCGTGTAGGCGAGGGATGACAGCTTGACTAGATTCTTGTACCCGGTCGAGTTCTGGGCGAGCAGGATGAGATGGAAATAGGGCTTGCCCCGGTCGCCGCCGACGCGGTCGCGGGCGCGTCTGTCACCGGGAGCAACGTAAGCCTCCATGCCGATGATCGGCTTGAGACCCGCTTTTTTCGCCTTTTCCTGGAACTCCCACGCGGCGTGAAGGTTACCGTGGTCGGTTATAGCGAGGGCAGGCTGCTCGAACTCGAGAGCTCTGCTGATGAGATCGTCGATCCGGTTGGCGCCGTCGAGGAGGGAGTATTCTGAGTGGCAGTGGAGATGGACGAAAGACACATGATAAGAATATGCGACGCGGTATCCTGGCGATAGCGGTTTGTCTGGCGGTTTTGGTCCTAATCTCTGCTCCCACAGCCTGTTACCTCAGTCGAGGGGCTTGGGAAGAGGCCAAGATTTTGAGCCGGCGTCAGCCGATTTCGGAGATCATCGCCGATCCGAGGACGCCGAAGGACGCTCGGGCGAAGCTAAAAGTGGTTTTGGCGGCCCGTCAGTACGCAAAAGACAGCCTTAAGCTCAGAACTAAAGACAGTTTTACGACATACTCGCGCCTAGATCATGACACGCTGGTACTCGTGGTGTCGGCGGCTTATCGGGATACCCTCAAGCCCTACACTTGGTGGTTTCCGATCGTCGGACGCGTGCCGTACAAGGGGTATTTTGACTTCGCGGCGGCGAAGAAAGAGGCGCAGGATCTCTACGACGACAGCCTCGACGTCTACGTCCGGCCATCCGACGCCTTCAGCACCCTCGGCTTCTTCAACGATCCGTTGTTGAACACGACGCTGAAGGGAGATTCGATCGACCTCGCCAACACGGTGATCCACGAGCTGACGCACAACACGTTTTACGCGTCCGGTCAGGCGCCGTTCAACGAATCCTTTGCGATGTTCGTCGGCGCACGCGGGGCGGCTGCTTTTTTTCGCTCTCGTGGACAACCGGTGGCAGCTGCGAAAGTCGACGCCGAGTGGGAAGACGACAAGCTGCTGGCGAGATTCTGGTCGCGGGTGATCAAGTCGCTCGACTCAGCCTATCGCGCGCATCCGGAAAGCAAGGCAGCGCGGATCGGCGCGCGAGATTCGGTTTATGCGCACACCCGCGCGGCACTCGTCAACGAGATCGCGCCGCAGCTCAAAACGATCAATCCGATTTACGCGCAGCGGGTGACTCTGAACAACGCGGCTTTGCTGGCGAGGCGAGTCTATGCCAGTGACCTCGATGTGTTCGATCTCATTTATGAGAAGGAGGGTCGAGATCTGAAGCGGACCATCGGGCGAATCATAGGGCTGGCGAAGTCCAATCCGAAATCGCCGTTCGTTGCGTTGAGGCAGTGGGTCGGAGCGACGAACTGAAACAAGCAACTACTCGCTGCCAGCTTTCTGCTGGTGGCTGTCTGCTTTTAAAGTCAACTGAACCCTACCGGCTGCCTGCTGATCGCGACCTGCTGATGGCTGCCGGCGTTCTCGCGTAATGGCACTCTCGGCAAACTATTTGTCAAAACCAATAGCATCATTCGAACTGTTTTTGCTTGTGCTGAGAGCGAAATGAAGTCCTCGGGTTTGATCACCCCGATGACGCCATCGGCGGCGGCGAAAACAGGGGTCGGACGGCGGATGGCCGGCAGCAATCGGCAGGCAGCGATCAGCAGGCCGCTGGTCGTGTTCGGTTGATTTTAAAAGCCGGCAGCCGAGTGCAGTCAGCTGTCAGCGAGCAGTTGACCGTCTTTCTCAATCGCGATCCTTAGATAGAAGCCTACCGACTCAAAGGCGCCGCTCACCGGTTTTTGGAAGCGCCGTCCCTTGACCTCGTCTGGTACGCGACTAGACTACTCCCCGATAGGCGGGACTGCTACCTCTTCGGTCGCATCATCTGATCGAGGGTTGGGACCAGACGCCTGCAGATCACGACCGTCGGGTGATGGCGGTCACTGATCGCAGAGTGGCAGAGCGATTCTCAGTCGCCGCCCGCTAGCAGTCGTTCTACAAGCTAGGGGACCCACACGATGCCGGCATCAACCGTCCGATTCGGCTCGATACCATTCCGTCTTCCGTACACCCGTCCGGCTTTATACGACGGCGCATTGGCGTCGCCGTTGAAAGTACGACGCGGCAAATCGTCGCGTCGCGATTCCTCAGCAGAGGAAATGAAACGGAGGCGGTATGAACCAACATGTTCGACAGCTGTTAAATCTCGCCGCGGTGGTGGGGGCGTTGCTTGTGGCAATAGCTCCAACCCTTCGTGCGCAAGACCAGGGGGTAATTAGCGGGCGCGTCATCGACGCGACTTCGAACGCTCCCGTTGCATCGGCGCAAGTCCAGGTTGTCGGTACCACGAGAGGTGCCGTCACTGGCGACGATGGCCGATATAGAATTGCAGCCATGCGGCCTGGGCAATACCAGGTGCGCGCGCTGCGACTCGGCTATCAAGCCTCGAGTCAAACGGTAGATGTGACGTCGGGTGGTACGGCTGAAGCGAATTTCACGCTCGCTCCAGCTGCCATCAGCCTCGAGCAGGTCGTGACGACCGCGACTGGTGAGACGGAACGTAAACGTGAAATCGGGTCGGCAGTATCGACGCTTCAGCCACAAGCGGAGCAGATCGCCAGCGCGCAAAACGTGAGTCAATTGCTGACGGGTAAAGTGCCTGGTGTCGACGTGCAGCAAGCGGGTGGGACCGTCGGCACGGCATCCAGAATCCGAATCCGTGGCGCGACATCGATCTCCCTTACCAATGAGCCGCTGATTGTGATCGACGGAATTCGCTTCAACAACAACGTTGGAAACAGCGGAACCACGGGTTCTACGACGATCGGAGTCGGAGGCCAGGTCCCCTCGCGATTCAATGACATCAACCCCGAAGATGTCGAGACGTTCGAAGTTCTGAAGGGCCCCGCCGCAGCAGCGCAGTACGGAACGGCCGCTGCCAATGGCGTGATCCAGATCACCACCAAACGCGGACGGTCGGGTCGTCCGCGCTGGACGACGTTTGTCGAAGGCGGAACGATCAGAGACGTCACCGATTATCCAGCCAACTATTTCCGGGTGGCGAATGAGAGAAACGCGAACGGCTCCCGGCGTGCCTGCACGCTTGACAGCCAGACACGCGGGCTATGCACTCCGAACCCGGACTCTCTGGCCATTTTCAATCCACTCGTTGCGAACAGTCCGTTCATCAATGGGCATCGCGGATCGTACGGTGCGAGCGTGGCCGGCGGCAGCGATCAGATCACCTACTACGCGTCGGGAAACTTCGATCGCGAGCAGGGAGTCTTCGAGATCAGTCAGGACCAGCGGGCGTCGGGACGCGCGAACCTCTCGATCCAGCTGCGGGACGACTGGAACGTGCAGCTCGGGACGAGCTACCTGGCTGCGCACACACGTCTGCCACAAAACGACAACAACGTGCTCGGCATCGTGTCGTCCGGTTTGCTCGGCAGCGCCTTCGACGACAATCCACCCACTCCACCGTGCACAGGGGCGCCAAATTCCAACCTGGCCGGAGCTCACGGCTATCTGAGCGGTCAATGTCCCCAGGCGATTTACGCGATCAACACGCACCAGGATGTGAATCGGTTTGAAAACACCGTTAACACATCCTATCAGCCGCTCTCGTGGCTGACGGCAACTGTTGTCGGCGGACTGGACTACCTGAATCGTTACGACAACGAAGTTGTCGCCCCACAAAAGGTGTTCTTTGGATCGCTGCCTGACGGCCAGCGGACGTCCAACCCGTACTCGATCTATAACTACAGCGCGAACGCGACACTGTCGGCAGCCTTTACGCCGTTCAGCGGCATCAAGTCCACTACGAAAGTCAGCGGCCTGTTCAACAAGGAAATGATTCGTGGCACGCAGGCATTCGGCGCGAAGCTGCTCGCGGGAACAACTTCGCTGAGCGGAACTACGGCGCGATTCGCCGTATCGGAGACGAACACCGACAACAAGACGGCCAGTCGGCTATTTAGAGAAGACCTCGCGTTTAGAGATCGCATCTTCCTGAGCGGTGCCATTCGCAACGACAAGAACAGCGCCTTCGGCCAGAACTTCGGCAGCATCAACTATCCGTCGGTGACTTTGTCTTGGATAGTGAACGAAGAGTCATTCTTCCCGAAGACCAACTTCTTCAATTCACTGCGTCTGCGTGCTGCGAACGGCAGATCAGGGCAGAAGCCCAACTTCCGCGACGCCATCACGTTCTTTAACGCCCAGACTGTAACCGTTGCGGGGACCGACCAGGCGGGCATTGTAGTTGGAGGAACGGGCAACCCCAATCTGCGACCAGAACGCTCGCGGGAAACCGAAATCGGATTCGACGCCGGCTTCTTCGGCGAGCGCATCGGGTTCGAGATGACGCATTACAACAAGCGCACCGACGACCTCCTGATCGCCGTACCACTGGCGCCGTCACTCGGACTGACTACGACACAGTTCCAGAACCTGGGAACCGTTAGGAACAAGGGGAACGAGTATGTCGTTACCGCCAAGGTTCTCGATTTGGATAGAGCGGGCTTCGACCTGACCTTCGCTGGCTCGACCAATGACAACGTTGCGCTGTCACTCGGTAAGCTGCCAACGGGCGCAGACATTCCGCCTATCATCGTCAACACGCAACAGCAACATCGCAAAGGGCTGCCATTGGGAAGCTATTTCCAGCGCGCCATCACGTTCACGGATGCGAATGGCGATGGAATCATTGCACGGTCGGAAATCACGTTGACGGATACCGCGGTATTTCTCGGTAATCCTCTCCCGAAGGTGCAATACTCGATCACGCCGGAGCTGACGCTGATGAAGATCTTCCGCGTCTCGGCGCTGTTCGATCACAAGGGCAAGTACAAGCTGTTCAACAACACGCGCCGGTTCCGTTGCAGCTTTGGCAACTGTCAGGAGGCGTACGACCCGACAGCTCCGCTCGCCGATCAGGCTGCATCAATCGGCATTTCGCTGGGGACGGATGCCGGCTACATCGAGGACGCTTCCTTTACCAAACTGCGCGAGCTGTCGTTTACCGTGATGGCGCCGGATTCGTGGGTGAGCGCGTTCGGCGGTCACAACATGGCGCTCACCGTGGCGGGCAGGAATCTTCACACCTGGACCAAGTACACTGGATTCGATCCGGAGATCAATTCGACACCCGGCGCGAACTTCAGCACGTCCGACTTCCTGACACTGCCGCCCACTCGCAACTGGGTGGTTCGTCTGACGACCACGTTCTGATCCCGACCCTAATCACGAGAACCCAACATGCGATATATACAAATCAGCACGACCGGTCGGTTCAGTCCGATAAGGCTTGCCAGCCTTGTCGGGGTCATGACCGCACTGGCGTGCAATACAGACAGAATACTCCAGGTCAGTGATCCCGACGTTGCCAGACCGGAAGCGCTGCAGGGAGTAGCGGCACTCCCGACGCTACGCGCGGGTGCAATCGGCAATTTCGGCGTCGCGTACAACGGCGGGAATGCGGACGTCGAACAGGTTCATCTGTCAGGACTCCTGTCCGATGAATTCATCAATACCGAGACGTTCCCCACTCGCATCGAGATAGATCAGCGGGCAATGAGCCTCTCCAATACGAGCTTGATCGGAACCTTCTTCGATCTCACCCGTGCGCGGGCGTCGTCAGAACTGGCGATCAACGCGTACAAACAATTCGCGACGAAGGCGGCGGACAGCACGGGCTTTCCGGAGATACTGGCGCTTAACGGCTTCGCCTACATCCTGTTTGCCGAAAACTACTGTGGGGCCGTGCCCGTGAGCACGCAGGAAGCAGACGGATCCTTCACATTCGGGGCGCCGGAGTCGACCAATACACTTCTCGACAGCGCGATCTTGAAATTCAATCAGGCGCTCGCGATGCCGGCGTCGCCGGCAGGTCCGTTGACCGCGACGTTCAAGAATCTGGCGTCGGTAGGCAAGGGCCGAGCTCTGTTGGATAGCGGTAACTACGCTGCCGCAGCAGCGGCCGTGACTGCAGTGCCGACAACTTTCCAGTACAACTATCAGCACTCCGAGACGAGCGCACGTCAGAATAACGGCACGTGGTCGCTGACACAGAGCGTGGGGCGTTTCGGTGAAGCCGACGCCGAAGCCGGAATTGGGCTGCCATTCGCTTCGGATGGCGATCTCAAACGCACTGGAGGACCGCTGGATCCGCGCGTGCCGGACAGCCTCGCAGCGCGCGGGTCGAGTCGGAGCCCGAAAGGTTTCGACGGCGCCACCAACCAGATGGTACAGGCGAAATATCCACTGCGGGCGTCCGCGATCACCGTAGCGGATGGAGTTGAGGCGCGGCTGATCGAAGCGGAGGCGGCGCTGAATGCGGGCGATCCGGTGGGAGCGCTGACCATTCTCAATGCACTCCGTAGCAACACGTCTTTGCTGTCGCTGCGGGGTTACCCGGCGGGTTCGCTGGCACCGCTAACACTCCAGCCGACGACAGCGGGACAGGTCGATCAGTTATTCCACGAGCGGGCGTATTGGTTGTATCTGACGTCCCATCGACTGGGAGATCTGCGTCGTCTGATCAGACAGTACAACAGGCCGGTGAACACCGTGTTCCCGAACGGGCTGTACTTCAAGGGCGGCACTTACGGCACTGATGTCAATGTGCCGGTTCCACAGCAGGAGCAGAACAATCCGAAGTACACCCCGGGGTCCTGCAAGCAGAACGTCGCATAGCGGGAGTGGGGACCGGTAAGAGCAAGAAGACGCTCTGATGACGAGAAATCCCGCCGCGGAAGTCGCGGCGGGATTTTTTTTGGGTCCAGATGCCCGTGTTGCTGTACGCAACTGATGGCGCGCCGCGCGGCGCAGTTATTCTCCGGAGGCCTCCCAGGTGTGGATATAGATCACACCGGCTGCTGCATTTGTCCCCTGATCTGCGGTGCCAGTGATCCCGCTCATCAACTCGATGCTCGAGATAGCATCCGATGGAAGGTCGCGCAGGGCGGTGAAGTCGGTCAGCCGTGCACCGTCGATCAAAATCATGGGCATGTCGGAGCCGGCCATGTTTATGGTGCTGCGCCCACGCCTGGTCTTGATTCCACGCGGGCGCCCGTACCGATCCTCGTAGAAGTCGTACGCGCGGGCGCGGGCGCGCAAAAAATCCCAGGCGTTAGTGAAGCCGGAGTGGGCGATCTGCTCGGCAGTGAATGTCTGGGTGCTATTGGACGAGAGTTCCCTTGGAGCGCGTGATGCGCTTACGCAACCGCCGAGCGAGGCAGCGGCGAACAGGAAAAAGAGGGATTTGAGTCGGCGCATTCCAGCCTCCGCGGAAGCGACCGTTGGTGTTTTTCAAGCTACAGGTGGGATCTACCGGTTGCCAGTGCTAATTGGCACTGAACCTCGCCCTCAGCAGGCTACGGAGGTCGATCAGCGGCTCTCTCCTAACGTCTTCGAGTGGCTTGGGGGCGTCGCCGGAGCTGAGAGCGACGCGCTGCATGTTGTCGCGGACGCCGCGGTCGATGAAGCGGCAGAGTTGATCGAGAGAGTAATTCGCACCGCGCCGCGTCGAGTAGGCGTTGAGCGGATAGCTTACGCTCAGGTGGTTTCTGGCACGAGTAAGCGCAACGTACATCAGGCGGCGCTCCTCTTCCGTCTCCTCTTCGTTGTTGAGACACCGCGCCGAGGGGAACCAGCCATCGACGGCCCAGATCACGAACACAGCATCCCACTCCTTGCCTTTGGCGGAGTGCGCCGTGCTGAGAATCAGAGCGTCATTTTCCTCCTTCGTTCCGGTGGCGAGATCCTGGGTTGCCTGCGGCGGCTCCAGCGCCAACGCCGAGAGAAACGTCGCCCGGTCCGGGTAGCCGGCGGCGATCGTCTGCAGCTGATCCAGATCCGCCAACCTCGGCTCCACGCGATCGTACCGCTCGCGGAGAATGTTGTCGTACATCAACCTGACGCGGGCGATGTCGGCAGCAGCCTGCGCTTCGTCGAGTACCGGGCCGGAGCGCAGCGAATCGATCAACGCCACGAGCGCGGCGTGCGCTGCTCTGGCGCGTGGAGGAGGATTGTATCGGCCGAACGCAGTCGACTCCCATGCTGCCGCAGCCATGGCATCGATGGCGGCACGCGCCGTCGCGTCGCCGATCCCCGGCAGCAACAGCAGCAGGCGATACCAGCTCACCTCGTCGCGCGGATTCTCCAGGATGCGGAGAAAGGCGAGGACGTCCTTGACGTGGGCCGCCTCGAGGAACTTGAGCCCACCCCATTTCTCGAACGGAATCTTCCGATTGGTGAGCTCGATCTCCAGGTCGGCCGACATGTAGCCGGCGCGAAAGAGCACCGCGATCTCGGCGAGCGGTGTGCCCTCCTCGTGCAGCTCCAGAATCCGGTCGACGACAAACCGGGTCTGTTGCTGCTCGTCGCGGGCGGCGACGAGCCATGGCGGCTCGCCACCCGTTCGCTCGGTCCACAGGTTCTTGGTGAATCGCTCGGCCGCGCGCGAGATCAGCGTATTGGTGACGCCGAGGATCGGTTGGGTCGAGCGATAGTTCTGCTCGAGCGCGACCATCGTGGCGCCGGGAAACTGCTTGGGAAAATCGAGAATGTTTCTGAAGTTGGCGCCACGGAACGAGTAAATGCTCTGGGCGTCGTCGCCAACGACGGTGATGTTCTTGTGCGCGACGCACATCCCGCGGAGGATGCGCGCCTGCAGGACATTGGTGTCCTGGTACTCGTCGACGAGAATGTGGTCGTAGAGTCCGGAGACTTTCTTCCCCAGCTCGGGCGACGCTTCCAGCAGCAGGGCCCAGAAGAGCAGCAGATCATCGTAGTCGACGAGATTGCGCTCCTGCTTCCGTCTGGTGTAATCGGAATAGATCTTCGCGAAATCGTCGAGGTAGTCGACGAACTGCGGGTACGAGTCGCGAACGATGTCCTCGACTGAGATCTCGGTGTTGATGTGCCGCGAGTAGACGTACTGGAGCGTCTCCTTTTTCGGGAAGCGCCTTGATTTCGCGGCGTATCCCAACTGAGCGCGTGACAGCTGCATCAGATCGGCGGAGTCACCCTGATCCATGATGGTGAAGTCTTTCGCCAGACCGGCGGCCTGTCCGTAGCGGCGCAGCAGCCGGTGAGCGGTGGCGTGGAACGTCCCCCCGTGAACGCGCTTGCTGTTGCCGCCCACCAACCGCTCGGCGCGCGACAGCATCTCCTGCGCAGCGCGACGCGTGAAGGTGAGAAGGAGAATTCTCTCGGCGGCCACGCCGCGCTCGATGAGATGTGCGACGCGATAGACGAGTGTGCGAGTCTTTCCGGTCCCGGCGCCGGCGATGATGAGGAGCGGACCGTCGCCGTAAGTCGCTGCTGCCGCCTGCTGCGGATTCAGCTCTGACGCAAAGTCGCGAACATTCCCCGAAGCCTGAGGATGTGTCCTGGCGGGGTAGACCTTCAGATCATCGATCACGCGACTGTCTCGAGGAGAGTCGAGCGCGACGTAACTACTGCGGTCAGGTCGAACGCGTCGGCGAACTTGGCGCTGACGCGATCTCTGACGTCCTGCAGCGAGATGTCGTCGAGTCCGGCCTCACGTGCGATCGACGTCATCACGACGCCATCGATACCGCAGGGAACTATCAGATCGAAGAATGAAAGATCGGTGGTGACGTTGAGGGCAAAGCCGTGCCACGTCACCCAGTCGCGTGCGTGCACACCAATGGAGGCGATCTTCTTCCCGCGCGTCCAGACGCCGGTGTAGGCGGGATTGCGCTCGCCCGGAATTCCATAATCGGCGAGGGTGTTGATCAGCGCCTCCTCGATTTTCCGGAGGTACCAATGCAGGTCCTCGCGGTGCCGCTTGAGATCGATGATCGGATAGCCGACGAGCTGGCCGGGCCCGTGAAACGTGACGTCACCACCGCGCTCCACCTCGAACAGCTCGACTCCTTTGCTCTTCAGGAACTCGGGTGAGGCGACGAGATTCTGCTCCTTCGAGCCGCGTCCGAGAGTGACGACGGGAGGATGCTCGAGCAGCAGCAACACGTCCTGCGGAATCGTACCGGCGATCCGGTCACGGGCAATACTGCGCTGCAGCTCGAGGGCCTCACCATATTCCATCCGTCCCAGTGGGACGGTCCATAGCTCTCGCTCAGCCACGGCGCATCACCAGAATCACGCGTCCGTCATCCTGCCCATGGAGTCGAGAGCCGCTTGGGCGATGGCCTCCGACATGGTCGGATGGGCGTGGATCGCCAGGTCGACTTCCTCGACGGTGAACTCGTTCTCGCGAGCGACGGCCAGCTCGTGGATCATTTCGGTGGCGTGGGCGCCAATAATGTGGGCGCCGAGTATCTCACCGTACTTGGCGTCGCGGATGATCTTGACGAAGCCTTCGGTCTCGCCCGAGGTACGCGCGCGACCGTTGGCGGAGAAGGGAAATTTACCCACTTTGTAGTCGATCTTCTTCTCCTTCACCTGGGCCTCGGTCATGCCGATCGAAGCCACTTCCGGATGGCAGTACGTCGCGTTGGGGACGTTACCGTAATTCACCTGGTGGACGTGCTGTTGTCCAGAGAGAAATTCAGCGAAGACCACGCCCTCGCGCTGACCCTTGTGGGCGAGCATGGGCGGGCCGGCGACGTCGCCAATGGCGTACACTCCTTTGACCGAAGTCTCCATCCGCTCGTTGATCTTGATGAAGCCACGATCGGTGAGCTGAACCCCGAGCTCCCTGATGCCGATGTCTTCGATGACGGGCGCGCGTCCGGCGGCGACGAGAACTTTCTCCACTTCGAGATCCTGCTTCTGGCCACCGACATCGACACTCATGGTTACGGAGCTCTTGCCGACCTTGACGTTGCTCACCTTGGCCCCGGCAAGGACGTTGATCTTGCGCTTCTTGAAGCTGCGGGTGAGCTCGGTGCTGCAATCGGCGTCCTCGAGCGGAAGAATTCCCGGCAGGACTTCGATCAGAGTGACCTGGGTGCCAAACGCCGTGAAGACGTCGGCGAACTCGCAGCCGACGGCACCGGCGCCGATGATCGCCATGGTTTTGGGTGCTTTTTCGAGAATCAATGCTTCGTCGGATGAAATGACGGTCGTCTTGTTGAGCTCGAGACCGATCTGCGGCAGGCCTTTCACTCGCGAGCCGGTGGAGATCACGACGGCTTTCTTTGCCTCGTGCTTCTCTTCCTTGCCGTCGACTTTGACCGTGACAGCGTTCTTGCCGGTGACTTTTCCGACGCCCTTAATCCAGGTGATCTTGTTTTTCTTGAAAAGGTACTCGACGCCTTTCGAGTTCTGATTGCTGACGGCGCGTGAGCGCTTCATCGCCACGCCGTAATCGAGCTTCACATCACCAACGGTGATGCCGAAGTCCTTTGCTGTATGGGAGATCTTCGTCGCCAGCGATGCCGATTCGAGCAGTGCCTTGGCCGGGATGCATCCCCAGAGGACGCAGGTGCCCCCGAGTCCTTCTTTTTCTACCACGGCGACGGACATCCCGAGCTGGGCGGCGCGAATAGCGCCAACGTATCCGGCAGGGCCACCGCCGATAAAAATCACATCATAACTTGCCATGGAAATTTCGAGTTAATAGTCCGGAGAAATCTAGTTAGTCCGAAATCCGGACTGGGCTGTTGGTCCGCAACCCTGAATCCGCAATCAGATAATCAGCGACAGCGGGTTTTGTATGTATTGTCTCACCGTCTGGAGGAACTTCGCGCCGGTGGCGCCGTCGATGACCCGGTGATCGCAGCTCATCGTCACGCGCATGCGCTGGCGGACCTCGAGCTGGCCGTCGACTACGACCGGTTTCTCTTCGACGCCGCCGATGGCGAGAATGCCGGCTTCGGGGGGATTGATGATCGCCGTGAACTGATCGATACCGAACATGCCGAGGTTGGAGACGGAGAACGTAGATCCGGTGTACTCCTCGGGCGTCAGCTTGCGCTCACGCGCGCGCTTGGCAAGATCCTTTGCCTTGCCGGAGATGTCCCACATCGTCATGCGATCGGCGTCGAACAGAACCGGCGTGATCAGGCCATCCTCGACCGCGACAGCCATCGCGACGTGGATCCGGTTGAACTGACGGATCTTGTCGTTCAGCCAATGAGCGTTGACTTCGGGATGCTCGGCCAGCGCCAGAGCGACGGCTTTGATGACGATGTCATTGAACGAGACTTTGTATTCGTCACCCATTTCAGCGAGCTGGGTGCGGAGCTCGGCGGCGCGAGTGGCATCGAATTCGGCCGTCAGAAAGAAAGTCGGAACCGGACCATTCGATTCGGCGAGCCGACGGGCGATCGTCTTTCTGATCTGAGTGAGTGGCACATCCTTGAAATCGCCTTCCTTTGCCAACCTCTCGGCGGCTGCCGAGCGACCCGCGGCGATGCCGGCTGCTTTGGCGTTCTCGATGTCGCGCTTGACGATGCGGCCGCCCGGGCCGGTGCCCTGAATCCCGCCGAGCTGAATTCCTTTTTCGGTGGCGAGTCTGCGGGCAAGCGGTGAAGAGCGCTGTCGTCCAGTCGTCGCCGGGCGTGACGCGCCGTTGCCGCGTGGCGGCGCGGGCGGAGCAGACGGTGGCCGTGGCGGTGCGGAGGGCGGAGCCGGCCGCGGCGGTGCGCTTGGCGCCGGCGCTGCAGTCTTCTGCTGCGGAGGAGTCGACGCCTCGCCCTGAGACTGTGCCGGTGCTTCCGGGACAGGACTCTTGCCCGCAGCCTCCTTGCTCTCGGTGACGGTCTGCGCCGGCGCCGCTGGGGTCTGAGAGCCCTGAGCTGCCTGAGCAGGCTGCGCTGGAGCCGCGGCCGGCGCTGATGCACCGCCCGCGGAGCCAACTATCGAATCGATGTTCTCGTCGGGAGCGGCGATCACCGCGATCAAGGTTCCGACCGGCGACGCATCACCCTCGTTGGCGAGACGCTTACGGAGTACGCCGTCTCCTCGAGCGACGAGCTCCATCACTGCCTTGTCGGTCTCGACCTCGGCCAGCACGTCACCGGATTTGATCTGATCGCCCTCGTTCTTGTTCCATTTGACGAGGCGACCTTCTTCCATCGTCGGCGAGAGCGCCTCCATCACCACTTTGGTTGCCATAGCGCGTCAGTCGAGGTACATGACTTTCTTGATTGCCGCGACGGTCTTGCCGGCGTCGGGTTTTGCCGCTCTCTCCAGGTTCTTCGCGTAAGGCATCGGCACGTCTTCCTGGTGTACGCGCAGCACCGGGGCGTCGAGATCGTCGAAGCACTCTCGCTGGATGAAGTCGACGACCTGTGAGCCCATGCCGCAGATCTCCCAGCCTTCTTCGAGCACCACCGCGCGATTCGTCTTCTGCACCGAGCGCGCGATGGCGTCGACATCGATTGGTCTGACGGTGCGCAGGTCGACGACGTCGATGTTGATGCCTTCCTTGGCGAGATCGTCGGCCACCTTCATCGCCACCAGAACCATTTTGCCGTGGGTGATCAACGAGCAGTGATCGCCCTCGCGCTTCAGCTCAGCGACTCCGATCGGGATGATGTGCTCTCCCTCGGGAACTTCGCCCTTGGTGTTATAGAGCATCTCGCCCTCGAGGAACACCACCGGGTTGTCGTCGCGGATCGCCGACTTGAGGAGGCCCTTCGCGTCGGCGGGCGTTCCGGGCGTGCATACTTTGAGTCCCGGTATGTGGGCGAGCCAGCTCTCCCACGCCTGTGAGT
Source organism: Gemmatimonadota bacterium (assembly GCA_046727995.1). GTDB lineage: Bacteria > Gemmatimonadota > Gemmatimonadetes > Gemmatimonadales > Gemmatimonadaceae > UBA4720. The sequence continues at coordinate 29,746 of JBKPDS010000055.1, forward strand.
GTTGTGCGGAAAGCTGCAGCGCCGCGCCGTTGGGGCCGCGGAAAACCATCGGCATCTTGTACTGGCCGCCCGACATGTAGAGCATCTTCGCCGCCGCGTTGACGACTTCGTCGAGAGCGAGCAGGGCAAAGTTCCAGGTCATGAACTCGACGATTGGCCGCAGACCAACCATCGCCGCGCCGACTCCGACGCCGGCAAATCCAAGCTCGGTGATAGGGGTGTCGACGATGCGCATCGGGCCGAATTCGTCGAGCAATCCTTTGGAGACTTTGTAGGCGCCGTTGTACTGCGCGACCTCTTCTCCCATGAGAAAGACGCGATCATCGCGCTGCAGCTCTTCGCGCAGCGCCTGGGTCAGCGCGTCACGGTAGGAGAGTACCGCCATCAGGAGCTCGTGTCCGTGTAGACGTCGGTGTAAAGCTTGTCGAGCGGAGGCTCGGGGCTCGCGTCGGCGAAATCCCACGCATCCTGTGCGATTGCCTTCGCCTCGTCGTCGATCTTGTGCATCTCGCCTTCGGTGAGCTCACCCGCCTCGTACATCTTGTTGTGGAGGAGCAGGATCGGATCGCGCTTCATGTTCTCTTCGAGCTCGTCCTTCGTGCGATAGGTGCCACTCACTGCGTCCGACATCGAGTGTCCCATGAAGCGGTAGGTCCTCATCTCGATCAGGGTCGGTCGCTTTTCTTTGCGTGCCCGCTCGATTGCGCGTCCCATGCACTCGCGAACGGCGAAAACATCCTGGCCATCTATCGTCTCACCCTCCATGCGATAGCCCTTGGCGCGGACGATCACGTCTTCGTTCGCGGTCGACCGTGAGATCGCGGTTCCCATTCCGTAGCGGTTGTTCTCGATGATGAAAATCACCGGCAGATTCCAGAGTGAGGCCATGTTGAGCGCTTCGTGGAAGGCGCCGATGTTCACGGCCGCTTCGCCGAAGAAGCAGACGCAGACCTGGTTTCCGCGGCGATATTTGATCGCGAAGCCGACGCCCGCGGCAATGGGAACGTGACCGCCGACGATGCCGTGTCCGCCGAGGAAGTTGGTCTGTGCGTCAAAGAGGTGCATCGAGCCGCCTTTGCCGCCCGACACTCCCGCTGCGCGGCCGAAAAGCTCGGCCATTACCGCGCGGGGACTGATGCCGCGCGCCAGCGCCTGCGCGTGATCGCGATAGGCGGTGATGACATAGTCATCGGGACGAATCATCGACATCACGCCCGTAGAGATTGCTTCCTGCCCGATATACAGGTGGCAGAAGCCGCCGATCTTTCCGAGCGCGTACGCCTCCGCGCAACGCTCCTCGAACCGACGCTGGAGGAGCATGGAGTGCAGCAACTCGCGCCGGAACTCGGGAGTAGTTCCCGCAAACTCTTTTGGCAGCTCCTTTGGCGACTCCTTTCCGGTGCCGTCAGCGCCGTTGTTTTTCGCCGCCGGTTTCTCTTTCGGTTTCTGTGTCGCCTGGGGTTTCGCTTCGGTACTCATACGCCTGCCGCCTGAACCTGCTCCCACGCGTGATAGCTGGAGCGAACCAGCGGTCCCGATTCAACGTGACGGAATCCTATCTCCATTCCAATCTCGTACAGCTCTCTGAATTCCTGAGGAGTGTAATAGCGGTCGAGCGCGATGTGAGCGTCTGAGGGTCGCAGGTACTGACCGAGGGTGAGGATGTCGACGTCGACTTCACGCAGATCGTGCATGACGGCGACGACCTCTTCCTTGGTCTCGCCCATGCCGAGGATCATGCCGGTCTTGGTCGGAGTGTCGGGGGCGACGCGCTTCACGTAGCGGAAGATGTCCATCACCCGCGGATACCGTCCTCCCGGTCTCGCCTTCTTGTAAAGTCGGGGCACGGTCTCGGTGTTGTGATTGTAGATCTCGGGGCGCGCCTCGAGGACGGTGCGAATGCTGTCGTGGTTGCCCTGAAAATCGGGGACGAGGACTTCGACGGAGCAATCCGGAATTCTCTCGTGGATCTGTCGAATCGTTTCGGCGAACACCCAGGCGCCGAAATCGGGGAGATCGTCGCGGTCGACCGAGGTGATCACGGCGTGCCTCAGGCCCATCTCGGCGATGGCTTTTGCTACCCTATGCGGTTCGGCGATGTCGTACTTGGGTGGACGGCCATGGGCGACGGCGCAATACGCGCAATTTCGCGTGCAGACGTCACCGAGGATCATGAAAGTGGCGGTGCCGTGGTCCCAACATTCGCCGACGTTGGGGCAGTGGGCTTCCTCGCAGACGGAGTGGAGGTCGAGCTCGCGCATCAAGCTCTTGAGGCGCACGTAGTTGGGGCCGCCTGGCGCTTTCACCTTGAGCCACGACGGTTTCCGATCCGGGAGGGGCTCGGCGCGGTGACGCCCCATTATCTGATAAAGAGTATCTGGCATCTGTTGGGGCCGACGGGGAGGAGAGGGTCCGTCGAGCTTAGGGAATCTACATCAAAAACGGTCTGGGCGAAATTGTGACAGGTCGTGGCTAAGTGGTGATTCTGTCACGAGATCGGCGATTAAATCCCCCGTCAGGGGGGCCATCAGTACGCCGTTGCGCGAGTGCCCGCAGGCGTAGATGAGCGAAGGGTGCTTCGGATCCGGTCCAATCATGGGCAGCAGATCGGGAGTTACCGGCCGCAGCCCCGCCCACGCTTCAGTGGTTTCTGACGACGCGAGCACCGGACAAATCTCCTCGGCGGCCGCGCGCACTTTCTTCACGCCACTCGGCGTCGTGTTGGTATCGAAGCCGACGTTCTCCATGGTGCTGCCGGCGATGGTGATACTGCCGCGCGGAACCACATAGCCGCCCGGTCCATAGGCGACGTGGCGGAGCGGCGTGCTGGAGTACGAAACGAGCTGTCCACGCGCCGGCTTGACGTGTTTGGCGAAGCGCGCGCCGCTGATCTTGCCGGCCCAGGCGCCGGCGGCGATCACGACCCTGGCGGCAGTAATCTGACCTCCAGAGTTCATGGTCACGGTGCACGAGCCCGCGGCGGGCTTGACCGATCGCACACCTCCGTCGAGCTGTTCGATCCACTTCTCGCCCGCGCACAGTTTTTTCAATGCCTCGAGAAGCACGACATTGTCGACGGCCCCGTCCTGGGCATTGAACATCGCGCCCAAAGCGTGAGGCAGCGCCGGCTCGAAGTGCTGCAGCTCCTTTGCGTCGAGCCAGCGGGTCCTCGGCAGCGCAGATTTGCGCAGACCCTTAATGCCTTTCTCACTGAAGGCGACCTGGAGAATTCCGAGTCGGTTGAGCGGGACTTTGATCCCGGTGCGCTCGGCGAGAAACTCGATGTAAGACGGGTATCGGTCGCGGGCGGCGATGCTGAACGCGTGCGCCGGTCCGGGAGCCCGTTCGACCGACGGGGCGAGCATGCCGGCGGCAGCGGGTGATGCTTCGCCCGGGCGGTGCTCGCTGATCAGTGTCACCTCCACCCCGCGCTCGGCGAGGGCGGCGGAAACGGCCAGCCCGATGACGCCGCCGCCGACTACGATGACCTCGGCGCTCAGCTCGGTGACTCCGGTTGTTTGCTCTCGTGAAACAACCGGGAACGCGCTATCGTAGTGATCTCAGACACTGTTTCGGAGAACATCATGTTACGCGCCATTTTCATGATCGGCCTATTCGCCATGCTGGGCCTCTTCGCCGTGGGCATGGTGTTCAAGCTATTTGGTGGGCTGGTCGGTCTTACTTTCTTCCTGGTTGCCCTCGCCATCAAAGTAGTCATCGTCGGAGGGTTGCTGTACTTCGGAATTCGGATTCTGTCGCCGGGGACGGCCGCCCGAATCAGGGAGCGGTTCGCGGGAACGAGGCTTACTCGGTATTAGAGCGGATAGGTATTTCCTAGGATCTAAGACAATTACCGGCTGGGATCCTAGGGTATAAGACAACTGCCTGCTAGGCGCTGACCGCTGCTGTCGCTGATCGCTTACCGCTGCCTACGACAAGACAGATCTCACTCGTGTTAAGGAACTGAAGCAGTTGCCTAGAGCGCCAGTGAGATCTGTCTAGTCGGTTGCAGCGGTTAGCGCTTAGCGTAAAAGCGATCAGCGCCCAGCAGGCCGTTGTCTTTGTCTTTCCACCGGCCTCAGGTCTCCAGCGCCTCAACAACCCCCCAAGTCAACAAAGGGACCATGATTTCATGGTGCCCCGTTATCTCGTAGCCCTTGCCGCTAAACTGGGTGGGGCGCTGGACGACGTTGACGCGCGGACGGTAGTGGCGCTGCATGTCGAGATCGCAGGTCGTGAAGTTGGTGGGTTTGCCGTCGTTAAGATTGCGCGCGATCGTCAGCGCCTTCAGAAATACCTCGGGCATGATCACGGCACTCCCGAGATTGAGAACGACGCCGCCGTCGTGGAGCGCTGGCAATGACGCGGCGAGACGGCGGAAATCGCGGTGACTGGTGTCGCCGATCGCCGCGCCGTTGGTTGCTGGATGCTGGTGAATTATTTCGGCCCCCAGCGCTGCGTGGACGGTGCAGGGAATGCCCAGCCGATACGCCGCCAGCATCACCGAGAGATCGCCGTTGGAGAGCGGTATTTCTTTCAGCGCGCGCGCCAGCGCTTCCCCCATTCCCCAGCCGCTCTTCATCCCGATGGTGAAAGCCTGGTTCATTCCACGCCCGGTTTCTTCGGCCATGCCGAAGGTGCCGTCGACGAGGCCGCGCGCGACATCCTCCGAGGTGGCGCCAAAGCGTGCGATCTCGTAGTCGTGGATCGCCGCCGATCCGTTCATCGCCAGGTGCGTGATGACGCGGCGCTTCATCAGATCGATGAGCAGCGGTGCCAGGCCGGTCTTGACAATGTGACCGCCGAGCATCACCACCACTGCCTTTCTTGATTTCGCCGCCGCAGCGATGGCGCTGACGACCCGCAGGAAATCGCGGGCTACCAGTACGTCCGGTAACGACTTGAGGAACGCACCAAAGCTCCGGTCTCTGCGATCGATCGGCGGCGGCGAGGCGAATTCAGCTGCCGCGACTTTATTGGGGCGCCGTTCGATGGGAACGGTGCGCACTCTCGACAGATCGACTTCCGCGGGCGGCTCGGTTGCGGAAGGCGGTGGAGCGCTCTTTGATTTTGCCCCCGCGCCAGCGCCCTTGGTCGAGCGCGGACGGGGACCGCGGCTACCGCCTACTGATTCGGCGATGGGACGTAGGTCTTGAGATAGAGATTGAGAGATCCGAACGAGAGCTTCGACTTCAACTGCAACATGATGTGCTTGTCATCGTCCGATAGCCACACCTCGGCGTGGCCGTTCTCCGAGAAAATGCCCTTCGTCTTGATCACCGGCTGCACAACGATCGCATTGAAGGTTCCAGCGGGAACCTCGACGCGCTCCTTGCGCAGCACTTTGATACGCACCGGGTTGCGGTCAGGCCTGAAATAGCGGTTGAAGTCGTACGTCTGGCCGACCTCGAGCGGAATGGTTCTGATGAAATAGAGGAACGATCCATCGTCGAGCGGCTGATTGACAGATTGCTCTTCCTTGTTTGGCTTCTTGGTGGTCTGCACGAAGATCGCGCGCTCGGGATATATCTCGAATCTGCGCTCGGTGTCCTTGCCACCCTCTTCGAGCTCCTGCACGAATCGCAGAGACGACAGCGTCTCGGCGTCCATCCAGCTCTCGTAGACGTCGTTGACTCGATACATGAAATTGCCGCCGCGCACCCAAAACGCGGTGTGCCAGACCGGACGTCCGCGCAAGTTGTCGAGGCCAACGACTTCCATGTGCGCGTTGCCGACTCTGAGGATGCCGAACTTGACGTCGTACTCCATTCGCTCGCCGACGGCGAAAGGAACCTTGGCGTGCTTGACGCTGGCTGCTGCAACAGTCGTGGCCGGAGTTACCGGCGCGGCCTGCGCTCCCGAATCGCTAACAGCTGAAACGGCGAAGGCAGCGATGCCGAGGGCCAGCGGCTTCATGCTGCACCTCCGGCGGCATTGGCCAGCAGGCGCGCCTTGCGGGTGAATCGGAAAAGGTTCAGCGCATCCGCGACGGGACGAACTCTCGATTCTCTCGTTCTGACGTCGTAGCGGGGAGCGAGGTCCACGTTCTCGACGCGGCGCGCAAAAGGCCGCGCGCGAAGAAGAAGCTCGAGGTTGGCGGCCCAGCCGCTGCTGGTGACCAACGGCTCCTCCTCGTTCGACTTCAGGAGCTCGCGTAACACGGCGATCCGATACAACCGATAGGTGGTGAATGGATCGGCGGCCTCGGTCTTGGGGAGGCCAGCCCGCTGCATCCAGCTGGCGAAGCTGTGCAGTCTGCGCACCGGAGCCGGCGCCTCGTTCATCTCCTGCCTGGCGGCGACGATGTCGGCACCACCCTCGAAGCGTTTGACGAGCTCTGGAATGTGCTCGGGTTGGTCGGTGAAATCTGCCTGCATGACGATGAGAGCATCGCGACGAGCGTATCGCGTGCGACGCGAGACCTCGCGGACGAGCTTGTCGAGAGCAAAGCCGTAACCCCGGCGTCGCTCGCCGCGGAGAATCGTCAGCGGGATGACGTCAGCGTAGGGAGCCAGTGTCTCACGCGTGCCATCGGTGCTGCCATCGTCGTAGACGACGATCTCGTACTCGCGAGAGTAGTCCTGAAAGACTCGTCTGATGCGCCACAGGAGCACACCAACGGTCTGGCCTTCGTTGTAGGTCGGAATACAGATGTAGATCAATTCATTTCCGCAGGTTCGGTGACGACGGGTGCCGTACAGGCAAGATAGGAGAGGCGGGCAATTACCCGCTACCCCGCGATGACGCTATTGTACACCTCAGCCGTCCGTTCGATCATGCGACGAGAATCGAATTCGCGCGCCCGCTGTTTGGCACCTTCTGCCAGCATGGCGCGCAGTCCGTCGTCGCTGATGAGAGCTGCCGCTGCGCGTACGAAGCCTGTCACATCGCCGGGCTTGACGAGCAATCCACTTTTGCCGTCCTCAATGACCTCCGGCAGACCACCGACGGCGAAAGCGATGGGCGGCACACCGAGCGCCATCGCATCGATCACTGATGTGCCGAGTCCTTCGGAGCGAGCAGGATGCCAGAGAACGTCGAGCCCCGATACTGCTTCGTGGATTTCGTCGACGAAGCCCGCATCAAATCCCTCGACGCCTGACACGGTCGTGCCCCCTCTGCCTTTTCCTCCCAGCAGAACCAGTCGTGTGCGCCGGAAAAGCTCTCCCGGCAGCCGGCGCGCGATTCCGCCGACCATGTCGAGTCCCTTCTCCTGGGTCATTGCTCCAACGATGCCGCAAATCACCGCACTCGCCGGCCAACCGCGCTCCCGACGCCAGTTGCGCGGACGCTTTACCTGGGGCGCGGGGACTCCCGAATAGACGACCTCGATGCGGCTGGCTGGAACTCCAGCTTTCACCATCACCGTTTTCACCGCCTCCGAGATGGCAATGAACGCGTCGACGCCGTGGCGATACTTCAGTCGCACCTGCTTGGGCGGAAAAACGACGCGTCGTGTGACAATGAGACGCGTATTTCTTTTGCCGATCAGCGCGATTCTGGCGATCGAATGAGACCTGGCGTCGTGAGCGTGGACGATGGCCGCGTTCCATTCGCGGGCAACTGCCCTCAGCTCTCGCGCGGAGCGGATGTCCCACTCACCCCGCAGAGTGAGTCGATAGGTGGGCAAGCCGGCGAGATCGGCCTTGCGAATGAGTGGTGAGCCAGTCGGGGCGACGACCAGCGTGCGATAGCCGAGGTCGCGCAGTCCGGTGGCGAGCAGAAATACCTGACGTTGGCCACCGCGCCAGCTGCGCCCGGAATCGACCTGAAGGATCCGGGGCAGGTCCACTACGCTTCGATCTGCTTCGCGAAAGCCTTGAACAGGCCGCGATCCCACGGCTCGGCCGACTCAGTCATCTCTTCGGGGTGCCACTGAATGCCCATCACCCACCAATCCTCATCAGTTGATTCGATGCCTTCGATGACTCCGTCGGGAGATCGCGCGGTGACCCGCATTCCATCGGCGACGCGCTTTACCGACTGGTGATGAAACGAATTCACGGTGACGTGTTCGGCGCCGACTGCCCTGGCGATGAGCGAATCCGGCTCGATATCGACTTCGTGCGTGCGCGAGGTGCGTGCACCTTCATCGTCGTGATCGATCTTCGTCTCGCATTGGGACGGAATGTCCTGCACCAGAGTGCCGCCGAGGGCGACGTTCAAAATCTGAATGCCGCGGCAGATTGCCAGCACCGGGGTGCCGCGGGCGCGTGCCTCTTCGATGAGAGCGGCCTCGGTCGCATCGCGCGCCGGGTTAACCGAGCGTACTTTTTCGTGGCGTTTTTCGCCGTACCGCGCCGGATCGACGTCCTCTCCACCGGTCAGCACCAGGCCGGCGACGGAATCGAGCACCGACGCAGCCGCTTCGGCACTGGAAAGTGGAGGAACGATGAGTGGTATGAGCCCTGCTCTTTCCAGGGCGGTCACGTAGGCGGCGGTTAACCGGACACGACTGGTATCGCCATCAGGGCGAATGCTAGCGGTAACAGCAACAGTGCAGGCTGGAACCGGCTTGCGCGCGGACGACACGAGTGATCTCTCTTCGACAGGGTACGTTGGCATTGCTGCTCGCCGCCGCGTCGGCGACTACGGCACAGCCTCAAAACCTGAATAGCCTGCCGGTCACCTGCAAGGGGGAGCGCATCACTCGCATCGATATCGACGCGAGCCCGCCCTTCAGGATCACCGGCAACACCATCTGGCAGCGTGCGGCGCGTTTTGCCGCCAGACAGCACGTCACGACCCGCGAGACGGTCATCCGCCGTTATCTCGCCCTGCAGCTGGGCGATAAGTGCACGGAGCTGCGACGCGCCGAGTCGGAGCGCATCCTGCGCTCGCAACCGTTCATCGCCGACGCCAGCGTGTTGGCCTACTCCGATGGAAATGGGGGAATCATCCTCAGCGTTTCGACGGTGGACGAAGTCTCCGTGATCCTCGGAGCCCAGATCGGTGGTGGTGCTCCGGCGGTGCACGGACTGCTGCTCGGCGAAGACAATTTGCTGGGCAGTGCCATTCACACCGATGCGTCGTGGAAGAAGGGCCAGCACTTTCGCGACATCTACGCCGGCAAATTCGTCGACTACCAGTTTCTCGGCCGCCCCTATCAGCTGGTGGCTGAGGGAGGTCGTCGCGAGCTGGGGAGCGATTGGCGGACGGAGCTCAGTCATCCATTTCTCACCGACCTGCAGCGAATCTCGTGGCGAACGACGGCGGGAAATCTGAATGGGTATTTCTATTTCAGACGACCTGGCGCCGAGCCTGCTGCGCTAAAGCTTGCTCGCTCGTACAGCGACATCGGCGGCGTGGTCCGCATTGGCCCACCTCTCGGTCGACTGGGGTTGGTCGGCGGCTCCATTTCGTTCGAGGATGAAGACCCTGGCACTCAGCCGGTCATCATCGGTGATGCGATCGTACCGGATACGAGCCAGGCGCTGATCAATCGATACACGAAGCATCAGACGGCCCGCATCAATGGGCTATGGGGACTGCGGAACCTTCACTACCTGCGCGTCAGCGGCTTTGACGCGCTCGAGGGCACGCAGGACCTGCGCACGGGTTTCCAGGTCGCGACGCTCCTCGGGAAGGGCGTGACCATTTTTCGCGGGAAGGAAACCGACTGGTTCGGCTCGACCGACATCTACGCCGGCATGGCGTCGCCGATCTCGTACGCGGCGTTCGATATCGCCGGCGAAGGACGTCGTGGTGAGGAAGGAAAGTGGGATGGAATGCTGGCGCACGGGCGCGCCGCACTCTACGTCAAGCCACTCAACCGGCATACGGTGATCACCAATCTGACTTTCAGTGGTGGGTGGCGGCAGCGGTTTCCTTTTCAGCTGACGTTCGCCGATCGCGACGGCGGATTGCCCGGGTTCAGATTCACCGACGTCGGCGGCGCGAGGCGGGTTATTAGTCGCGTCGAAGATCGATACCTCGTCGGCCGCTACAAGGATCTGGCAAGTGTGGCTGTTGCTGGATTCGGGGAAGCCGGAAAAATCTGGGCGGGTGATTCTCCGTTTGGGGTAAACACTCCGCTGTCGGCCTCACTGGGATTCAGCGTGTTGGCGGCGTCGCCGCCCCAGTCACGTCGTACGATCAGGGCGGATTTTGCGCTGCCGGTGAGAGGCCCGCGCGGCCACGGCTGGGAAGTGCGGCTCATGGCGAGCGATTTCACCCGAATCTTCCGCGTCGAGCCGCGGGATATCTTCAACAACCGAGAGAGATCGATTCCGGCGTCGGTGTTTAGTTGGCCGTAGTGAGGGGTGAGGGGCGAGAGGCGAGGGACGAGGGAGAGGTCAGCGCGATGTGCCGCCGATGAACTCCCAGCGCGTGAACACGAACGCGACGACGTTCAGCTCGCCGGGGTTGATAGGCGTAGGTGGGCCGGCATAGCCGCCCGAGACCGCAGCGGATAGTTGCACAACATCCATCGAAGCGCCGCGAATGGCCATCGGTTGTGAGATTCCGGTCGAGCTGACAGAGATCAATCGGCCGAGTCTTCCTCCGGCGGCGCGGGCCATGACTTCGGCGTCGCCGCGCGCCTGTTCAACTGCAGATGAGAGGGCGGTCCGGCGCGCCTGCTCGGTACTCGATGCGAGGAACTGGATGGAAGCCACGTCCGTTGCTCCGGCATTGATCGCGGCATCGATCACCTTGCCGACATCGTCGAGACGTCGAACCTCGGCGCGGATGGTGTTGCGCGCCGTAAACCCGTTGACCCGGGGCGGCTGATTCTTCGGGTACTCGTAGGTCTGGGTGAGATTGTATCCGGAAGTGACGATCTGCTGCTCGGTGAGGCCGAGAGCGCGTAACGCGCTCACAGTTGCTGCAACTCTGGTTGCGTTCTGCGAAGCCGTCTGTGCTGCGCTGGGCGACTGTGTGGTGACGCCGATGATTACATAGGCATAGTCAGGAGAGAGGTGTACCTCACCCCGGCCCGAAGCGGTGATCTCCGGCTCGCGGGGTGACGGAGATGCGGGCACAACTTGCGCCGCCGCAGCCGCCGAGGTTCCGAGAAGCAGGGCTACGATTGCACCGACAAATCTGACCATCACTTCCGCCGCGTTAGATGGTACTGGTTCCCTTTTCGGGAGACGAACGCGGAGTAATTACTTGCACAAACTACCGACGCCAGCTCCCAGCTAGCGATTGCCCGCTGGAACGTCGCGCATCATTCTGCGAACCGGGATCACGAGCAATCCGCACGCGACTGCGGCGATGAAAAGGAACAACGATGTCTGCCTGAACAGGATCGGCATCTGGGGCAGCTTCTCCGGATCGACGCTTCCGCCCACGAGCCCCGCCACGAGATTGCCCAGCGCGCTCGCCATGAACCAGACACCCATCATTTGGCCCTTGAACTTGATCGGGGCGAGCTTGGTCATCGAGCTCAGCCCCACAGGACTCAGTGAAAGCTCGCCTACCGACTGGAAGAAATAGCTCACCACAAGCCACCACGGTGAGACGCGGACATTGCCACCGCCCGAGATGACAATGTTCGCCGCAAACAGCATGACCAAGAACCCAACGCCGTTGAAGAACAGACCCCACGCGAATTTGCCAACGCTCGACGGCGCTTTTCCGCGCTTGCCGAGCGCAATCCAAATAGCCGCGAACACCGGGGCGAGCGCGAT
>JBKPDS010000056.1:0-3237 GCA_046727995.1 Gemmatimonadota bacterium
ATCGCGCTCCAGCCGCTGCGACACCAGTGCCGCCGCTTCGTATGGAGGAAAGAAGTGGCGGTCGTCGACCAGCGTGACGAGATCGTACCGCGCCAGAAGCCCATCCGTGGAATAGCCATCGATCACGTCCACTGCGCCCGAGGCGAGTGCCTGGTACTTGACCGCCGGCGCCAGCGGTCGCACTGCGCGCGGACGCAAACCATAGACGCGCGCCAGCCCAACCAGACCGTCACTTCGACCGATGAAATCCGCGGTGAAGCCGGCGGTGAGATGCGGACTTTCCCGGGCGAGATCGCTCAACGTGGATAAGTGGAAGCGACTGGCCGTCGCTTTCGTTACGGCGATAGCGTAGGTGTTCTCGAATCCGAGTGGCGGCAACCAGCGTGTGTGATATGCCTGCTCGAATCGCTGAGATACGTGAGCGAACACCGCCTTCGGATCTGCGGCGACCGAATCAGGCAGAGTGTCGTGGAGAATTGCGACGAGGCCGGTACCCGTATACTCCGGATAGACATCTATAGCGCCGGTGCGCAGCGCGCCGAATGCGATTTCCGTGGCGCCGAGCCCCGGACGCCTGTCGACGTTAAACCCGCGCGATTCAAGGAGCTGGGCGAACATCTCCGCCAGCAGGTACGATTCGCCGAACGGCTTCGATGCGACTACGATCGCACGACTTCGCTGTGCCCATGCACCAGCTGCTGACAGTGCCAGTGCACAGAGGGCGATGGCGACCGTGAAGCTTCTTTTCAAGAGATGAGTGCCTCGAGACCTGCGCGTGCGCGCTCGATCAATTGCGCGACGTACTGCGTCGCCGGCGAGTGAACGAGATCACGCATGCTCCCTCGCTGCTCGATCCGCCCCTTCCTCATCACCACCACCTGCTCGGCCAGCCTGCCGGCTTCGGCGAGATCGTGGGTGACCAACAACGTCGTCACGGAGAGGCGACGGCGCAGATCATCGAAGGATTGTTGCAGCTCCGAACGCGAGATGGCATCGAGCGCACCGAACGGCTCGTCGAGCAGGATGACGCCCGGTCGCGCCGCAATGCTGCGCGCTAGTGCCACGCGCTGCCGCTGGCCACCGGAAAGCTCGTGCGGAAATCGCGGGCCGAATTCAGCCGCCGGAAGACCGACCAGCTCCAGCGCGTCGCGCGCGGCGTCCTGCGCATCGCTCCGCTCAAGGAGGACCGGCACCAGCGCCACGTTCCGCAGCACCCGCCAGTGCGGGAGCAGTCCACCGTGTTGCTGGACATAGCCGATGCCACGGCGCAGCAACACCGCTGACTCGCCGCGGACGTTCTTGTCGCCGACCAGCACATCGCCCTGGTCCGGCTTGATCAGTCGATTGAAGCAGCGAAGAAGCGTCGTTTTTCCCGACCCACTCTCACCGACCAATGCGGTCGCCTCACCGGCGGCGACATCGAGGCTCACATTCTCCAGAGCGACGACGTCGCCAAAACGGTGCGAGACGTTGCGCGCACTGAGCGGGATCGGCATGCACTAAGAGTGCACGCGACGCCCCATCATGTCGATGATCACCAGATAAATGAGGGCGAGCGCCATGAACATCAGCTGTGGCACTGGAAGCAGGCCATGCACCCCTCGCCAAACCACTAGTTCGCAACTCGCAACGAAGAGAGCCGTGCGCAGCCACGGCTTGCGGATGAATCGCCGCGCGAGATAATAAATGAATCCGGCAAGTAAGCCCGATATTGCGCCAGCGAATACAACAGTCAGCGTGCCTGCGAGCGTAAAGACGAAAACGGGACGATGTTCCATGTGTGCAATGACCCGCATCAGGAGCCGCCCGCCAATGCCCAGTACCACCAGCCCGACCAGTGCCCCACGCGTCAGCCAGTACCTCAGTTCCATCGGAGGACCTTAGTGACTTTCACGGATACTACGACCCCAAGGACACTCTGTTTCGCCGATATAGTACGAGGCCCGCAACAGGCCTCCCAATCCGCAATTAGTCAGCAGTCCGCAATGCCGTTGGTCCGCAATGCGCAGTACTAAACCAAGGAACCGATTATGACTCCCACCACCAGCGCCTCGCCCAAAACCCGCCGACTCGGCTCGCAGGGACTGCAGACATCCGCCATCGGACTCGGCTGCATGGGAATGTCCGATTTTTATGGACCGAGCAACGACCAGCAATCGATTGCGACGATTCACCACGCCATCGAGCTCGGAATCAACCTGCTCGACACCGCGGACATATACGGCCCACACACCAACGAGGAGCTGGTCGGACGCGCGATCAAAGGGAAACGCGACCAGGTGATCGTTGCCACCAAGTTTGGAAACATGCGTGATCCGAAGACGCGCGCATTCCTCGGCGTGAATGGAAAACCAGAGTACGTGCGCCAGGCCTGCGAAGGATCTCTCAAGCGACTCGGCATCGACACCATCGATCTCTATTATCAGCACCGCGTCGACAGGAATACGCCAATCGAGGACACCGTCGGCGCCATGTCCGAGCTCGTGCGCGAAGGCAAGGTGCGCTACATAGGATTGTCGGAGGCCTCGGTGCAGACCATTCGTCGTGCGCACAAGGTGCATCCCATCACCGCCGTGCAGACCGAGTACTCATTGTGGACGCGGGATCCGGAAGACGGACTGCTCGAGGCACTCCGATCGCTCGATATCGGTTTCGTCGCCTACAGCCCGCTCGGTCGCGGATTCCTCACTGGACAGATCAAACATCCGGAAGATCTGGCGGAGGACGATTTCCGCCGCAATCACCCGCGCTTCGTGGGTGAGAACTTCCAGAAGAACCTCAACCTCGTCGCGCGCATCGAAGAGATTGCCAAGGAGCACAAATGCACGCCGGCCCAGCTGGCGCTGGCCTGGGTGCTTGCTCAAGGCGACGATATCGTCCCCATTCCTGGTACCCGCCATCCCGAGCGCGTGGAAGAGAATTCCCACGCTCTCGATATCGTGCTGTCGGAAAATGACCTGCTCCGCATCGACAGCGCTGCGCCGAAGGGAGTGACTGCCGGCGAGCGTTATCCCGAGGGCGGGATGAAGACGATCAACCTCTGACCGGCGCTAGAATCGAAAGAGATAGCTGATCTTCCCGAAGAATCCGTCTCTGGTGCGGTGGAGATTCTGGAATCTGAATTCCCGCGGCTCCTCGAGCGTCGAGCCGTAGCCGAGGTAGAGCAGCGTGCCCGGAACCGGACGATAACTGAATAGCCAGTCGGTCGAGAACTGATTGCTGACTTCGCCGGTGTCG
>JBKPDS010000057.1:0-13059 GCA_046727995.1 Gemmatimonadota bacterium
CGGCAAATACAGTCCCTGGCCCGGGTCGCTCGTCGTCGACTGGAACGTGACTTCGGGAACGAGCGGCTCGGTTCCGACGCCCCTCGCGTTGAAGTAGAACGACGGATTCCCTCCGGTCCAGGCGTAGCACTGCTTGTTAACTCCGGAATCGTGGCCGTAGAAATTCGCCGACAGCTTACCCCAGTAGGAGATGTAGAGCGTGCGGTATTGAGAACCGAAAGTGATTCCAGCATGTCCGGGTGCGCTGCCACCGGAGGAATAGCCGGCCGGATAAGTCGCCCTGATCGCGCCCGGCGGAGATTTCGGTCCGCTTGCATCTGAAATTATAGAGAGCGTGTTGTCCGTATCCCACGAAGGATCTTCCTGCAGCGCGCTGAATGGACGCTCACTGATGCGCGTCATTCCTGGCGGCTCGTTCGATCCGCCCGAAGTCGGCGCATTGACCGTGAGTCCGGCGCTCCCACTCACACCCTCGCTCGTCGCTGTGATCTGCGCATTTCCAGCGGCGACGGCAGTGACCAGTCCGGATCCGGACACGGTGGCGACGCCAGTATTGCTCGATGTCCAACTAACGGCGCGGCCGGTGAGAACATTGTTGTTCGCATCGCGCGTCGTCGCAGTTGCCTGTGTGGTCTGACCGGGGTTCAGCACGCTCGAACCCAGGGACACGGAAACGCTGGCGACGGGCACCGGTGGTGGGGGCGGCGGCGAATTGACCGTCAGCGTCGCACTCCCGCTCTGTCCCTCGCTGGTCGCGATGATCTGCGCATTTCCAACCGCTATTGAGCTGACCAATCCCGAACTGGAGACGCTGGCGACGGCGGTATTGCTGGAGCTCCAGGTGATTGAGCGCCCAGTAAGAATGTTGTTGTTCGCGTCCCGAGTGATCGCCGTTGCTTGTGTGGTCTGGCCGGGACTGAGCGTGCTGTTGGCTAGAGAAACTGTCACTGAGGCGACAGAGACCGAGTTCGATGCCGTGGTGGTCGTGGTCGCGATGTCCGAAAGCGGGCCAAATACAGCGTTGAAGTTCAGGGTTCCGCGGAAGGGAACGAGTTGGAAATTGTAGTTCGTTGATGGCTTCAGTCCGAGTACCGTGCACGCGAGCGGGCTCCCGATGGCAGTGCCGGTGACCGGCGTCGTGCAAGTGCCGCTCGTGGTGGACGAGGCGTCGCCCCATGAAATCGGAGCGATCGAGTAGCGAATGTCGTACAGCGCCGGATGACCGGTGCCGTCATCAACCTGCGTGAACAGAAGCGTGACCCGGGTGCTATCGGTTGCGGACACCCTGAGATCCGTAACCGCGCCCGGTTTGGTAGTGGTCGAGGTTACCGTAATTGCAGCGCTTCCGCTCTTGCCCTCGCTCGTCGCCGTGATCTGTGCAGACCCGGCAGCGACCCCCGTGACGAGACCAGAGTTCGAAACGGTCTCCACACCGGTATTGTTTGAACTCCAGGTAATTGTTCGTCCGGTAAGAATGTTACCGGCGGAGTCGCGAGTTGTTGCCGTCAGTTGAACAGTTGCTCCGACCTGAATCGAAGCGGTCGCCGGCGAAACGGATACGGTTGCTACCGGAGTCGGACCGGATGCGTTCGTCGTCGCTGTGGCGACGTTGGAAAGGCCGCCGAATACAGCGTTGAAGTTCAGAGTTCCGCGGAAAGCAACCAGCTGAAAGTCATATTTTGTTACTGACTTTAGCCCGAGAACTTTGCAGGAAAGTGGACTGCCGATCGCCGTGCCGGCGACCGGTGTGGGACAGGTGCCGCTCGTCGTCGAGGCCGCGTCGCCCCAGGAAATGGGAGAGACCGCATAGCGGATATCGTATTCCGCCGGTCGACCCGTACCGTCGTCAACCTGTGTGAACAACAGCGTGACGCCGGTGCTGTCGATCGCGGATACCTTGAGATCGGTGACCGTACCAGGCCTGGTACTCGTTGGCGTGGACACCGCAAGTGGCGCGCTGCCGCTCTTGCCTTCGCTGGTGGCGATAATGTCCGCGGTCCCGACCGCGACAGCCGTGACGACACCCGAAGTGTCGACGGTTGCGACCGCGGTGTTGCCCGAGCTCCATGTAATCGCGCGCCCTGTAAGGACGTTGTTGGCGGAGTCGTAAGTGGTGGCCGTGGCCTGGGTAAATTGGCCGGGATTCAAGGAGCTCGCCGCCAATGAAACTCTTACCGATGCCACCGGGACTGTAGCCGTTGTTGACAGCGCCGGCATGACAGTGATCGTCGCGCTGCCCGCCTTGCCGCTACGGCTGGCTGTGAGGACGGCCGTCCCCTGTGCTAGTCCAGTTACAAGTCCGCTGGTATCGATAGTTGCGATGCCGGGGTTACTGGAGCTCCAGGTGAGAGGGCGGGAGATGATGTTATTGTTGTTGTCGCGTAGGGTCGCCGTTGCGCGGATCGTGTCTCTTAGGGCGATCGAGTTGGAACCAAGCGATACCGTAACCGACGCGATTCGGGCGGCGTCGGCACTGAGATCGTCGGAAGTGAAGCTGTCGGCTCCGGTGATGCTGTTGTCGGAGCAAGAGAGCACGGCGATTACGGCAAGAGCGATCTTGACCCCGTTGGAAAATGTGCGATTCATGGTGCCACTCACGAATCGCGCGACTGGCTTCAGCTGGGTCGCGAGGTTTGCTGCGTGCGCTCAGAACCCACCTCGTTCGTGTGGGCAGGGGCAAATCGTCGCAACCAACAACGCCGCTGGGACGGCGCGCATATATATACACGAGGCGAAACGGTCGTAACGCCATTGTTTTGCGCGTTGAATTCTGTTGAAGCAGTCGCGCGATGTTTTGCGCGCGAGCGCATGCGAGGCTAGGAGCGTGCCACGTTGCACCTATCGCCGCGAATCACTGACCCAAAGATGAGAGAGCTTATCCAGTACTTCCGTCAGACAGTGATCGACCTCATCCCAGATGAGCGGCATTGATACGGTTGTGCTGGGCAGTGGACGCACACTCTAAGGCGGAACAATCATACGCGGCGTTCAGATGAGTCAGCTGCGCGCGGGCAACTCGGACCTTGCCGAAGGTGAGAGCACATATTTCCAGGTCGAGCAGATCAGCGCCGATAAGCTTGGCGGAAGGCCGACGCTGCTGGCGCTGGATGGGTGGCCGGAGATTCCGTAACGCGCTTGTAAAGAGACAAACTTTTCTGGCGTGCTCGCCGTAATGTTTTTAACATTTCGGCACAGGGAGGAGCATTGCTGGAAGCAATACCTACCGACTTATTCTCGTACAACTTTCGCCTCCGACAGCAGAACGAGCTGGTCGGCGAAGTTGACGTGTCGATGTTTCGCGACAAAGCGCGAGTCGAGCTGCAGGAGGGGAGCTACACTCTGCGACGCGAAGGACTATGGAGCGGCGACTTCCTCCTGGAGAAAGACGACAGGGTCATCGCCCGTGCGACCAAGACCGGAGTATTCTCGTGCAGCTTCGATGTCGAGTTTCCAAACCGGACTGTGACCCTGCGCAAGCTGTCGATCTGGAACCGGCGATTTGGCTTGTTCGATGGTGAAAAGGAGATTGGCAGCGTTTATCCGACAGGAATATTCACGCGACGCGCGCACATCGATCTGCCCGCCAATTGGCCGCTGATCGATCGGATCTTTGTCTTCTGGCTCGCCGTCATCATCTGGAAGCGGCAGAATTCGGCAGCGGCGTGAGGACGAGTTAGGAACGCCGCTCCGATTATTCCTTCTTGGCCCCAGCCCACAACTGGGCGAGCCGATCCAGGATCTGCGTTAGATCCGGCTTGGTTTCGAGCACCGCCGCGACCGGATCGCTGCCGATTCTCTGCAGACGGTCGAGAGCGGTTTTAATGGTGAACGCCTTGGGGTCGAGTGAGTCGTTCACTTCATCCCACAGCAGCGGCATCGACACCGTCGCACCCGGCAGCGGTCGGACACTATAAGGCGCAACAATCGTCTGGCCGTGACGATTCTGCAGATAATCGAGATAGACTTTGTCGCCGCGCTTGGTGACGTGCCGCGTTATCGTCGCGAATTCGCTGCAATCCCGGAGTACCACGCGCGCGAGCAGCTCGCCGAGCATTCGCGACTGCTCGTAGGTGCACTGTCTGCCGAGCGGCAGGAGAATGTGGAGTCCGGTCTTGCCCGTCGTCTTCACGAAGCTTGGCAGTCCCACTGCGTCGCATACGCGTCGCAGCACTTGCGCGCAGCGAATGACGTCGGAGAACGGCGCTTCCTTCGGATCGAGATCGATCACGCACCAGTCGGGCAGCTCCAGCGATCCCGCTCGGCTCGCCCAGATGTGGATCGGGATCGATCCCATGTTGGCGAGATAGAGGAGCGATTCTTCGTCGTCGCAGACGAAGAACTTAATCTCGCGCTGAGTGTCCTCGCTCCAGATCGGAATCGTGCGCACCCACTCCGGCGCGAAAACTGGAGCATCCTTTTGATAGAATGATTTTCCGTCGATTCCATCGGGGAATCGCGTCAGTACGACTGGGCGATTGACGAGGTAGGGCAGCAGCCACTTCGAGACGGCGCGGTAGTACTCGATGAGATCGCCCTTGGTGTATTTCTCGGCCGGCCAGAAAACCTTGTTGAGATTGGAGAAGGCGATTTTTTTCTCGATCGGAGCTTTGGCCGGCGGTGGTGGCGGCTCGTGCAGCGAAGTGGCGTCGACGTGGACGCGCTCGCGGACGACTCGTCCCTTCGGAGAATCCCCGGCCCCAACCGCCTCCGCCGCCTCCCGCCTCCCGCCTCCCGCCTCCCGCTCGTTCGTCCATCCCTGCCGCTCGCATTCGTGGGCACGCTTGTCGGTGCGCAGTCTCAGGAATGCGGCATGCCGGAGCAAACCATCAGGAGTGAATTCGCGGTAGCGGACTTCGACGACATGTACTGCATCGGTCCAGACTGTCGTCTTCGTCTCCGGAATCTGCTCGCTTGGTAGCGGCTCGCTCCCTGGCGCGAATACCGGACCGGCGCACAACGGATCCTTGCGCACGATCGGATCGAGCAGCTCGTGCAGCTCCTTGAGTAGGCTCTCGGTGAATCCCGTTCCCACTCGACCGGCGTAGACGAGCGTCCCATCCACCCAGTCAGCCAGCTGCAGTGCACCGAGGTGGGCGCGACTTCCGTTCGGCTTGGTGAAGCCGACGATGACGAAGTCGCCCGACTTTTCGGCTTTGATTTTCAGCCAGTCGCCGGATCGCCCGCCTCGATATTTCGATGTTGCCTTCTTGGCGACGATCCCCTCGAGGCCCATCGCCGTCACCTGTTGCAGGAATGCTTCGCCCTGGCGCTCGATGTGATCGAGGTAGCGGACGGCACCCAGTGTCGGCGCGAGATCTTTCAGCAATTCCTTGCGGCGCGAGAGCGGTAAGGAACGCAAATCGAAGTCTTCGTAAGCAATCAGGTCAAAGGTGTAGAAAGTCGCCGGCAGCTCCACCGCGGCTCGGCCGATCTCCAGCGGCGACGAAAGTCGTCCACGTTTTTGCAATCGCGAAAAGCTCGGTATCCCTTTCTCGTCGAGGACGACAACCTCGCCATCGATTATGCACTCGTCGCAAGGCAGCGCCTTCACCGCCTTGGCAATCTCCGGAAACACGTTCGTGTAGTCGTTCCCGTTGCGGGTGAGGAGCAGCGCTTCGCCCCGCGACTTGCTGGCGATCAATCGATAGCCATCGAGCTTGAGCTCGAACAACCAGTCGTCGCGCGTGAACGCGTCGTCGCGGGTCTCGCAGTGCATCGCCTCGACCGTGTACGGATCCACGCGGCCGCGAACTACTTTGTCTTCCGACGCCAGGATCTTGCGCAGCTGGGCGGCGGGACTGTCGCCGGCCTTGACCTCTTCGACAGTAAGACCGGAGAGGACCGACTCTTCGTTGAAGACATCGCCCGGCGACTTCACATATGAGTCGCGCTCCTTGATCAGGAGCCAGTCCTTCTCGCTCTTTTTGATCTTCACCAGCGTCCACTTGCCGTGGAGCTTGTACCCCTTGAGCTCGAAGAGGAGCTTGCCGTTCTCGAGTCCTTCGCGCCAATCCTCGAGCGCGACCCACTCGCCGCGATCCCAGACGATGACGCCACCGGCCCCATAGTTCCCGGCCGGAATCACGCCCTCGAAGTCGCCGTACTCGAGCGGATGGTCTTCGACTTTGACGGCGAGTCGCTTGTCGTTCATGTCGTACGACGGACCCTTGGGCACCGCCCACGATCTCAGAACGCCGTCCATCTCCAGCCGCAAATCGAAGTGCAACTGCCGAGCTGCGTGCTTGTGGACGACGAAAAGATTCCCCGGGACGCTGGAGACCGATCCGAACGGCTCAGGCGTCCGATCGGTCGACCGCTTTGCCCGATAGGTACTTAAAGCGTCTGTAGGAGGCGCGGCGGCTTCGTCGCCCGAATTGCTACTTGCGGCCACAGGTATCGTGCATAAAAGTTCGACAGCCAGAAGTTACCAACATTAGATATTTTTGTGACACACCCGACTATAAATAGCGGGTGCGTCTCAAGCCACCACTTTCTTCGTCCCTCGTCCCTCGTCCCCCGCCCCTCTTCCCGCACCCACATGCCTGCTCGTTCAATCGCCACCGCCACGATCTCCTTCGGACTGGTCTCAGTCCCCGTCAACATCTACTCGTCGGCAGAATCTAAGACGAGCGTGTCGTTCAACATGTTGCACAAGAAGTGTGGATCGAGACTCAAGCAGCAGTACATCTGCACCAAGGACGGCGAGACCGTGGGCCGCGACGAAACCGTAAAAGGCTACGAGTTCGCCAAGGACCAGTACGTGATCCTGAGCGCCGAGGAGCTGAAGGCGCTCGAAGAAAAGGCGACCAGTGTCATCGACGTCGTGGAGTTCGTTCCTCTCGAACAGGTCGATCGCGAGTACGTCGAAAAGGTCTACTACCTCGGCCCCGACAAAGGGGGCGATCGCGCCTATCGGCTGCTATCTGAAGCGCTGAAGGATACAGGTAAGGCCGCACTCGGACAGTACGCCGCTCGTGGCCAGCAGCATCTGGTTCTTCTCCGGCCGCTCAACGGCGTGATCGTTATGGAGCAGCTCCACTACGCCGATGAAGTGCGTCCGACCTCGGAAGTGCCGGTGCCTGAAG
This sequence comes from Gemmatimonadota bacterium, assembly GCA_046727995.1. Lineage (GTDB taxonomy): Bacteria > Gemmatimonadota > Gemmatimonadetes > Gemmatimonadales > Gemmatimonadaceae > UBA4720. Next base: position 7,086 of record JBKPDS010000057.1, read on the forward strand.
GCGAAGTGAAGCCGCAGGAGCTCAAGCTCGCCAAACAGCTCATTGAGCAGACTTCGAACGACACCTTCGAGCCCAACAAGTACAAGGACACCGTCCGCGAGCGCGTCCTCGACGCGATTCAGTCCAAGGTCGACGGCCAGGACATCACCGCCGACGTCAAGGCGGGCGGCGAAGCGAAGATCATCGACCTGATGGAAGCGCTGAAGGCGAGTCTCGAGCGCGAGAAACCGGAAAAGACAAAAGCAAGCCGCAAGGTTTCGTGAGGTTTGGTGAAGATCCTCGCTGGAACGAGCGGCTACGCGTTCAAGGAGTGGAAGGGCAATTTCTACCCGCAGGACCTGAAAGACGACGGAATGCTGGGCTTCTACGCCAGCAAATTTCCGACGGTGGAGATCAACAACACGTTCTATCGTCTGCCGCGCGAGAACGTGTTGCGCGAGTGGGCGGCGCAGGTACCTGAGACTTTCACCTTCGCGCTGAAGGCGAGCCAGCGCATCACCCACTACGCGCGGCTCAAGGAAGAATCGGCCAGTCTCGTCGATTTTCTTCTGAAAAACACGGCCACGCTCGGCGACCGGCTGGGCCCGATTCTTTTCCAGCTGCCGCCCAACATGAAGAAGGACGTGAATCGCTTCCGCGGCTTTCTCGGACTACTCCCTTCCGATCGCCGCTACGCCTTCGAGTTCCGGCACGACAGCTGGTTCGACGACGAGATCTACTCCGCGATGCGGGAGCGTGACATTGCCATGTGCATCGCCGAGCAGGATGACTTCAGGTGCCCGGTCGCGTGCACATCGACTTGGGGGTACTTGCGGCTGCACAAGCTCAATTACAACGAAGGCGAGCTGGTGGATTGGGCCAGGCTCGTGACGGGCCAGAACTGGAACCAGGCGTACGTCTTCTTCAAGCACGACGAGACGGAAAACGGTGGATCGGGTCCACCCGCAGTCTCAACGTTCGTTAGCGCGTGCGGCATGTAGTCTCTAGATTTTTCGCCCTCAGCGAGACGGGAGACTATAATGGCAGAAAGCGTCTACAAGGTCATCGAGTTGGTTGGGACGAGCACGGAGTCATGGGAAAAAGCGGCGGCCGCCGCGGTGAAGCGCGCCTCCAAGACATTGCGTGACCTGAGAGTGGCCGAGGTTTCGCAGCTCGACATGCACCTCAATAACGGCAAGGTCGAGAGCTATCGCGCCAAGCTCAAAGTCTCCTTCAAGTACGAAGGCGATTAGCGTCGCGCTCAGCGCGCGATGCGATCCGCGATGAACTTGGTGACGCGCGGATCGTCCTTCTGTCCAAGCCAGAACATCGCGCGTGCGCGCATGTGCTTGTCGCTGTCGCTCTGGGCAATCCGCATCAGCTCGTCGATGGCCTCGGAATCGTTTCGCTGCGAGAGCACGAATATCGCGTGCTCCTTGAGTGACTCTTCGCTCGCGCTGCGATAAACGCCGACCAGATCCTTGGTCGGCGTAAGATCTCTCTGGCCAGCCCAGAACAATGCCGTTTTGCGAGTCTGCATCGACTCGCCGTTGTCGCGCGCCCTGGCGATGAGCCACGCCGAGCCGTTGGACTTGTCTTCGCCCATGCCCATCAGGACCTGCTCTTTCATCTTCTCACTGGTGAGGCGCGGGAAGATGGCGCGGAGGTAGGCGAATTCCGCGGGAGGCGTGTCGTCGCCGTGCGACAATCCAAAAATCGCGTGGGCGCGAACTCGCTCATCTTCTCTGGTGTTCTCGATGATGGCATGGAGTGCTGCCATCGCGCGCGGATCACCAGCCTGTCCCAGCCAGAATACCGCCGAGCTGCGAGCGCCGAGGCTGCCGGTGCGCGCAATATCGATCAAGGCCGGGACACCGGCACCATCAGCGACGAAGCTGAGCGCGGCCATCGCTGAGGCCGCGAGCCCCTTCATCCCCGGTGCGGATTCGTCCTCGTCGACGTTTTCAGCCACCGACCCCGCACCGCCACCGCGAGCAAAAGCGACGAGCGTCGGCACTACTTTGGAATCGCCGAGCAAGCCGATCCATTGGATGGCCTGACGTCTGGTTTCCTGGGCGCGGTTGTCATCGCGCGCCAGCGAAGTCAGTTGTGGAATTACATCGCCGGCGTCGGCGAGCACCGCCGGAAGGAGAATCCTCGACTTGTCTCTGCTGCCTGCGCGCTCGAGACGCGGGACCAGATCGAAGAAATAAGAAGCAGCCTCCGTCGGCGTCACAGTGCCGAGATCGGTCACGCGTTCATTCGTCGCTGCCCACGAGCCGCCAACAGAGGTCTTGAGCCGCGTCACCTGTGCGCCAGAAACCGTGAGCGCGACCCGCACCGCACCGGGCACACACGTCGGCGCGCTCCACTTGCCGATCGACTGAAAGGACTCGGCGAAGAAAGCGCGGCGAAACCCGATCGCATCACGCCCATCGCCGCAGGTGCCCGGCCGACTGGCAAATTGAACCCGCACGACGCCATCAGGGGATCTACTGACCCGCGAGGCGAGATTGGTTTGAGAAAACGCTGGGGACGCGGCGGCGATCAGCGCGGCGGTGATTGACAGAGTTGGGAGGCGCACGGAGTCTCCAGAGGAGAGGACGACGTAACGGATTTGCCCGTGCCTGGCACGGACGGGTTCCTCCTTCTGACAACGCGACGCCGAAATGGGTTGAGAACTGGCCCGCCGGTGGCGGTGTAGTTCCCTGCCTCAGGATGACGCTAAGATTACGCCCGCACTTCTTCCGAACGGCTTTCCGGCGAGTATCATATAGCAGATAAATCCTCTGCCTGAGCTCCTCCGAAGCTCGGCGATCGTTACTCGCAAGAACAACCATTATGACAATTCACAATCGCGGACTTTGCGCGACGCTGATCGTCGTCGCCGCCTCAGCCTGCACCACCGCCACCCAGGGAACACGATCGGCATCGACGACCGCGCCGGTCACGGCCAAGGCGGTCATCAGTCCACAGAGCGAAGAGGCAGCAATCGCACAGGCAAAACGCGATAGCCTGCGACATCCCTACACCGACGCCGACATCCATTTCATGTCGGGCATGATTCATCACCACGCGCAGGCAATCGTGATGGCGCGATGGGCGCCGACTCACGGCGCCAGTCCAGCGGTGCAGCGTTTGTGCGACAGGATCATCAACGCCCAGCAGGACGAGATTCTCACCATGCAGGCGTGGCTGCGCGATCGGCAGCAGCCGGTTCCCGATGCGACGGCGACGGGGATGAAGATGACGATGGGCGGGATTGAGCACGAGATGCTGATGCCGGGGATGCTCACCAACGCCCAGATGAAGGAGCTCGATGCCGCGCGCGGCCCCGAGTTCGACCGCCTCTTCCTCACCTACATGATCCAACACCACAAGGGTGCCGTCAGTATGGTAAAGGACCTGTTCGACAGCTACGGTGCCGGCCAGGACGAAGTCGTCTTCAAGTTCGCGTCCGACGTCAACGTCGATCAAACCACCGAAATCGCCCGCATGGAGAAACTGCTCGTCTCCGTCACGCTGGGAATCGACACCCAGTAATCACACGCAGTTCACACAACTCAGAGTCACCACCGAGAGGAATTACCATGGATTCAGTGCATCGACTTCGTCGTCCCACCTTATTCGGCTCGCTGATGCTCGGCGTCGCCGTCCTCGCCGCAGCGGGATGCGCAACTTCGACGGGCAGCGCGCGCTCCAGCGCCATTCCGTCGATCAGCAACATGTCGCCGGGTGAGCCGATACCCGATCCGCGGGTCGGCCTGCGTGCCGGCGTCGAGAACGCAGGCGAGGCATCGTGGAACCTGCACGTTCTCTCTCAGACGCCCCCGCCGGAGAAGTTCAAGGGAAGCACCAATTCCGATCTCGCATTTCTCGGCAACATGGTGATCCAGGGGAACTACAACGGCTATCAGTTCTGGGACATCTCCAATCCAGGGGCGCCGGTTCTCAAGGAAGGTTATGTATGCCCGGCGTCGCAGAGCGACGTCTCGGTCTACCGCAACCTGCTCTTCGTCTCTGGTGAAGGGCTGGGTGGTCGCATTGACTGCGGCACGCAAGGCGTGAAGGACACCGTCAGCAAGGAGCGCCTGCGTGGACTTCGCATCTTCGACATCAGCGATGTCTCGAACCCGAAGAACGTCGGCAACGTTCAGACTTGCCGCGGATCGCACACTCACACATTGCTGGTCGATCCGAAGGATCCGGACAATGTCTACGTCTACATTTCGGGTTCCGCCGGCGTCCGCTCTCCGAATGAGCTGGCAGGCTGCTCAAGAGTTCCGCTCGACAAGGATCCGAACTCGGCGCTCTTCCGCATTGAAGTCATCAAGGTTCCGCTGGCGCATCCGGAACAGGCGGCGATCGTCAGCTCGCCACGCATCTTCAACGACCTGACCGCCCCCGCGCGTCACGGTGAAGCGCCCGAGGATATCGTTGAGAATCGCAGACGGGTTGCTGAAGCGAAAGCCAAGGGCGGCTTCGTGGCAGTTGTGCGCGGTGACGAGACGGTTATCCCGCCGTTCTTCATCAACCCAGCTCTCGACAGCATCGTCAAGGCGCGTGGCGGCACTGGCCCGGCAACCGCAGCCGACAGCGCGGCGCTGCGGGCCAACTTGCAGGCAATGGTAGACCGGATCGTTGGTCCGCAGCCGCCCGCTGGTGCAACGCGTCCAGGCCCGACGCAGTGCCACGACATCACGGTGTACCCGGCGATCGGACGCGCCGGTGGAGCGTGCGAAGGATACGGCTTCCTGCTCGACATCACCGATCCGGCGCATCCGGTGCGTCTCGCCGCTGTCGCCGATTCGAATTTCTCGTACTGGCATTCAGCGACGTTCAACAACGACGGAACGAAGCTCTTGTTCTCCGACGAATGGGGCGGCGGTGGGCAGCCGAAGTGCCGATCGACGGACCGTCGCGAGTGGGGCGCCGACGCCATATTCAACGTCGTCGGCAGTCAGCTGCAGTTCCAGGGTTACTACAAGCTGCCCGCGCCGCAGACTCGCTTTGAGAACTGCGTAGCGCACAACGGCTCGCTGATTCCGATTCCGGGCCGCGACGTGATGGTGCAGGCGTGGTACCAGGGCGGCATCTCGGTTTTCGACTGGAGCGATCCACGCAATCCCCACGAGATCGCGTACTTCGATCGTGGACCGATGGATTCGACGAGAATGGTCGGCGCTGGCTCGTGGTCGGCGTACTGGTACAACGGCGTCATCGTCAGCTCCGAGATCGCGCGCGGTCTCGACATCTTCGAGCTGACGCCGAGTGCGTACCTGACGCAAAACGAGATCGATGCAGCCAAGACTGTGCACTTCGATTATCAGAACACGCAGGGTCAGCCGAAGTTCGTCTGGCCGGCAACACCGGCGCTGGCTCGTGCTTATGCGGACCAGCTCGAGAGATCGAAGGGCCTCAGCGCTGCGAGATTGGCGCAGGTCCGTCAGGCGGTCGATGGCACGCCGAACAAAGCAGCGCTCGGCACACTCGCGGCACAGCTCGATACCGATGCAGCAACGTCGAGCGATGGCGCGAAGGTCAGAGCGCTCGCAGCGACCCTGCGAGCTTTGGGCGGCTAGCAGAGAGTTCGGTAACAGGAGAAACCGCGCCTCATCATTTTTTCGAGATGAGGCGCGGTTTTTTTTTAACGGCAACTTACGACGACCGGCTGAGGGCTGTGGGCGGAGCGGCTCGGGGCAACGAGCCAGTTTTCTTAAGCAGCGCGCCGGAGCAGCGGTGCGTGGGTACGAGCCGTCTGAGCCGGCACTGTTTGCCAGTGACCGCGGGCGACGTAGGCGGCGAGGGTACCGACCACCGCGGGTAGTGCTGCCGCGGCTGCCGCGCCCTGAATGAATGAGACGACGACCGCACCGATCATGATGATGACGAGGCCGGCGGCGGCGATCGGTGTCAGCTCCGTCCGAATCTTCGTGAGGCCCGGAACGATCAGCCCGATCGAGCCGAGGGTCTCACAGAATCCGATGAACTTCAT
>JBKPDS010000058.1:0-5274 GCA_046727995.1 Gemmatimonadota bacterium
CGAACCCGCGAGTGCTCAGCGCGTGCTCGGCGTGGGTGACGATGCACTAGTGCTTCCCCGAGGCGTGTTTCGCTTTCGTACTCTCGGTCAGTGGACGTGGTTCAACGAGCGCTATGGCAAGGACACGCCTGGTCGCCCGGACGGCGCGCTCGAGCCGCTCGGCATCGACTTCACGCTCGACACGATCGGTGTGAAACAGTTCCCGAATCTTATTGCTCTGCAGACGGGAATCCAGCAGCTGATAGGCAACCCGAATTGGTTTGCAACGCTGGGTAATACGGTGGTCAACCTGCGCGACCACGTCGCCGCGTTCCCGTTCGTCTTCGAGGCTGGTTTGGCGAAGCGATTCTCGGTCGGCATTCAGATTCCGTACGTGCAAACCACGTCGTCCGCGTTCTTCAACGTCAACACCGCCGGTACGAACGGGAACCTCGGCTTCAATCCGGCGCTCGGTCTCGCCGCCGCCGCGACTCAGAACACGACGATGTACACGCAATTCATCACGGCGTCGAACCAGTTGGAAGGATCGCTGGCGGCCTGTCAGGCGAATCCGGGCGTCTCGCCGTCGTGCCCTGCGCTCCTCGCGAATCAGGCGAGTGCACAGGCGCTGATCGCCGCCTCGAGAGCATTCGCCGGAGGTGCCGTCGGGCCAGTTGGGGGCCCGTTCAACCCGCGCGGCGGCGTCTACATCACTTCGCCATTCGTGCCTATTGTCGGCACCGACGCCCAGCTATCCATTGAAGCGCGGGTTGCCGCTTTCAAGGCGCTCTATTCCCAGTTCCTCGGCGCGGGCAACCCGATTACCACCAATGGACCCTTCGCTTCGCAGTCAAGACTGAGCCTGCGCGATGCTCAAACGATTCTGACTGATTCCAACTTCGGAATTCAGGCGGATCCGCTGCAGTCAGTCACTCGTTCCCACATCGGCGACATCGACGTCGGCGGCAAGTTCTCGGTGTTCGATTCTTTCGGCGGCAGCATGGAAGCGCGGATGTCGCCACACGGCTTGAATTTCCGGGCTGCAGTCGGAGGAATCTTCCGCATCCCAAGCGGACAGATCGAGTCACCGGACAACTTCATCGACATCGGAACCGGACGCGGAGCGAAGGCGGTGGAAGGCAGAGTGTTCAGCGACCTGCTGATCGGCAGCCACTTCTGGGAATCGTTCATCGTCCGCTTCAACCATCCCTTCTCCGATACGCAGACCATGCGCATCCTCGATAAGCCGAACGAAGAGCTAGCCCCGTTCTATCGCCGTCAATCGGTGAGCAGAAAGCTTGGGAGCGCCTTCGAGTTCGAGACGGCGCCCCGGATCGTCGTCAATGATTTCCTGGCCGTTTCCGCTTGGTACATGTACCGCCACAAGCAGCAGGATCACTACACGGGAACGTTTACCATTCCTGCCGCGACCACCGGATTCGCCGACCTCACCATCGACGCGTCGACGCTGGATCTCGAGACGGAGCAGACCGAGCACCGCTTTGGCGGGGGAATCTCGTTCTCGAATCTCTATTCATTCGAGCAGGGCAAGGCGCGGTTGCCGTTCGAGGTGACATACCTCCACTGGCAAACCATGCACGGGTCAGGCGGAAATCAGCCGAAATTCTTCACCGACCAGATTCAGCTCAGACTGTACGCGAGGATTTTCGGCGGCAAGTAATTTCACGAGTACCTGAGAAAAAAGGACGAGCATTTGCTCGTCCTTTTTTTTTGCTTGTACGTTGCGAAGTTATCCCGGTGCCCCCGCACTCTCGAGCAACTCTTTCGCGTGCGCCCGACTCACTTTGCTCTCCGGATCTCCGCCGAGCATCCGCGCGATCTCGTTGACTCTGCTCGTCCCCTCGAGCACGGTGATGTCCGCTGTCGTCACACCGCCCTTGGCGCCCTTGGCGACGACGATATGATGATGAGCGCGAGCGGCGATCTGCGGCAGGTGAGAGATTGCGAAGACTTGATGCTCCCTCGCCACGCGCCGGAGTGTGTCGCCCACCTGGAGGCCGACCCGGCCGCCAATTCCGGCATCGACCTCGTCGAAGATCAGCGTCGGCACGTGATCGACCCGCGCCAGGATCGTTTTCAGCGCCAGCATCACGCGCGATAGCTCTCCGCCCGAAGCCACGCGCGCCAGCGGCCGATCTTCGTGGCCAACGTTCAGCGCTACGCGAAACTCCACATCCTCCGCGCCTTCCGCCGTCGGCTCGTCGCGCGCTGTCAGCGTAACGGTGAATCGCCCGTCGGGCATTCCCAGCGGCGGCAAAAGCGCGTCGACCGCCTTGGCAAGCTTCTTCGCCGCAGAGAGGCGCATCTCCGAAAGTTTCTCCGCTTCGGTGGACAGTCGGCGTCGCGCATCGGCTTCGCGCGCCGTGAGATTGGCGAGATCGAATTGCGCGGTGTCGATGAGATCGAGCTCGGCGCGCGCCGTCGTCCCCGCAGCCATCACGTCTTCCAGGGTCGGACCGTACTTCTTGAGCAACCCGAAGAGCCGGTCGCGCCGGCGACGGACTTCTTCCAGGCGTGCCGGATCGAGCTCGACGGATCCAGCGTAGTCGTCGATCACGCGGGCCAGCTCCTGCAGCGCGTAAAAACCGGTGTCGAACAACTCCTGCATCCGCGCCGCCGACGGATCGATTCTCTCGATCGACGACAACGGCCGCTGCGCCGCGCCCAGTTGGCTCAACACGCTTGCATCTTCACCCGCCAGAAGCTCATTCAGCGAGTTCGCCAGCGTACGCAGCTCGTCGGCGTTCTCCAGAACCCGCGCTTCGTCCTCGAGCTTGCTGTCTTCACCCGGTGAGAGCCGCGCATCCTCGATCTCCTTTGCGACGTGCCGCAGGTAGTCGGCCCGCTTTTCCGCGTCTGCGCGCCGCGATGTCAGACTGGCGATCTCGCGACGCACTTCGGAAAGGCCCTGGTGCACGATCCGAACGAGCTCGGCCTGTCGATCGGCGCCGCCAAAAGCATCCAGAATTCGACGCTGCGATTCGCTGTCGAGAAGCGTCTGCGCGTCGTGCTGGCCGTGAAGGTTGACAAGCTGTCGGCCGATTTCGGCGAGGACGCTGGCTGTCACCGTCGTCCCGTTGATCCAGGCGCGACCGCGACCGTTTGCCGCGATCTCACGCTTCAAGACGAGAGTATCCTCCTCGACTTCGATTCCCCTTTCGTCGGCCAGCTCCGAGACGTCCTTCAGCTTGCTGATGTCGAAGACGCCTTCGACGGTCGCCTTGTCAGCGCCCGAGCGAATCAGATCGGCGCTGGCGCGTTCGCCAAGCAGGAGTCCCAGCGCGCCGACGATGATGGACTTACCGGCGCCCGTCTCTCCCGAGAGAACATTGAAGCCCGACGAGAGGGGGAGCGACACCTGCTCGATGATGGCGAAATTGCGGATGCGCAGCTCGGTCAGCATCAGGCCGATGTGTCGGAATCGGGCAGTCCACCCCACCCGAGCTTGACTCTCATTCGCTCGAAGAACGTGGCCCCGGGAAAACGAACGATACGAACCGGATTGTCCGCCTTTCTCACTTTGAGCTTTTCACCTTTCACGAAACTGGTGCCGACCTGTCCGTCTACCGTAACCAGAAGTTCGGTAGGAGTCTCGTTTGCTTCCACCGTCACCTCCGCGTCAGCGGGGACGACCAGCGAGCGTATCCCCAGAGTGTGCGGGGAGACTGGAGTAATGATGATCGACTCGACCGTCGGCACCACCACCGGACCGCCAGCTGAAAGACTGTAACCAGTCGATCCTGTCGGCGTGCAGATCACAACGCCGTCCGCGGCGTAGGTGCCGATGCTCTCGCCGTCCACGAACACGTTGAGTCGCACGACGCGGGCAAAGCCTCCCTTGTGCAGGACAAAATCGTTGAGCGCTCTCCACTGCTTGCGCGTCTCACCTTCTGAGTTGATGGCGCGAGCGGTTAGCGCCATCCGCGGCTGGGCGACGTAATCTCCGCCCGCCAGATTCTTCAGTGCCGGCTCGAAATCCTCGCTCTGGCAGCTGGTGAGGAACCCAAGCCGGCCAAGATTGACGCCGAGAATCGGAATATCGCGACCGTCAAGAAAGCGCGCGCCACGCAGCAGCGTTCCATCGCCGCCGAGCGTTACCAGCGCATCAAGCTGTGCCGGGTCTTCCAACCGCGCGCCCTTTCCCGCCACTTCGTGCAAGCCCTGCTCGAGTAGCGGCTCTATACCGAGCTTGGGCGCGACGCGAAACAGCGTGCGGAGGATCTCCGGAAGCTCTTCGTACCCCTGATGCCCGATGACACCGAGCCGCATCAGACTGCGCGGAGGTGAGTGCTCCGGGAGCTCTCCAATCCAAACGCGTCGCTCGCACGCTGCGCGATGCCCGCCGCATCGAGGCCGAGGCCAGAAAGCTGTCTGGCGCGCGGGGCCTGATCGACGAAACCGTCCGGCACGCCATGCGTGAAGACGCGCACCGACGGATCCATCGCTGCAATGACCGCCGTCATGTGGGAGCCGAAGCCGTTGACGATAGTTCCCTCTTCGACAACGAAAATGTTGCGGTGATCGGCGACGATCTGCGCCAGCACCCGCTCGTCGTGTGGCTTGAGAAATCGGCAGTTGACCACCGTAACGCTCACCCCACTCTCATGGAGGATGTCAGCAGCTGCCAGCGAAGGAAGCACCGTGGTGCCGACGGCAAGAATGGCGATCGGCTCGTCCGGATCTCGCCCGGCACTCGTGCTGCGCCGCAGGATCTCCCACGTCGCGTGGGGAACCGGTTCGATCTCAGCGATCGGCGGAACGATGTCCGGAGTCGCGTCGCGCGGATACCTCAGGCAGAACGGCCCCGCGTCATAGGCCAGCCCACTACGCAGCAGCGCCAGCATTTCTTTCCCGTTCTTCGGCGCGGTGACCACCATCCCCGGCACGGCCAGCATGTAAGCGATGTCGTACAACCCCATGTGGGTCGGACCGTCCTCTCCGACGAGTCCAGCGCGATCCATCGCGAATATTACCGGCAGATGCTGGATTGCCACATCGTGAATGACGTTGTCGTAAGCGCGCTGGAGAAACGTCGAATAGATGGCGCACACCGGGCGAATTCCTTCGGTGGCGAGTCCGGCGGCAAATGTCACGGCATGCCCCTCGGCGATCCCCACATCGAAGAAGCGATCAGGAAAGGCTTTGGCAAACGCGCCCGTTCCAGTCCCACTCGGCATGGCGCCGGTGATCGCTACGATTCTGGGATTTGCCGCGGCGAGGTCGACAAGCCCCTGGCCAAATGCCGCCGTGTAGGCAGAATTCGCGACGGAAACC
>JBKPDS010000059.1:0-3023 GCA_046727995.1 Gemmatimonadota bacterium
CTTCTACTGCGATCCGTCGCCCAGATTCAGCTGGACGCAAAACTATGATGCCGCGGGATTGCAAGCGGTGATGGAAAAATACCTCGCTGCCTATACCAACGCGCCCAAGACCGGGCTCGGCAAGATCGTCGATATTCGGGAAGATGGCAGAACTCCATCGGGTCGCATCGGCTCGCTCACGGTCGAAACTGAAAACGGCAGCTACTCTCTTCGAGGCAATGACATTCGATTCGTGCTGAGAGATCCGAAGGGCGCCATCCTCAACAGCACTTATTTCAACTTTGAGGAGACGAAAGCGAACGGAGGAGTATCAACCCTCACCATCAACGGCAGGGGTTACGGCCACGGAATCGGGATGTGCCAGTGGGGCGCTATCGGACGCGCGCGCGCTGGTCAAAATTTCCGTACGATTCTAGAGACCTATTACCCGGGAACCACGATTGGCCGAATCGCCGGTTAGCGCCAAAGAGACAAAACCGACGAAGGACACTGTCCGCCTCGGCCTCGTCGGCGCGGGAGCAATCGCACAGCTGGCGCATCTGCCGGTCCTCTCCAAGATCAAAGGCGCCCAGCTCGTCGCCTTGTGCGACAACGATGGACCGAAGGCGAGCGCTATCGCCGAGCGCTTGAAAGTCCCCGATGTGTTCACCGACATCGAAGACCTGCTCGAGCTCGACGAGGTTGATGCGGTCGTCATCGCGACTCCCAATCACCTGCACGAGCCGCACGTTCTCCGTGCGCTAAAGTCCAAGGTCGATGTGCTCTGTGAACGCCCGCTGTCGCTGACATCGCGCGGCGTCGAGCGCATCATCGCCGCCGCCAAGCAGGCGGGACGTAAAGTCGTCGTGGGCAACAACCATCGCTTCCGCAGCGATGTCCAGCAGCTCTATCGCTTCCTTCAGGGCGGAGAGCTTGGCCGGCTGATTGGAGTTCGCGCCGGTCAATATCAGTTTTCATCGAGCCGTACGGGCTGGCGATTCCGCCGGCCCGAGGCGGGTGGCGGCGCCTTCTTCGAGCACGGTTATCCGCTGGTGGATCTGGCGCTGTGGGTCGCCGATTTCCCGGAGCCGGTTCGCGTGACGGCGCACATGGATCGGGCGCGCGGCGCGTCGACGGTGGAAGACTCGATGATCGTCCACGTCGAGTGTGTCGGCGGTATCAGTTTCAGCTTCGATGTTTCCTGGTCCTACGTCGGACAGGAAGAGCGCTGGTGGTTCGAGGTACTCTCCGGTCGCGGCAGCGCGCGACTCGCTCCCTTGCGCGTGGTCAAACTGCTGAACGGTAAGCCGACCGACGTGTCACCGAGCGGAGCCGCCGCGCGCGAGAGCGTGTTTCTGCAATCGTATCGCGCGGAGTTGGCGCACTTCATTGCGGTGGTAAACGAGAGCACTCCCTACGAATCGCCTGACGACCAGCTCGTCGTCATCAAGCTCATGGAAGCGATTTACAAGGCCGCCGAAGAAGGCAAGGAAGTGCGCCTGTAGGACGTGAGACGGAAAACCGTCCACCACACGGCAAGGTTAATCGGCAAGGCCAGGGCGATGATCTCCCCGTTCTTCTGATCGAAGAGTGGGATTCCCTGCGCCACGAATCCGAACAGGCCGAGCAAGGCGATAAAGCCAGCCAGCTTGAGCGCCCGTGAAACTCCGCGAAGAGTGTAGATCGATAGCGGAACGAGCACCACCAGCGCGATTGAAAGAGGATCGAGTTGCAACACGTTCTCGTTCCGGCCCATGAAATAATGCTTGGTGAAAAACCACGCAAAAAGCAGCGCGAGTCCGCCAACGCCCGCGACCAGAGCCCACAGCGTAGCCAGAGCGGTAGCGCCAAAAAGCGCGAAGCGGTTGCCGGTTTCTGCCGTACGGACAAGAAGTACGAGAACGGCGGCGTATAAAAGTCCGACCGCCACGAACATCCACAGGTAGCCGGGGGCGGTCGATGGTTCGGGTGCACGTCCAGCCGTGAAGATTGCAGTCTCTGACTTCACCAACGGGATCTGATTGCCGGCGCTATCAGCGATAGTGACTGACCGGAGATCGTTTGCCATTCTCACCGGCAGAAACATTTCCTGCCACATCGAAATTGGTTTGTCCGCCGGATGACCGAGGGCCAGCGTGATGCCTGTATAGAGAGGGAGATCGCCGGTCATCAGCCGCTGAGTATGCCAGCGATAGGTTCCCGGCGTGATGCGCGACACGGTGGCTGTTTGAAGCTGGCCGCCCAGCGCGTGGTCGAGCGCGTCACGCAACCGTGTCGAGCAATTGTCCCGATAGTAGTCGTAGCGATAGAACTTGTTTTGCGGCAGCGCATTCCACTGGACGAATTGCTGCAGCTTTAGACGCTGAGCCGGCGAGAGGTTGAGCTCCTGGGCGAGGATAGAGCGGTTGTGCTGCCGGTAGTAGGCGACCATCGCGTTGTAGTCGATCGGCTCCATCCAGTAACGCGTATCGCCCGTCACGAACCGCCAGATGAAACGCGGCTGGTTGAAGTCGAACATTCCCCAGTTGTAAGTCATGTCCGTGCCGTGCGTGCGGTCTTTGATCCAGATCGCGTTGTGTCCGAATCGCTCCCAGACGACATCGCCCCATCCGAACGTGAGCAAATAGACGGTCAGGTTGGAGCCAGGCTCGTTGGGTAGGGCCGTCGGAAGATTCGCCTTCGATGCGGTGTCGGCAGGAGTTTGAGCGCCGATTGGTACGCTCAGTAGCGTTGCGCTGAAAAGAACTGCCGAAATCGGAGAAAATTTCATCGCGGTAAGATGCAGAAAGGCTCACCATCTGGTGAGCCTTTCAAAAAGATCAGCGGCACTTAGCGACTCTGCGCCGCCATCTTCTCGTTCTCTCTCTCACGCTGCGAAGTCGGAGGTGACTTCTTGCCGGTGGACTGACTGGACATGTTGCCGGTTCCCACCGACGCCTGCTGCTTCGACTGACCGGCGCCGATCTGGATGCGCGTCGGTTGCGGCAGGGCGGCCTTCGGGATATGGATTGCCAGGATGCCGTTGTCGAACTCGGCCTGGATCT
>JBKPDS010000060.1:0-8548 GCA_046727995.1 Gemmatimonadota bacterium
CGGCATCGAGATCGGCTCCAACTTCGAGCGCTTTGGCGGCCGTCTCAACGTCGACGCCGACGCGAGCCGACGCTTTCGCGCCGGGACCAGCCTGAGTCTTTCGCGCGCATCGCGTAACGCGCCGGCGCAAGAGAACGGCTCGCTCGGCAACAGCGCGAACGGCATTCAGGCGGCGATGCAGTTCGCGCCTTATCAAGCGCCGAAAGACGCCGCCGGCGCATGGGTGAAGACGTCGCCATCCACAGAGCCGGTGCCGAATCCCATCGCGAGCGCCTTCGAGCTGCAGGACCTGAACACCTTTGCCCGTCTGTTGGGGAGCGCGTACGCCGAGTACGACCTGACGTCGAGCGTGCGACTCCGCAGCACCATCGGCGGCAACTTCCAGTTCGACGACATCCATTTCTTCGCGCCCCGCACCATTCTCGCCGGCGGTACCGGGGGACAGGGCTTCATCAACTCGAGCGAGACACGTGATCTCACGAATGAGAACATGATCACGTACCGCCGCGAGATGGGGGGTCACGGCAACCTCGACCTGCTCGGCGATTTTTCGGTGCAGAAGTTCCACAACGAGTCGCTGACCGGCAGTGGCGCCAACTTCCCCACCGACGCGACGACGATCTTCAACCTCGGATCCGGCTCGCAGCTCTCGCCCGCCGGCAGCGGTGTGACCGACGCCGCGCTGCTCTCGTACCTTGGGCGCGCACAATACAGCATCGCCGACAAGTACATCCTGACGGTGAACGGCCGTTACGACGGCTCGAGCCGCTTCGGGGCGAACAACAAGTGGGCGTTCTTCCCGTCGGCCGCCTTCGCGTGGCGCGTGTCGGATGAGAGCTTCATGCAGCGGCTACCCGGCTTCAGCGACCTGAAGCTGCGGGTGAGCTATGGCACTGCCGGCAACCAGGCGATCGCGCCGTATCAGTCTCTGTCGGCGCTGGGCATTGCATGGTACAGCTTCGGGACCACCGAGGTACCGGCGCTCGCGCCGACCGGCACGATGCCGAATCCGGATCTCCGCTGGGAGCAGAAACAGGAATTCAACGCCGGCGTCGACGCCGGCTTCCTGCGCAATCGGGTGACGCTCACGCTCGACCGCTATCGGTCGCGGACGAAGAACTTGCTCCTGTCGGTCGCGGTACCGTCGACGACCGGGTTCAACAGCCAGCTCCGCAACATTGGCTCCGTCCAGAACACCGGCGTCGAGTTTTCTCTCAACACCGTCAACGTCGAGCGCAGCCGCTTCACCTGGCGCAGCAACTTCAACATCTCAAGCAACCGGAACAAGGTGCTCAATCTGGGCACGACGTTGAATTCGGCCGGGGAAAGGGTGGACGTCACGCAGATTCTCGTCAGCGCGCGAGGGATCGGCGGGTTTTTCAGTCCCTCCGACACGCACATCATCAAGGTTGGCGAGCCCCTTGGGTCGATCTACGGCTATCGGGTGATCGGGCTCTGGCAGCAGGGTGACCAGTGCAATCTGACGAACACTGTCGAATGCACGCCCGGCGAATACAAGATTGCGGACATCTCAGGACCGAACGGCGTTCCCGACGGTGTCATTAGCGCCCTCGACCGTGTCATCCTCGGGCATGCCGATCCAAAGTTCTTCGGCGGCTTCGGCAATAACTTCAGCGTCGGGCCGTTTTCGCTCGACGCGTTCTTCAACTTCGTCTCCGGCAACAAGATCATCAACGCCGGGAACGCCTACGGAAGCCTCGTGATTGGGCAGGCGAACGAGCGCGCGACGACGCTGGATCGCTGGACGCCGACGCATACAAACACGATGGTGCCGCGCGCCAACAACACGCGGCCACGGCGGCTGTACAGCACACTCGTCGAGAATGGCTCCTACTTCCGACTGCAGTCGCTGACCTTCGGCTACGAGCTGCCGGCGCGGCTCGTTCCACGCGCACAGACCGCCCGCCTCTTCGTCACCGGGCAGAACGTCTTCGTCTCGACCGACTACAGCGGCTTTGATCCGGACGTGAACAGCTCCGGCGGCGACGCGCGCATTGGAGGCGCCGACGTCGGAGCGTATCCGCGCACGCGGACATGGAATGTCGGCGCCAGCGTGACGTACTGATTAAGGGCTAGGGGCTAGCGACTGATACCTAACGCATAGATGAGGAATAGACGCTCATGAGACGCATCAAGCTGCTAGCGCCGGTTGCGATGGCTGTTGGCCTGTCGCTCACGGCGTGCAACGATCTGCTTATCGAGGACCCCAAGGGGTTCACGACGACGGATACCTTCTTCAAAACGGGGGCAGATCTCAACAGCGCGACGATCGCGATATATAACGCGCTCCGCGGACTGCAGGGCCAGGCTCAGTGGACGACGCCCGAGCTGGCGTCGGATCAGGCACGCGCCGACAATCGCGAGCCGAATGCCGGCACGTATGGGCCCGATCGCCTCAATTGGGATGCGTCGACCGGACTAACGGGTGGTCACTGGACGAGTATGTACTCGGTGATCACGCGCGCGAACCTGGTGCTCGCGAATGGCCCTGGGATCGCCGCGTCGGACCAGGTGACGGAGGCCTACAACATCGCCGAGGCAAAGTTCATGCGCGGCTATGCGTATTTCATATTGACGAAGGCATACGACGATGTGCCGCTGCTGCTCTCCCCTGAGGAGCAGGCGAATCCGAGCCCGACGCGCACGCCGGTGGAGCAGGTTCATCAGGCGGCGATCAAGGACCTCACTGAGGCCGAGGCGGGACTGCCGGCGACGTGGCCGGCCAACGATGGGTATGGCATCCCGACCGTGGGCCGTGTCACGAAAGGCGCGGCGCAGATGGCGCTCGCCGATGTCTATCTATGGCGCTCCAGCTTCATGCAGAAGAATGAATGGCAGCTAGCGTCCGATGCGGCCAAGCGGGTGATCGATTCCGGGATCTGGGGGCTGAACGACAACTACCTCAGGACGTTCCTGCCGAGCAACAAAGGCAACAAGGAGATGATCCTCGCCCTCGCGAACTCCGGCGTTACGACGAACAATCGGAGCCTGTTCCAGCTGTTCTATTATCCGCGCGATTGGGGACTCGATCAGGGGCAGGGCGGCGGCTGGGGTCTCATTCATCCGACCGATTGGTTCTGGAACAGCTATCTGACGGGCGATTACCGTCGGAGCGGAGGCAACGATTACACGACCCCAACTGCGTACATCTTGGGTGGATGCGGAGTCAGCGGCCTGTGCGCGACGCCGTTAGGCGACGGCCCGATGCCGTACAAGTATAAGAAGAGCGACAACGGCCGCGACTGGACGCTGAACGACGTCGACACCCCGCTCTATCGCTATGCGGAGACACTGCTGATGTATGCCGAAGCGCAGAACGAGCTCGGCAACACGGCGACGGCGGTGCAGTATCTGAACATCGTTCGCGCCAGGGCGCGGAAGGGGACCGGATCGGAGAGTCGCGCCGAGCCGCACGACTACGGCACGGCCGGTGAGCCGATGACGCTCCTCGCCGTGCGCGACGCGATCTACATGGAACGCGCGTGGGAACTCGCCTTCGAGGCCAAGCGCTGGTGGGATCTGGTGCGTCGCGATTCGCTCGAGCCTGGCTACTGGCAGAACAGTCTCCAGGCTCACGATCCAAACGCCTCGAAATCGCAAGCGATCGCGGACTTCAAGAAGCGATGGCCGATTCCGCAGTCGCAGATCAACGCCAATCCGTCGCTGACGCAGAACCCAGGGTACTGATCTGAGTGAAGGCTGGCCCCGCAACCCGGGGGCAGGCGCGAGGATCGCAATGCGCGCTGGGCTTGCGCACGGGCTCGTCAGATAGGCGATGAGCGCTCTTGAATCTCGTCCCACCGACTGATACTTTGCAGCACAAAGTACTTGGCGCTCGACTGGCGCAGAGGCTGAGTTGGTGCGCGGCGCTGGGGTCGGAGGCAATCATGGGGAAGTGGATGCGACGCATTCGCGGTGCAATCGGGATGGGCTTCACTTGGGGAGCCGCATGGTCCGTTGCGGGCATGGTGCCGCGTTGGCTGTTTGGCTTCAATACCGACGTTCCGTTCCCTCTCGTCTTCGGTGTGCTCGGCTTCATTGCCGGCGTCATATTCTCCGGGCTCCTCATGCTGGCCGAGGGCCGTCGCGGGTTTGATCAGTTGACGCTTCCGCGCTTTGCGGCGTGGGGTGCCGTGGGCGGTGTCCTGCTATCGGCCATCTTCACCAGGGCCGCGTCCCTTGAATTCGGAGACGTGCTAGCGATCGCTCCCACGTTCGCCGTTGCTTGCGCGATCTCCGCCTCTGGTTCGCTCGCTTTGGCGAGGCGAGCGAAAATGCAAGAATTGCCAGGCAGCCGCGGGGATACCGCCAAGGCTGAACTCACCGACCGCGAGAAGCGGAAACTTCCTTGAGGCGGCCGCCAGTGCGAAGGATCGATCGAGTCGGTCCCTGATTCACTCTACTTAGCGTCTCTCCAAGAACCCTCTGCCTTCGAATATCGCGGGCATCGCCTTTTCGATTCGCGCTGCCCGCGTCGCCGACTGCTTGGCCGCTGCAAAGTGGTACAGGTAACTCCTCTGCCGCCCCGGCGTCAGCGCCTCGAAGGCGCGCTTGAAACGCGGGTCCCTTCGGAACCGCTGCCTCAGCTCTTCGGGAACTGGAAAATCTGAGGTCGTCCTCGCCTTCATCCGCAGCCCAGCCTTCTCGACTGCGATGGCCTCGCGCACGTAGGCCTTGATGGTCGCCGCCTTTTTCGTGATGTCCTTCGCGCTGGTGAACTTCATCACGCGCCCAGCGTGCGTCTGGCCGAGCTGCACCAGCACCTTCTTGGGGTCCGTCAGCAGGGCGCCTTGAAAGAAGCCCAGCGCAAAGTACTCTTTGAAGCCCTGCATGATGACGATGTTCTTTCCATCCACTGTGTAGGTGGGCTTACCCCACTTACACTCCTCCTTCATCGCAAGACCGGCGAGCACCCGCCGCATCTCGGCGATCTCCTCCTCCCACCGCTCTCGATACATCATCTCCATGCAAGCACCTCGCTCCAATGGAAGGCATCCGTTACGTCTTGGCCAAATCTTCGCGGCGTCGCTGTTCTGCCAATCGATAATTGCGCGACCGTTCGAAGCGTTCCCGGTGCGGGATATCTGGGTTCGGCGTGCAGGTTACGGAGCCGTCCGCGTTGGCGACAATGATGTCTCCGGCCGCGCGGTTTAGCGCCAACGGGTCTGTCTGAAGTTGTTTTACCAACTTGTCGTAATCCGGATTCACCGGTTCTACTTTGAAGTGATCAGGTAGCGACCGTCGCTCGAGAAATCCGGATAGACTTCCCCAACCGTCGCGCTCGTCGTAATTCGACTTTATGTACGGTCGCCCGCCGTCGGCACCGGCAAAATCCGTGGACAGATACGCGCGCTCGTTTGCGGACAGCTCACGGGCAGATCCATCCTGATTCACATAGACGAACCCGAACTCCGGCTGCTCCTCGCGCCGAAGAGGCCATTTCCATTTCATACCATCGGAGCTAAGGGATCTGCCGATACGCGAGACGAAACTTAGCACCCGCAGTAAATGCATATTAGAGAATCCAACCACTTCCTCCATCCAGCATCGCGATGAATACGAAACACGCTGTCTTCTTCACTGTCGCCGCAATCACCGTTGCCGCCATCTCCATCGCGGCGACACCCATCAGACCTGAGTTGCTCTCCGGGCTTGTCTGGCGCAACGTCGGTCCGTTCCGCGGCGGCCGCATCTCCGCGGTCTCCGGCGTGATTGGCCAACCGGGAACGTTTTACATCGGCATGCCCGCCGGCGGTGTGTGGAAGACGACCAACGCCGGTGCCACCTGGTGGCCAATCTTCGACAGCGTCAAGGACGCCGAGGTGATTGGTGCCCTGGAAGTCGCGCCGTCGAACGGCAACACCATCTACGTCGGCACCGGCGACCTGATCGCAGGCGGTGGAATCGCCGAAGGCAACGGCATGTACAAGAGCACCGATGCGGGCGCGACGTGGACCCGCATCGGTCTCGAGAAGACGAAGCAGATCCCGAGCATTGTCGTTGACCCGCGCGACGCGAACGCCGTACTCGTCGCCGCTCAGGGCGATGTCCGGCATAAGAGCGGCGACCGTGGCGTATTCCGCTCCACGAATGGCGGGGGCAGCTGGACGCGCACGCTGTTCGTCGACGACTCGACGGGGATCCAGAAATTGGCGATTGCATTCGACGGGCCGGACGTTGTGTTCGCGACGACCGTGCGCCACTACACGGCGGTGCCGAGCGGTCCTCCCGTCGTGCCGCCGGGAGGACTCGGCGGCGGCGGAGGCCCCGCTGGTGCGCAGCGCTCTCAAGGTCCGACCGGCACTTCCATATACAAATCGCTAGACGGCGGCGTCACCTGGAAAGAGCTCACCGGCGGTGGCTTGCCGCGCATCCCGGGTCGCACCTCGATCGCCGTCGCCAACGGCACCAACGCGCAGCGCGTCTACTTCACCACCAACGTCGGGTTCTTCCGCTCGGACGACGGTGGCGCCACCTGGAAGCAGATGGACGCGGCCGACACGCGCATCCGCAACGGACAGGGCGGCTACAACTGCGGCGTGTACGTCGATCCGAAGAATCCGGACATCGTCTACGTCTTCAACACCGCGGCGTACATCTCGCGCGATGGCGGCAACACCTTCACTGGTTTCAAGGGCGCGCCGGGTGGCGACGATCCGCAACAAGGCTGGATCGATCCCACCGACGGGAAGCGCATGATCCTCGGCTACGACCAGGGCGCGATCGTGTCGCTCGACGGCGGCGCCACCTGGAGCTCGTGGTACAACCAGTCCAACGAGCAGGTCTACCACGTCTCCACGGACAACTCGTTCCCGTACTGGATCTACGCGTCGCAGCAGGACGCGGGCGCCGTGCGCACACGCGCGCGCGGCAACCTCGGCGCCGTGACGCCGCTCGACTGGGATCCGGTGAATGGCTGGGAGTGGGGCACCATTCTGCCGGACCCGCTCGATCCGAATACCGTGTACGCCACTGGCAACGGCGTCATCAGGATTTCCTATCCGAGCGAGCAGTGGGTGAACGTGAGCCCGGCGCAGGATCAGTCGCTACGACTGCGCATCAACAGCGACGCGCCACTGCTGTTCGACCCCTGGGATCCACACAGGCTCCTCGCCGGCTTTCAGTATCTCATGTCGACGTCGGACGGAGGCGCGCATTGGACGAAGATGAGCCCGAACCTCGGCTATCCGGCGAACTTCCCGATTCCCGCGGACACGGCGACGCCGAAGCCGGGCGAGCCGATTCCCGGCACGATCATGTCGATCGGCGCATCTACAGTCGCACGCGGCACGATCTGGGTGGGAGTCAACACAGGACTCGTGAAACTCACGCGCGACAACGGCCGCACCTGGAGCGACGTGTCCAACTTCTCTCACCCCGGACAGATCCACTCGGTGGAACCGTCGCACACGAATGCCGCCGAGGCGTACGTCACGGCCGATGCGCGAGGGTCAGCCGATTACAACCCGTACGTATATCGCACGCGCGATTACGGGAAGACGTGGACGCTAATTACCAACGGACTCGCCACTGGCGAATCGAACGGCAGCTACGCGCGCATCCTCCGCGAAGATCCGAAGCGTCCCGGTTTGCTCTTCCTCGGCACCGAGAGCGCGATGTACGTCTCGTTCGACGACGGTGACTCGTGGCAATCGCTAATACTTAACCTGCCGACCACGTCGTTCCGCGACATCGCCATCAAAGGCAACGATCTCATTGTTGGCACGTACGGTCGTGGGATATTCGTCCTGGACGACTACGCGGTGCTGTGGCAGTTCACCAACGCCACCGCGAACGAGGACGTGCACCTCTTCAAGCCGGACGGCGCGGTGCGTGTGCGACGCAACGTCGGCGCGGACACTCCTTTCCCGCCCGAAGTGCCGCACGCGCTGAATCCGCCGGACGGCGCCATCATCTACTACTGGCTTGGATCGAAGCCGAGTGGCAGAGTGATGCTCGAGGTGCTCGATTCCGCCGGCGCGGCGGTGCGGCACTATTCCAGCGATCCCAGCGCGCCGGTGCCCGAAGCGGCGCGTCCGCCGCATCCGAACTTCTGGGTGAAAGTGGAGCAGCCGCTGCCCGCGGACGCCGGCATGCACCGCGTGAATTGGGATTTGCGCTACGACGCCCCACCGGCATTTACGCACTCATTCGAGATCAACGCCAATCCGGGCGAGACGCCGGCATCGCCCGAAGGTGCGCTGGTGCCGCCCGGTACCTACACCGTGCGTCTCACCGCCAACGGAAAGTCGCAGACGCAACGCGTGACAGTCACCAGCGATCCGCGGTCGCCGGCGAGTCTCGCGGCGCTGAAGGCCCAGGATGCGTTGATCAGGAAGCTGAACGCGTTGGAGCGAGTGGCATGGGATGCATTTCGGCTGACAGACACGACGCGAGCGCAGCTTCGCGCGATGACGGCAAGCGACTCGACGAGCGCCGCCGCGAAGACGATCCGGGAATACATCGCCAAGCTCGACACGCTGGGTGGCCGTGCGCCAACGCTCGGTGGCGGTTTTGGTGGCGGCGG
>JBKPDS010000061.1:0-9425 GCA_046727995.1 Gemmatimonadota bacterium
GCTCTTGGATGGTTTAGTTCAGAGCAAGCACACTACCACCGTTTCGGCGAAGCCGCATCCGAAAAGTGCTCGTCAGCTGCAACGTTCGTTACGCGTGCAATGAGCGTGGGCATAGCTACCTCGGTGTCATTCCGCGATCAATTCCTAGTCCGACGCCGGACTGAAAAAGTTGGACGGATCGCTCTGTGGCACGCTTACAGGCGAGCATGGGCGACAAGCAGGAAAGAGTTACCGACCGCCGATGTTGCTGCAGCTGGGGGCTGGAGCGATGTGACTACGCTGCTACGGTGCTACCAGCAGCCGGACGAAGCAACAATGCTGTCCGTAATGGCACACCCGCGCAAAATTCTTGATCGGGTCTCCGGGGAGAAACTGACCCCAAACTGACCCCGCAATTTGTAAGTGTATGGAGCGTACAGGGATCGAACCTGCGACCTCCTGGTTGCAAACCAGGCGCTCTCCCAGCTGAGCTAACGCCCCGCAGTCCGAAATATAAAAGAGGGACGTGCCGTGTCGACCAACGATTTGTCCATCCAAATGCGACTACTCGTGCGCGGGGAGCGGCTCCATCGTGTGCGGATTCACTGGGACTTGCACTTCATCGCGATACGGCGACGTCATCAGCAGCACGCGCACCCGCGGGAACGCGTCCATGAACGACAGATAGCAGAATCCCCAGATGCCCAGCATTCCAGCGGTGATGCCGATTTCCCAGAGTCCGAGCGGAATGTTGGTCAACACGCCGTAGATGGATGGATAGACCTCGAGATACCGCGTCATCCACAAGCCGACCACCGTGCAAGCCGAGAACAGCACGAACGTCGGCAGAAAAACCTTCGCCGCGCGCGACAGCAGTCCGAAGAACGGGAAGACGAACATCAGAGCGACCGTGATCAGAGTTGGAATCCGCCAACCCTGAATGAGCCGCAGATGCATCCAGTGCGTCTCCTCGCCCATGTTGCCGTACCAGATGACGAGGTACTGGCCGAAGGTGATGTACCCCCAGAATGCAGTGAAGGCGAAGACGAGTTTGCCGAGGTCGTGGAAGTGCTTGTCCTGGATCAGGTCGTAGCGAGCCAGATACCTGCGCCACGCCATGGTGATGAGCGACCAGCTGGCGAGCGCCGCCACCCAGGCTCCCATGAAGAACCACCACCCGTACATCGTGCTCTGAAAATGGGGATCGATGGACATCGAGAGATCCCACGACAGCACGATCCACCCAAACGCGAAGGCGAAGGCGAGAAAAACCGCGAGGCGACCCTGGAGCGAGTGCGTCGAGTGAAGCTCTCTCCGCTCGTCGCGGAAGTTTCTCCGCATCCGCTCGCGCAGTCCGCGCGCCCAGTTGGCGCCGGCCTCTGCCACGATGCCGACGTCGAGACGAACCGTCGTGTAGATGTACCAGAGGCTGAGCGACGTGATGATCAGCGCAATACCGATGACTCGCGTGAAGAAGAACGGCGGATTCAGATAGACCGCCTTTTCATGAATCTCCGGAACGCGGTTCGACCACCAGAAGACGTGATGCTTGCCGAGAAACAGGATCAGCAGCAGCAGCACGAAGGCGACCGGAAGAAACGCGACGTAGCCTTCCAGAAAGCGAATGATCGGTCGCGACCAGCGCGCCGTCGTGATGCGCTGTACGGCGACGAACATCACTCCGGCCGACGAGATCGAGGTGAAGTACAGCCAGTTGACGAACAATGACTGCCAGGCTCGATCAGGCTGCACGAACAGACCGATGATGAAGACGATCAGCCCGATTGCGGCGAGAACCAGCGAGATCGTTTTGAGGATCGGCAGCGTGGGACGATCGATGCCGACCAATACCTCTTCGCGCGACAGAGCGTGGGCGTCGTGAGCGCTCACCGGATTCTCCTCGCGCGGAGGCTGTCGCTCCTGGCTCTGAGCGAATCGGCTCGCGAGCGAACAGCGGAAGTGTCGGTGGGAGGGGCGACTCCCTGCTGGGCGCCTGGTGCATTCGTCGCCGGCGTCTGCTGTCCGCCGGGCAAGAGGCTCCTCGGATTGTAGAACGGCGCCGGCTGATTCGGCCCGAGCTTCGTCGCGCCGGGAACCTTGTCGCCGGTCACTCCGGGCGCCGCGAGTGGACCGACGACGACGGACTTGCCGCTCACCCCCTGCAAAGCGCGCACGTAGTTCACGACGTCCCAGCGATCCATCTCTTCGATTCGATTGTACGGCGGCATCAGTCCGCGCCCGTTGCGAATCATCCCGAAGATGTAGCCATCTGTCCGAGCCTTCGTCACATCCGATGTCAGATTGATGCCCGGCATGCCAAATCTGGTCGCCGGTCCGTCTCCCATCGCGCGGTCACCGTGACAGACGGCGCAGTTGATCTGAAAATATTTTCTGCCATTGGCGAGTGATGAATCGCTCGCCGGCGTCGGATTGCGCAGACCCGACATGGAATCGATCGTCGCCGGGAACGCACCGTACGAGACCTGGAATCCGGCGACAGCCGTTCCGGTGGTTGGAACGGACATCTGCGGATTGCCGCGGGACGGCGTCAGGGTGTCCTTCACCGGCTCCCACGTCCAGATCGACGGCTGTCGCTTGAAATCAGTGAACCACTCGCACGCGGTGAGCAGCAACGGCAGCGCGAAGACGATCACTCGTAGCCTAGCGCTCACGTCGCACCTCCACTGCCCCGTGCTGACGCAAAACATCCTCGGCCGTTCTCGCTTGCTCCGGGGGACATTCGACCCAGATGCCGTAATCGCCGTGACTGAAGCGCGGATCGTAACCCACCTGCATCGTGAGCCTCGGCACCCGCGCGGTGATCAACAGACCGGCAACCGTAGAGAGGCCGCCGATGAGGACCATCACCTCGAAGCCGAAAATCGTGTACGGCACCCACGACGCGATCGGCTTGCCGCCGACGACCAGCGGCCAATAATCCGACGCCCAGATCGCAATCCAGTATCCGAAGGTGACGCCGAGCAATCCGCCGATGAGTGTGAACCTCCTCACCGGACTGGGCGGCGCCTGAATCGCTTCCTCCAGCTCGTGACGCGGCGTCGGCGTATAAACGCGGATCATGCCGACGTTCTTTTGCTTCAGCGCCTCGATCGCGCTGACGGCGGCGTCCAGCTCACGGAAAGCACCCAGCACGCCGCGCATCAGGCGTATTCTCCCGGAGTGTCCGGCTCGAACTCGAAGTGGCGACCCGCCGGATCGATTCCATGTGGGTGCGCCGTCCGCAACCGCGGCGGAACGATTTCCTTCACCTCCGCGATGGCGATCACCGGCAGCTGCTTGATGAACAGCATGAACCACATCGAGAACCAGCCGAAGCTGCCGGCCAGAATCGCGTAGTCTACCCACGTCGGCCGATAACTCGTCCACTGCCACGGTTCGAACTCGTGCGAGAGCGAGGGCACGACGATGACGAAGCGCTCGAACCACATCCCGATGTTGATCGTGAACGAGATGATGAACAGCCAGGCCGCGCTGCGCCGCAGCCTTTGCACGAACAGCGACAGCGGCAGCACCATGTTGCAGGTGTAAAGAATCGCCGACGCCCACCACCACTGGCCCCAGATTCGATTCGCGAAGAAACTCTTCTCGGCTTCGTTGCCGCTGAACCACGCCACGAACCACTCGTTCATGTAGGCGCAGCCGACGACGAGCGACGTGAAGAGCGCCAGCTTGGCCGCGGCGTCGAGGTGATTGATCGTGACGTAGTGCCGGAGGCCGAACCACTTCCTGAGCGGGATGATGATGGTGAACACCATCCCCATTCCCGAGAAAATCGCCCCGGCGACGAAGTAGGGTGGAAAGATCGTCGTGTGCCAGCCGGGTGTGAGCGCCATCGCAAAGTCGAACGACACGACGGAGTGCACCGACAGCACCAGCGGCGTGGAAAACGCCGCCAGGAACAGATAAGCGCGTGCGAAATGCCGCCACTCGTTGTCGGTGTTGCGCCAGCCAAGCGAGAGCATCGTGTAAACGGTCTTCCGGATCGGGCTGATTCTCTCGCGGTCGCGCAGCACCGCAATATCGGGAATCAGACCGATGAAGAGGAAAGTGCTCGAGATCGTGAAATAGGTCAGGATCGCGAACACGTCCCACACGAGCGGGCTCTTGAACTGCGGCCAGATGTAACGCCAGTTCGGATACGGGATCAGCCAGAAGAATTTCCACGGCCGTCCGAGGTGCAGAATCGGAAACAGCGCCGCGGTCATCACCGCGAACACGGTCATCGCTTCCGCGCAGCGGTAAATCGTGGTGCGGAAACCGGCTCGGAACAGATACAGAATCGCCGAGATCAGCGTACCGGCGTGTCCGATACCGATCCAGAAAACGAAGGTGATGATGTACACGCCCCACATCACCGGCGGATTGTAGCCCGCGACTCCCAGACCGCTGTAGATCTGGTACATCCAGGCGCTGATACCGATGATGAGGAAGAAAACGGCGACGCCGAGTCCGATGAACCAGAAGAGCGTCGGCCTTAGTGTCCCGCTGATCTCTCGATCGACCTGCTCGTAGTCTCTGACCGCCGGGAGCTGGACGCCCGCAGTGGCGATGTTGGGGCGGCGCGGTTCGTCGCGCGATGGTACCGGCCTGGTGACGGTCGCCATACTAGGCCCTCCCCGCCAGCGTGGGATGCGTCACCTTCTTCAGGTAAACCACCGCGGTATACGTGTTCAGCTCCTCGAAGACGTGATATGCGCGCGCGTCTTTCGCTAGCTGGGTGACGGTCCAGTTCTCGTCGGCGGCGTCACCAAACACGATCGCGCGCGACGGACACGAGGCCGCGCACGCCGTCGTGAACTCGTCCGGTTTCAGTGGGCGCTTCTCGAGTGTGGCGCGGTTTTCCGCCTCGCGAATCCTCTGGACGCAGAAGCTGCACTTCTCCATCACGCCCTTTCCGCGAACGGTTACATCCGGGTTGAGCTGCCAGTTGAGCGGCTCCGGGAACGCGTACTGTGGGCGTGCCGGCTCGCCGTAACCGAACCAGTTGAAGTACCGAACCTTGTACGGGCAGTTGTTCGAGCAATAGCGGGTGCCGACGCAGCGATTGTAGACCTGCACGTTGAGACCGTCCGGCGAGTGATACGTGGCGTAGACGGGGCACACCGGTTCGCAGGGAGCGTTGCCGCAGTGCTGACACATCATCGGCACGAAGCGCGTGTCGAAGTTCGCGCTGCCGTCCTCACCACCGGGCCCCTCGTAGTAGCGCTCGATGCGAATCCACGCCATCTCGCGGCTGCGCAGCAGATTGGCGCCGAAGCCGGTACGATCGGGCAGAACTTTTCCGACCTGCCAGTCGGCTCCGACCGTCGGGATGTTGTTCTCCGCGTAACACGCGCTCACGCACGCAGCGCAACCCGTACAGCGCGCCAGATCGACCGTCATCGCCCAACGCCGTTTGGTCATGCCGCTCCAGTGCTTCGGATCGTACATGCCTTTCTCGTTGGAGCGCGGACTCCCCTGCTCTCCCTCGGCATCGTTGGCGACCGGAGATCTCATTCCCGGCAGGAATGCGTGCGATGCATCGCCCGGCATTTCCTCGCCGTGCTGCGCGCCCGCCGCCTGCTCGCCCGTCGCGGCTTCAGTCCCCCCTGCTTGTGCGATCTCTGATGCGTTCGCGTTGCCGGAATCGTAGCCGGGTCTCCCCGCCCTCAGGTCCGCGATCGCGATTGCCTGTCCAATGCCGCGTCCGTGTTGTCTCGCGGTTCCTTCAGTGGTGACGATGTGCGCATAGCCACCCGCCTTCTTGACGTCTGCTTTCGTCGAAACGAATGCGATTCCGCCGGCGCGATCTTCTCCTAGCGGAAGAATCTCCAGCGGATTGAGGCCGGCCTTCGCGTAGCGCCCGGCGCGCGTGTGTCCGCGCCCGGTCCCAATCGCCACGGTGTCGCGTTGAATGCCGGGATAGCGAAGCACTGGCAGTGTCAGACTACCGGCGGCAGTACGAACTGTGACGAGATCACCATTCGCCAATCCCATCCTTTCCGCAGTCGCCGGATTCATCTCGGCTACGGTTTGCCAGCAGATCTTCGTGACCGGATCCGGAATTTCCTGGAGCCACGGTTTGTTGGCGCCACGGCCATCGCCGATGAACGGATGCGGGTAGACGACGAGGTACATGTTGCCACTGGACTGCTCGATCGGCGCCGGCGCCTGCACGGGTGGAACGGGACGCGTCGTCGTCGGCTCCGCGAGCGAGCCCGACGCGATTCCATGCGGGAGCGCCGCGGTCAGTGCAGCCGCTCCGCCGGGGAAACGACTGATCAACCAGCTGCGGTAGTCAGCGGTGGGGTAACGCGCCGCATTCGCCGGATCCTTCTTGGCAACGGCGATCAACACGTCGGATGTCGCGCGGGTGTCGAAGACCGGATCCATCGTCGGCTGCTGCAGTGAGATCGTGCCCCGAATCGGCTCCGCATCTCCCCACTGCTCGAGGAAGTGGTGATCGGGAAGAATGAGGTCGGCGAGCTCGGTCGTCTCATCCGGATAACTCGAGAAGCTGACCTTGAATGGAACCTTCGCCATTGCCTCGGTGAACCCGGCGGCCTTTGGTAGCGTGAACGCCGGATTTGCGCCGCGCACCATCAGCAGTGAGACGCCACCGCTGTTCATGCGCGTGACGAGCGCGCGCAGCTCCGCCGGCGAAGCCATTCGATCGAACCCGAGGTGGCCTTCGCCGGGCTTGATGGTCGCGCCGACATTGCCTCGCGAATTCAACGCGTTCGCGGCGAGCGCGACTTCCAATCCATCCGCTCCTCCGCCGCCGGCGACGACGATACTCGGCGTCGTCGAGGCAAACTCGCGTGCAAACGCGTCGAGTACGGTCTCACTCACGCCCGTCGCCTGCGCGGCGGCTTGAGCAGACGTCTGGCCGCCCAACAGTTGGACTATCGCCATCTCGCTGCCCGGTTTGCAGTCGATCCACTGGTCGGCGTTGAGTCCGGTAAGCGAGCGACGCGGACCGACGTAGATCAACCGGGGACCGTTTTCATGATCCGCTCTCGCCTCCGCGAAATCGAGCTGCTGCGGTACCATTGCGCCCCAGCTGTCGAGGAAATCGGCGCCAATGGATACGATCAGTCGCGCGGCCCGAAAATCGAGTCGCGGCCATGCCACGCCATACGTCTGTCGATTGGCCGCAATGACGGCGTGATCCGCGCCGGCGTCGTAGCTGAGATGCGGCGGCATCCCGAAGGCGTTGAGCCAGGCATCGAGAAAGCCGGGAAAGCTTCCACTCTCGTGCTGATTGATGAAGACGGCGTTACCCGCGGCGCCTTTGCTGCGCGTCTCACCCAGCTTTTGCGCGAAGATCTGGAGCGCTTCGTCCCAGGTCACCTGTTGCAGCTGGCCGTTCTTGCGCGCCATCGGCCCCCGATATCGATCCGGATTGTAGAGACCCTGCAATGACGCCTGTCCGCGCGCGCAGAGAGCTCCGCGATTGACCGGATGCTCCGGGTTTCCCTCGAGCTTGATCGTACGCCCGTCGCGTGTCTCCGCAATCACTCCGCAACCCGCCGAGCATTCCCGGCAGGTCGTAGCGTAATAATTCGAGACACCAGGTACCGTCTGATCGGGAGAGATCAGATACGGAATGAGCTTTTCAACTTTCTCCTGCGTGCACCCGAGCATCGTCGTCGCTGCGGTGCCGACGCCGAGGACTTTGAGAAACTCGCGGCGCTTGACACCGTTCGGCGCGACGGCGCCGGCGGACTCCGAGCGATCCTGATCAGTGCTCATCGCTAGTAGTGACACGCGCTGCAGTCATAGCGCGCCCGGAATGGTGGATTCGACTGGCCGATGTGGCAGTTGACGCACCAGCCCATGTTGAGCGACGAAGCCTGATAGACCTGCTTCATCGTCTGGATCTGACCGTGGCACGTTTGACAGGTTACGCCGGCATTGATGTGGCGCATGTGCGGAAAGTGCACGTACTCGGGAAGCTTGTGGATGCGGATCCACGGCACCGGCTCTTTCTTGTCCCAGAATCCGGCAAGCTTTTTAATCTCCGCCTTGTTGTCGTCGGTGGATCCCTGGACAACGGTGTGACACCCCATGCAGGTGCTCATCGCCGGCAGGCCCGGATCGAACGATTTGTTGGCGGAGAAGTGACAGTAGAGGCAGTTCATCTTCAGCGTGTCCACGTGAATCGTGTGGCGGAATTTGACCGGTTGGACCGGACTGTTTCCTTCCGATGAAGAAGCGCCGCTGTATGCCGAGAGCATGGTGGCGAGTACCGCAATGCATATGAAACCAGGCACTGCGAGCCATCTGCTTCGCAAGTTCATCCGCTGTTAATTGTAAAGGCGAGTTATTCGGTCGGCTTTGTGAAGAATTTCACAAGCTTTCGACAGGCGGAAAAATGTTCGGACAGGTAGTGTGGCGCAAGTGCGCGTCACTGCTGCAAACCTCCTGCCTTTCGCTTGGTGATGCGCTCGATTGTCCGCACAACTTCGATGAAAATCGCACGCAGCAGCGCGAGCTCGCGCGAATCGGGAGTAGCACGATAGAAGAGCGTGCGCACCGTTCTCATGATGTGCTCGTGAAATCTCGTCTTGAAAAAATCGATCTGGTAGAGAGCGCGCTCGGTGTCGGCAAAAAGTTGCTCGTACTCTTCCGCAGTCGCCGGAGGAGCGTCCTTCCGCGGTGGTGCCAGCGTGCGCGTGGCGTCGGCGGCGGTCAGATGCAACTCGTACAGAGCAAGCAGAACTGCCTGAGCCAGATTCAGCGACGCGTGGCCGGTGGTGGGGATCGTCACCAGCAGATGGGCCCGATCCAGAATCTCGTTCGGCAAGCCCTTGTCCTCTCGGCCAAAGAGAACTGCCACCGGACCGGTGCGGCCAAACTCGAGGAGATCGGCACTCGCCGAGCGGGGTGTGGTGACGTCGCGCTTCGCCGCTCTACGCCTGGCGGTGAATCCGGCGACTCTGACCACGCCCGCCAGCGCTTCCTCGATCGTTTCGCAATTCCTGATGCGCTCGATGATGTCCGCCGTATCGTGCGCGATGCCGGCGAGCCGCCACGGATCGTACTCGACGGAGCGCACGAGATACAGATCGGAGCAGCCCATGTTCTTCATCGCGCGGATCGTCGCCGCGATGTTGACGGGATCCTGCGGCTCGTAGAGGATGACTCTCACCGCAGACAAAATGGACCGGGACGCAGTGATTGACTCCGGCATCGCGTCCTCAGTATACCTCAGCGGACCGGATGCAAAATGCTGCCCTCCACTCTCGTGCATGACCGGATGGTGGAGGACAGCATTGCGCCGAAGCAACTGAGTCGCCGCGGCCAGGTGAAACTTTCGCTATACGACTGGTCGGCCAGTGATGAGACGATAGATGATCACGATCACTGCGATCACGAGCAGCAGATGGATCAGCCCCCCACCCACGTGCACCACGAAGAAGCCGAGAATCCAAAGGATGAGC
>JBKPDS010000062.1:0-3121 GCA_046727995.1 Gemmatimonadota bacterium
CGTCGCCATCCTTCTGCGCCAGGGTCAGCAGCGCCTCGGCGTAGTTGCGGCCGATCGTCGACTCGTTCATCCGCGATTGGCTCCGCCCGCGGGAATGGAGGAGAGGAAGCTCTCCACGATCTTGCGATTTGCGTCGTCGTCTAGATTCTTCTCGATGACTTTGCTCGCCCCGGCGATGGCTAGCTCGACGGCCTCGCGGCGCATCTCCGCGATCGCCCGCTCCTTCTCCAGCTCGATCTCCCGCCGCGCGCGCTCCAGCATCTGCTGCTGTTGCGCGTGGGTCTCGTCAATCATCTGGGCCCGGACCTTCTCGCCGACCTGACGGCCTTCGGCGATGATCTTCTGGGCTTCATTGCGCGCCGCTTCGATCTGCTTCTGCTGCTCGGCCAGCGCTTGCGCGGCTGCTTCACGATCGCGTTTGGCACCCTCGATCGCTTCTTCGAGTGCCTTTTCGCGGGCCTCGACCGCCGACGTAATCGCCGGGAAGACGAATTTTCCGAGAACCACGAGCAGGATAACGAAGACGATGAGCGTCCAGAACATCAGGCCGCCGTTTGGCGATAGCAGGTCGCCAGCCTGTCCGGACTCTTCCGGTGCCACCTGTGCCGTCTGCAGCAGTGTGAATATGAGATGGGTCATGGTTGCGTCATGTTGGGCGGACCTCCGCCTCTTCTCTTCGGTGATTCGATTTCCGATCGCAGACCGCGGTGCACCCCACCGCGGTCCGCGCCGGTGACCTAGAACTTGAACTTACCCTGAATAAGGAACGCGATGACGACTGCGAACAGCGCCACTCCCTCGACGAGCGCGGCGAAGATGATCGCTCCCGTCTGAATGCGGGCGGCCATCTCCGGCTGGCGCGCCATGCCGTCCATCGCCTGCCCAGCCAGGCGTCCGATACCGATGCCGGCACCGATCACGGCCAGACCAGCGCCGATGCCGGCGCCGAGCATTCCCCACGCTCCAGTGTACTCGCGGGAGAACGTGGCTGCAGCCTGAAGCAGTGGAAAGATCGAGACCATTTTCTTACCCCTTTCAAGAATCGTGATTAGTCGTGCTCGCGATCACGAAATCGCTATCCGTCAGCGGAGCTCTCGCTCCAACGGAATTCTCCGGCCCGCTCGGCCGGATACATATGCGGAGTTGAGCAATCTCCGCGTCAGTGCGCACCCTCGCGAATAAGCCCGATGAAAACGGCGGACAACAGCGCAAAGATGAACGCCTGCAGAAATGCAACCAGAATCTCGATGAGCGAGATGCCGAGCGCCATAAGGATCGGCGCCGGGACCAGGAACCAGGAACCGAAGGTGAAGATAAGGCTGATCAGCGCCAGCAGAACTACGTGGCCCGACACCATGTTTGCAAAAAGCCGGATCGCCAGAGCGAACGGCTTGGTGAATTTCCCGATGATCTCGATCGGTGTCAGCACGAAGGTGATCGGGAGCTTCATCGCCAGCGACATATCATGCGGCCAGAAAACGATCGTTTTGATGTAGCCGAGTCCCAGCGCCCGCATGCCCGAAATCTCGATCACGATGAAGGTGACGATCGCCAACGTCGCCGTCACCGAGATGTTGCCGGTGGCGGTCGCTCCGTAGGGGACGAGCCCCAGCAGGTTGGCGTACAGGATGAAGAAAAACAGAGTCAGGATGTAGGGAACGTAGGCGTTGCCGTGCGGGCCGACATTGGGAAGCACGACTTCGTTGCGCAAATAGAGCACGACCGCTTCCAAGCCATTCCCCAGCCCCCTCGGCGCTTTGCCTTCTCGAGTGCGCCGGTTGTGCGCGCGCAACGCCAGCAGAGTCGTGACGAGGCACAGGAAAGCTGCGATCCAGATCATGACGACGTGTCTGGTTATCGAGATGTCGAGGGCGAAGCGGCCGATGTGGATTGGCGCGATGTGCGGGAGCTGGAGCTCGCACGCCTGCGGGATCACGCTCTGGTACCAGTGCGCTCCGTGCGAGAAACACGGATAATCGAGCGTGTGCGAATCCGTGATGTGCGGTGTGATGAAGTCTTTTTGGTCAGCGATCATATTCGAGCAGCAGCGGTTCGGCCATCATCGTCAGAAAGAAAAACGTCACCAGACTTACCAGCGCCGCCTCGATGGAGAGGTTCACTATCCTCGCCAGGGGCGCGTACAGCACCAGCACGAACAGACGGAGCACTGCGCCGAGCCCCCACCGCAACAGCAACTCACCCCGGAAGCCGTGGCCAGGCCGTGCCGGTCGGAGCAGCGCATAGGAGCCGAGCTGTACTGCGAAAGCCAGTCCAGCCGAGACCAGCATCGCGTTATGCTGATCGACCGTGCGGTAGTACGTCCTCAGAATGATTGTTGCGACGATTATCAGCGAGGCCGAGACTCCGGCGAAAAAGCCCAGCGCTCGCTTTTCCTTCATCGTCTCGCTTTCCTCTCCTCGTCGTCCTGCTTCTGAGCCGCGCTGATTTTGCGGTACATGTTGTAGAACGCGGCGGCTGCACCAACGAAGACGCCAATGACGGTGAATAACCCGTTGAGGCCGAGCCGGTTATCGAGCCATTGTCCAACGAAGAGGAAGACGATGATCGCGACCGCGAACTGGAGTCCCATGCCGGCGAAATTGGCGCCGGACAGGCCCTGTTTGGGGCTCGGTCCCGACCGCTTTTCGTCATCCATTCCGCGCTGAATTTAGCTGCTTGTGAAGATTTTCACAAGCGAACTGATGGCGCCATTCCGAAGAGAGGCCGAAAATTTCAACCTCATGCAAGTCGAAGAATCACGCGAAGTTAGTTCGTGACTTCGGAGTTGACCGGTCGTCTTAGTGTCGATAAGTTGGGCTTCTCACGTTACGTGAGACTGGCCCGCCCGCCAATAAAGTTTCGCGCTTACTACCTTGGATAACCGCCTCATTCTCCCCCTGCTTTGCGCAGCATCAGTCGCGTTCGCCGCGGCTCCTTCTTTCTCCCACGACGAAAAACCGATTGCCACTGTGAAGCACCGCGACGCGGAGATGAGCGCGCCGATCGTCACCACTTTCGACATCACCAGACCGAAGGATGACGCGGAAAAACTCCGCTTCACGCTCAACGTTCGCAACAACACATCGAAGATGCTGGAGCTGCGCTTCCCCGACGGGCAGAC